>JBEKEI010000017.1:0-47997 GCA_050013915.1 Roseiarcus sp.
GCGCGCCTTTGGCGCGCACTTGACCAACCTCCCGAGGTGAAACACGCTCCGCCGTGCGAAACGATGGCCGACCTCGACCGTTGTCCAGCGGGTAGGGCGCCCTCTCAGTTTCCTTGCGCAGCAGCCGCGCCGGACGCGACCGCTGCGCCCGCAATGACGCGGCGCCGTCACCCCGCAATCGCCTCGAGATAGCGCGGCAGCGCCACCGCCCATGTATGCCGCGCGCGCGCCTGCGCCGCCGCTTCCGCGCCGAGCCGCCGGCGCAGGTCGTCGTCGTCGAGCAGCCGGGCGAGCGCCGCGGCGACCGATTCGGCGCTGGCGCCGTCGCAGATGAGGCCGGTCCGCTCGTGGACGACCGCGTCGGCGCTGCCGCCGTCGTCGCCGGCGATCGAGGGCGCGCCGTACCAGCCCGCCTCGACATAGGCGATGCCGAAGCCCTCGACCGAGGCGCCGACGCGGCGCGACGGCATCGCATGGACGTCAGCGCGGGTCAGCAGCGCGGCCTTGGTCGCGGGATCGTCGATCTGGCCGAGGAAGACCACGCGGTCGGCGACGCCGAGGCTAGCCGCGAGCGCTCGCAGCCGCGCCAGATCGGCGCCGGCGCCGCCGACGCAATAGACGAGGCCGGGATGGCGCAGCCTGAGCGCGGGCAAGGCGCGCAGCACCGAATCGACGCCCTTGCGCGGCTCGAGCCGCGCCAGCGTCGCCACCACCGGTCCGCGGCCGGCGATCGCCGCATCGAGCGCGGCGAGCGCGGCCGGCGCGGCGGCGGGCAGATCGGCGACCGGCGGGTTGATCACCACGAGCCGCGTCGCCGTCCCGCGCGTGAACCGGTCGACGAGCGAGGCGGTGTAATGCGAGCTTGCGATGACGACGGAAACGCGCGCAAGCGCCTCGCGGATCCGCGCGGCGCGCGCCGGCGAGGGCTCGAGCGGATATTCCGTGCCATGGGCGAGCACGGCGAGCGGCGCCGCGCTCGCCGGCGTCGCGCCGACGCTCTTCCAGGAATCGGCGAACAGGCCGGTGAGGCGATCGGCCGCGATCGCGCGCGCGATCGCCCGTCGCTTCATCGCCCGGCGCAACGGCCGCAGCGCGCCGAACCGACGGATCGGGTAGGGCCGCGCGAGTTCGGCGAGTTCGCGCGAGCGGATGTGGTCGGCGAACACTTCGACGGCGCGCCCGTCGCGCGCCAGCGCGTCCGCGAGACCGGTCATCAGGCTCTCGATCCCCCCGGGATCGGGGCTGAAGCATTGGGTGGCGAGGACGATCAAGGGCGCCCTGTTCCTTGGTGCGCGTCGCGATTGCGCGCAGCCGCGATCGGGAGCGCTGTATAGGCGAGTTCGCCCGCCGACGCGAACCCGGGCCGGCCGGCGCTTATTGGACATCCCGGCAATCTGGGATACGAAGGCGCCCGGGGTGGCCGGCGCGCCCGGGCCGGCCGCAGGTCGCCTCGACCGCATGCTGGGACCGGAATGCTCGCCTCCATCCAACGCATCGACTGGAAGGCCGTCGATTGGCGCGCATTCGCCGAGCCGCTGGCGATCCTCTCGCCGCTCGCGCTGATCGTCGGCGGCCAGGAAGTCGTGATGGCCGGCGTCGCGCTGCTGTTCGTCGCCCATTGCTGGCGCCTGCGCGACTTCTCCTGGATGCGCGAGCCCTGGTTCGCGGCGCTGCTGGCGCTCTGGGCCTACGGGCTGATGCGCACGATCCTGTTCGAGCCGACCGCGACCGGCGTGCTGGTCGGGCTGCACTGGATTCATTTCGGCGTCTACGCCGCCGCGCTCGCGCGCTGGATCCTGCCCGACCCGCGCGCGCGCGACCGGCTGCTCTACGCCACCGCCATCGCGCTGACCTTCTTCGCCTGCGACAGCCTGATGCAATATTTCGTCGGCTTCGACATCATCGGCCGGCCGGCCTGGTCGACCCGGCTGACCAGCGTGTTCGGCAAGCCCTTCGTCGGCATCGAGATCGCCTGGCTCTATCTGCCTGCGATGCTCGGCCTCTGGCAGAAGGGAAGAGGGACGTGGGCGGCGGCGTTCGGCTGCCTCTGCGCGGCGGCGGTGATCCTCAGCGGCGACCGCATGGGGCTCATCGTCCTCATCGCGAGCGGGCTGCTGACCGGCCTGTTCACGCGTGCGCTGCGCCGGCCGCTGCTGATATTCCTGCCGGCCGTCGCGCTGGTCGGCGGCGCGGCGCTGACGCTGAGCCCGACGATGTATCAGCGCCAGGTCGGCTCGACGCTCGACGTGATCGCCCATCTCGACCGGTCGCACTACGGCCTGATCTTCCGGACCGGCTTCGCGATCGCACGCGACCATCCGATCTTCGGCGTCGGCGTGCACCGCTACCAGGCGGTCTGCCTCGACGAGCGCTACGGTCCGGCGCTGGTCGGCCCGGCCGCGCTGCCGCGCTGCGAGGGCCATCCGCACAACGTCTATCTGCAGTGGCTGGCCGAGACCGGCGCCGTCGGCCTCGCCGGCTATTGCGCGTTCATGGCCCTGTCGCTCGCCGCGATCTGGCGCGGCGCGCGCGGCGCCGCCGCCGACGCGGTCCTGCACGGCCTCGCCGCCGCTCTCGTCTTGCGTTTCTGGCCGCTTTCGGCGGGAACGAGCTTCTATTCGACCTGGTCGGCCGAACCCCTGTTCCTGCTGCTCGGCTGGGCGCTGAGCTATTGCCCGCCGCTGCGGTTCGGTTCCGCGCGCGCGGGCGCCGCCGAGCGTGAGACGCTCCATGCCTCCTGAGCCTGCGCCGCGCGCCGTTCCCGAGGACGTCACGGTCTGCGTGACCAGTTGCGGACGTCCCGATCTGCTCGCGCGCACGCTCGAAAGCTTCGGCCGCTTCAACCCCGGCGGCAGGATCGTCATTTCCGAGGATTGCGCGGATCCCGCGATCGTGGCGGCGGTGACGGCGGCCCATCCCGACGCGACGGTCCTTTCGGGGCCGGAGCGGATCGGCCAGATGCGTTCGATCGACCGCCTGTTCGGCGTCGTCGCGACGCCCTACCTCTTCCATTGCGAGGACGACTGGCGGTTCGACGGGCCAGTGGACTGGGCCGCTGCGCGCGCCATCCTCGCCGCGCGCGACGACGTCGCCAACGTCCCCGTTCGCGCCTTCTCCGAGATCAAGGAGAAATACCGCCGGCGGTCGGACGCGCTGAGCCTGGCGGGCGCGGACTTCCGGCTGATGCGTCTCGACGCCCATCCCGAATTCTTCGGCTGGTCCAACGGGCCGGGCCTGATGCGGACCGCGCTCTATCACGCCTATGCGCCGTTCGGCCGCATGCGACACGACCAGATGTCGGCGCTGATCAAGCGCGACGGCCGCCGCGAGGCCTATCTGGTGCCCGGCGTCGCCCATCACATCGGCCAGCGCCGCAACGTCACCGACCCGACGACGCCGCCGCGGCCGAGGTCAAAGGCCGCCAAATGGCTGCGCTGGCTGAAGAAGCGGCTCTACTACGCGGGTCTGCGCGAGCAGCCCTATTGAGCCCGCCCGAACCGCCGTCCGCGATCGCGCTCAGCGTGCTGATCCGCACCAAGAACGAGGCCGACCGGCTCGCGCGCACGCTTGCCGCCGCGCTGCCGCTCGGCGCCGAAATCGTCGTCCTCGACGCCGGCTCGACCGACGATACGGTCGCGATCGCCCACGCTTACGGCGCGCGGGTGATCGAGAATCCCTGGCCCGGATTCGGCCCCCAGCGCCATTTCGGCGAGGCGCGGTGCGGCCATGACTTCATCTTCTCGCTCGACGCCGACGAGGTCCTGACGCCCGAACTGGTCGGCGAGATCCGGGCGGCGTTTCTGGGCGGCGCGCCGCCGCGGCTGATGATCGTGCGCAAGGCGGTGGTGTTCCCCCACCACGACCGGCCGCCGCCCTGGCCGTTCTGTCACGAGCAGATCCTGATCTACGATCGCCGGATCGCCCGCACGGGCCCCAATCCGAACTGGGACAAGCTGGAGATCGCGGTCGGCGAGGCGCCCGTCCGGCTGACCAATCCGCTGTGGCACTACAGCCTGAGAGACCTCAACCACGCGGTGTCGAAGGCGCTGATGGTCGCCCGGCTCGCCGCGGAGACCCAGCCGGCGCGCTCGCGGTTGGCGCTCGGGCTGCGGCTGCCGCTGGAATTTCCCGTCGCCTTCGTGAAATATTATCTGGTTCGCCGTTACTTTCTGGCGGGCTTCGACGGCCTCGTCTACGGGATCGTCGGCGCCTTCAGCCGCTTCATCCGGATTGCGATGATGGCGGAGCGGGCGCGATAGGGGGTCGCCGGCGGGGTTGTCGCCGCGGGTCGCCCATGTTAGCCACCAGGGGTCAGGCGGGGCATAGCGCAGCCCGGTAGCGCGGAAGTTTTGGGTACTTCAGGTCGCAGGTTCGAATCCTGCTGCCCCGACCACTGGAGCCGACGATGACCGCACGAATTTACCAGCCGGCCCGCACCGCGATGCAATCGGGCCAGGCCAAGGACAAGTGGCTGCTCGAATTCGAGCCCGAGCGGCCGCGCCAGATCGAGCCGCTGATGGGCTGGACGAGTTCGATGGACATGAAGTCCCAGATCAAGCTGCGCTTCGACAGTCGCGACGAGGCGATCGCCTACGCCCGGCGCAACGGGATCGTCTACCGGGTCGAGCAGCCCAAGGTCGCCGCGCGCAAGATCGTGTCCTATTCCGACAATTTCCGCACCAACCGCGCCGTTCCCTGGTCGCACTAGCGGCGCCGGCGCGCCGGCTCAGGCTCCGTAGCTCAGCGGGATAGAGCAGCCGCCTTCTAAGCGGCAGGTCGCAGGTTCGAGCCCTGCCGGAGTCGCCAGCGGAAGCCCCGCACGTCGCCGTTGCCGGCCGAGGATCGTCCCGGGCGACGACGCGGGCGTCGCGCTTAGCCGTGTCGAGGATCGCAATCGGGCGCCGCCCTCTCGATCGAGGGCTGGACCTCAGGGGGCGACGCCCCCGAAAAGACCGGCCGGCGATCCTCTGACTGGGAGGCGGTCCGGCAGGCGCGCCCCATGGCGGACTCGAGCTTCCATCCGGGGACCGCCGCCCTGCCTTGCCGCCGCCATCGCGCTCCCGACAAGAAGGCTCACGATGGCCTCAAAGATTTCGAGGAGATTCTTAGACTAAAGTCCATAACGGCATGGCGTCGTCTCACAAACATTTGAAGTATACGGCCTTCGCGACATTCTATCGTCCACCGAGGTCGACGCTGGATGTCTGACGTCGGCGAAACTGACGGGGCGTCGTGTGCGAATGCACGGACGGATCGCGTCAAGGCGTAAGGGAGGACGACATGGCGATCAGGATCGGCGATGACGGTGTATCACGCAGAGCGCTGCTGAAAGGCGGCATGGGCCTGGCAGGTGTGTTGGTCTTGCCGGTCGGCGGTCTTGAATCGGCGCTCGCGGATGAAGCGCCCGTCGGGACCTATCCGGCGGGCGTTGCGGGCTCTTCGGTATTCGTCGGCATCTGCGCTCCGCGCACGGGCACTTACGCGGCGCAGGGCGAGGACGAAATCAAGGGATACCAACTCGCCATCGAACACATCAATTCCGGCGACGAATTGATCAGGAAGATCTCGCCCAAGACGACGAAGGGAGTCCTGGGCAAGGAAGTCAAATACGGAATCGCCGACAGTCAGGCCAAGCCCAATACCGCAGTCGAATCGGACTCGAATTTCATCACCCAAAACAAGGCCATCATGATCACCGGCTCCGTTTCGAGCGCGGTGGCCGTGGCGATCAACAAACTCGCCGACAGAGAGAAGGTGATCTATCTGCCCGGCATCAGCGGCTCGAACGATACGACCGGCAAGGACTGCGGCCGCTACTCGTTCCGCGAATGTTTTTACGCACAGACCGCCGCTCAGGCAATCGCGCCCGTGATGATCAAGACCTTCGGCAAGAGCAAGAAGATCGCGTTTTTGACGCCCGACTACACTTATGGGCACACGGTGCGTCAGTCGATGGAAGACGCGCTGAAGACCCAAGGCGCGTGGACCGTCGCGACCAACCAGGTCTCCCCGCTCGGCACGACCGATTTTTCGACCTATCTGCTCAATGTCGCCAACAGCGGCGCCGACGTCGTGATCAACATCAACTTCGGTCGCGATGCGGTTCAATCGGTCAAGCAGGCGCAGCAATTCGGCATCCTCGCAAAGATGAAGCTCGTCGTCCCCTATTACACGCCCTTCCTCGCCGACGAAGTCGGCGCCGACGTGATGCAAGGCGTTCTGGCCGCGACCGACTATTGGTGGACGCTCCAGGACAAATATCCGCTGGCGAAAATGTTCAACGCCGCGTTCAAGGCCAAATACGGCTCGTACCCGGAATGGGGCGCCAACGCGGCGTATATGCAGGTGGCCATGTGGGCCGACGCCGTCGAGCGCGCCGGCGCCTTCTATCCGCCCGACGTGATCAAGTCCTACGAGAAGGGCGTCACCGTGGACTCCACCGTCGGCCCGGTCCATTTCCGTCCCGAAGACCACCAACTCGTCAGGCCGGTCATCATCGTCCAGGGCAAGAAGGCGGCGGATATGAAAGGCAAGGACGATTTCTTCGACATCGTCGAGATCGTCGACGCCGGGCCGTTGATGCAGAAGCCCGATGCCTTCGGTTGCAAGCTCGGCGACTACATCTGAAACGAAACCGTATCCGTGACGCTTTCGCCGCCGGGCTCTGTCGTCCCGGCGGCGATTTTTGGTTGACCGAGTTGGGGCTGCGTCGCGGCTCCGGGGGGCGGGGCGTTTGATCAACTGGGCGAATCTGGTATCGCAGATGTTCAATGGCCTGGTTCTCGGCGCGCTGCTCGCCTTGATCAGTTCCGGGCTCACCATCATTTACGGCACGCTGGGGGTACTCAATCTCGCGCATGGCGCCTTGTTCACGTTGGGCGGCTATGCCGGCTGGGTCGTGTTCCAGGCGACCGGCTCCTACAGCCTGGCGGTCGGCGGCGGCGCGTTGTTCGTGCTGGCCGCCGGCCTGGTGATCGAAAGGGGTCTCATCCGCTTCTTCTACGATCGGCCGCCGGAAGATCAGATCCTCGTCACTTTCGGGCTCGGCATCGTCATCGTCGAACTGATACGCCTCGCCTTCGGCAGCCTGTCGCGCACGGTCGACACGCCCTCCTGGGCGAGCGGAGTCACCTCGCTCGGCTTCATGATCTATCCGACCTACCGCCTCGCCGTCGTCGGCATCGTCGCCGTGGCGTTGCTGGGTCTCTACGTCGTGCTCTATCGCACCCGGCTCGGCATGATCGTGCGCGCCGGCATCGAAGACGCCGGGATGGTCGGCGCCCTGGGCATCAACGTCGACCGCGTCTTCATGGCGGTGTTCGGAATCGGCGCGATGGCCGCGGGCTTCGCGGGCATCGTCAACGCGCCGGTCGCGCCGATCACGCCCGACATCGGCGACGACATCCTCGTCGAGACCTTCGTCGTCGTGGTCATCGGCGGCGTCGGTTCGTTCCCGGGCGCCGTGCTCGGCGGGTTGATCGCAGGGGAAATCCTCAGCATCACCTCGATGTTCGATCCCTCCTATTCCCAGGTCATGCTGTTCGCGGCGATGACGATCGTGCTGGTGACGAGACCGCATGGTCTGCTCGGTTCGCAGGGGCGCGCGTGACGATGGCGAAGCGTTCCTCGCGTTTCGCCGACTGGACGCCGGATCTCGTCACCGCCGTCGGCCTCGCCGTCGCGCCGCTGGTCCTACCGCGTCTGGGATTTTCTCCGGACACGATGAACCGGATTCTCGTTTTCGGCGTCTTCGGCCTCGGCTTCGACCTGCTCTTCGGCTATGGCGGAATGCTGTCGTTCGGCCAGTCGGCGTTCTTCGGCACCGGCGGCTTCGTCGTCGCTTATCTGCTGGTCAACGCCAGCTTCCCCAACGTGTTGCTCGCGCTGCTGATCGGGACCGCCGCCTCCGCCGCCACCGGCTGGCTGGTCGGCCTGATCGCGCTGCGGCGGACCGGCATCTATTTCTCGATGATCACCGTCGCGATCGCCGAGGTGTTCTTCTTCGTGGAAAATTCGCCGCTCGCGGCCTTCACCGGCGGCGAGAACGGCATCGCGGGGGTCCCGGCGCCGACGATCGCCCTCGGCTTCGTCACGATCAAGGTGGGGCCGGGCTGGACGATGTACGGATTTCTCGCCGTGTCGTTCCTCGTGGGACTCGTCGTCGCGCGCAAGATCGTGCGTTCGCCGGTCGGCCACATCCTGGTCGCGATCCGCGACAATCCGCTGCGGGCGGCGGCCGTCGGACACGACGTCCAGGGGTACAAGCTGCTCGTGTTCGTCATCGCCGCGGCCTATGCCGGCTTCGCCGGCGGATTGCTCGGCATCATGCAGAGCTACATGCCGCCGGAGGCGTTCACCTTCGACACGTCGGGGCAATTGGTGATGCAGACGGTGATCGGCGGCGCCGGGACGCTCTTCGGTCCCCTGGTCGGCGCCGTCGTCTGGCTCTACTTGCGCGACTTTCTGCAGGGCACGCTGGGCCTGGGCGCCGCCTGGAAACTGGCGCTCGGCATCGTCTTCGTCCTGCTCGTCGCCTTCCTGCGTCGCGGCGTGATCGGTGGATTCGTCGATCTCGCCGGCCTCTGGCGCAGGCGAACCGGGGCTCCCGACGCTCAAGGGGCCGTCGCAGCGGCGGCGAACGCAGGCGACGGGTTCGCCCGCCGCGCCGCCGACGCGGCGCCGTCGCCGCGCGCGCCCGAAAAGCCGATCCTGGAGACCCGCGGAATCAGCAAGTCCTACGGCGGCCTCTACGCGAACAAGAACATCGACTTTTCGCTCAACCACGGAGAGTTGCGCGGCATTATCGGGCCGAACGGCGCCGGCAAGAGCACCTTCTTCAAGATGTTGACCTGCGAAGTCGCCCCGTCGTCGGGTCGCATCCTGTTCGACGGTCGGGAGATCACCGGCCTCGGCGTCACCGCGGTCTGCCAACTCGGCCTCACCAAGAGTTATCAGCTCAACCAGTTGTTCGCGCGCCTGTCGGTGAGAGAGAATATCGTGATCGCCGTGCTCGCGCGCCTGCGGGGGCCGATGCGCTACGACCTCCTGAGAGACACATCGCGGTTTCCCGGTCTGGCGGCGGAGGTCGACGAGGTGCTCGGACTGGTGCGTTTGACCGATCGCGCGGAATTCCCGGTTTCCGAACTCGCCTATGGCGAGAAGCGCAGGCTCGAGATCGGCCTCGCGCTCGCCGCCAAGCCGCGCCTGTTTCTGCTCGACGAACCGCTCGCGGGCATGAGTCCGGTCGAACGGGCCGAGACCGTGCAATTGCTGAAATCCCTGCAGAGGGGACGCACGCTCGTGGTCATCGATCACGACATGGATGCGATATTCGAACTGGCCGAACGCATAACCGTCCTGAGCGAGGGTTCGATCCTCACCGAGGGGACGCCGGCGGAGATCAGAGCCAACCGGAGCGTGCAGGATGCCTATCTCGGCGGAGTCCACGAGACATGAGCCTGCTCGAAGTCTCCGGACTGAACAGCTACTACGGGGACTCCCACATCCTGTTCGACGTGGAATTGCGGGTGGAGCCGCACGAGGTGGTCGCATTGCTCGGGCGCAACGGCGCAGGCAAGAGCACGACGCTCAAGAGCCTGATGGGGCTCTTGCGGCCGCGTTCGGGCTCGGTGCGGCTTCAGGGCGACGAGATCGCCGGGCGGCCGGCGCACGCGATCGCCCGCGCGGGGTTGCAACTGGTGCCGGAGGACCGACGCATTTTCGGCAGCCTCGACGTGGAAGAGAATATCGTGCTGGCGAGTCTCACGGCGCCGAAGGCCTGGCCGTTGGAGCGCATCTACCAGATTTTCCCCAGGCTCGCCGAGCGCAAGCGCAGCCGAGGAACGGACTTGTCGGGCGGCGAGCAACAGATGCTGGCGATCGCGCGCGCACTGGTTCGCGATCCGGTTCTGCTGCTGCTCGACGAACCCTTCGAAGGGCTCGCCCCGGTCATCGTGCGCGATCTCGTCGAGGCTTGTCGAAAGCTGGCGACCGAAGGGCTGACATTGGTTCTCGTCGAGCAGAACATCGCCGCCACGCTCGCGCTCGCTCACAGGGCTTACGTCCTGAACAACGGACATCTCGTGCATGAAGGGCCGACGCAGGAATTGCGCGCCGATCCGGATCTGCTGAAGCGGTATCTCGGCGTGTGACCCGCGGGGCGCGATCGCCGCGGCCGCGCCCGCGCTCATGCCGCCCTGATCCGGCCCGGCGCGGCGCCGAGGTCATCGACAAAGCGTGATTTTGCCGCCTCGACGGCAATTATGTATGGATCGCGCGGGAGATCCGCGATGGTCTCGCGCGGCGAGTCGCGAAGGGGTCGCGGCGCGTGCGAGGGTCTCCTCGGGGGCCCGAGCGACAGGCGTCCCCCGGATGGAGGCCATATCTGATCCGGGAGACGAAATGGCCAGCGCCGCGTCCAGTTCCTTGACGGTGGAAGATCGACTTCGCCCCATTGCGACTTCGCCGCTACGGCGCGAGGAACGGCGGGTCGGTCTTCTGGCGCTCTGTCTGCTCGCGCTCGCGGTCGGTTGCGTCACCGGCGTCGGCGCCGCCGCGTTGCGCACGCTGATCGGGCTCATCCACAACGCCGCGAATCTCGGCGTTTTCAGCGTCCACTATGACGCCAATGTGCTCGAAGGACCGAGCCGGTTCGGCGACTGGGTGTTCTTTTCGCCGATCGTCGGCGGCCTGATCGTCGTCTTCCTGGTCCAGAAATTCGCGCCCGAGGCGAAGGGCCACGGCGTGCCGGAGGTGATGGATTCGGTCTTCTACAAGGGCGGCAACATCCGCTGGCAGGTCGCGGTCGTGAAGTCCCTCGCCTCGGCTCTGTCGATCGGCACCGGCGCGGCGGTCGGACGGGAAGGTCCGATCATCCAGATCGGCGCCGCGCTCGGTTCGGCCTTCTCGCAGGCGATCCGGCTCGCGACCTGGCAGAAGGTGACCCTGCTCTCGGCGGGCGCGGGCGCCGGCATCGCGGCGACCTTCAACACCCCGCTCGGCGGCGTGCTGTTCGCCCTCGAAATCCTGCTGCCGGAAGTGTCGAACCGCACGTTCCTGCCGGTCGTCATCGCGACCGGCGCCGCCACCCTCATCGGCCGGATGCTGATCGGACCGGACCCTGCCTTCATCGTGCCGGAGATTCAGCTTCCGCTGGCGCATTCGTTCAGCATCCAGGAGGGCCTCGCCTTCGTCCTGCTCGGCGCGCTCTGCGGTCTCGCCTCCTGGGCGTTCATCCGCCTGCTGGTCGCTATGGAGGACAACTTCCCCAAGCTTCCGGGGGGGCCCTATGTTCAGAACGTCGTCGGCATGGCCGTCATCGGAGGGATGATGGTCGGCCTCGACCATGCGTTCGGCCATTCCTTCATCGACGGGGTCGGCTATGGCGTCATCCAGGCGGTGCTGGACGATCGCATGACCGCGGTGCGGCTGCTGGCGCTGCTGTTCGTCCTCAAGCTCGTCGCCACGACCGTGAGCCTGGGTTGCGGAGCCTCGGGCGGCATCTTCTCGCCGTCGCTCTACCTCGGTGCCACGCTCGGCGGAGCCTTCGCCGCGGCGGTCGGGGGGCAGTTGCCCAATGCGGGCCTCACCGTTCCTTCGGCGGCGATCGTCGGAATGGCGGCTATGGTCGGGGCTGGGACCGGCGGCGTGATGACCGCCATCGTCATGGTCTTCGAAATGACGCGCGATTACGCCATCATCGTTCCTGTGATCGTCGCCGTGGCGGTGGCGGCCGGCATCCGGCTCGCTCTGATCGGCGAGACGATCTACACCATCAAGCTGCGCCACCGGGGCCATCGCATCCCGAAGGAGCGCCACTATAATCTCTATCTCGTGCTGCAGGCGCAGGACGTCATGGAGCGCCGCTTTCATGTCGTCGAAGCCGGCATTTCGCTGAAGGACGCGCTCCACGAGAATGTCGAGGACGATTTGCGCGCCATCGTCGTCCAGCGCGACGGCCGCCTCGTCGGCCTCGTTCCGCCCCGGTCGGGACTGTGGCGCGAGGCCAGGATCAATCCGGACGCGCTGATCGATCGCTTCGTCGAGCAACCGCTGGCGGTCTGCCGCGACACGGACCTCCTGAGCCTCGTCCTGTCCCGGCTCAAACGCCGCCGCGCCGGTGCGGCGGTCGTCTTTCACGGCGCGGCGCGGCCGCGGGCGCGCGACGTCGTCGGGATCGTCACCAAACGCGCGATCGCCGACGCCGTGATCGAAAACTCCGAAGTTTGACCCGCCGATCCGACCTTCGAGGTTTCGGCGAGGAGATGGCCGCCGTTCGAGGGCAGTTGTGCGGCCCCCTCCCGCCGGCGGCGTCAGATTTCGAAAAGCCCTCTGCGGGGGCGGAGTTCGCGGCGCGCTCGGGAATCGCGTGGCCGGGCGGCAACGATGTCGCGGGAGCCGCGTTGACTGCCACGAAGGCGGCGCGCCGAAGGCCCGGCAAACAGGGGCCTCGCGGTTCGCCTTCCCGCGGCGGCAGGCGCCGAGGAGTTCATCATGATCCGCGAGGCTCTCAATGCGCGGCGCTGGTCCCGTGCGCTTCCGCGCGGCTTATGCTCGACCTTCGGGCAGCGCCTATCGGCGTTGCGGCGCCGGACCGCATTGCCAAGCCTTGCCCGATGGCGACCGCTCGCCTTGCGTCCCGCGATCGCCGATGACGAAATCGGTCAGAAGCTGCGCCGACGCGGCGGCCGGCTGCGGGCGGAAACCGGTTCGGTCGCGGCGGACGGCGAATCGGGCGCCCGCAACACCGGCATCAGCAGGACGAGCGAAGCGAACGAGACGGTCGCCGCGACCTCCTGGAAACCAGCGTGATAGATCAACGCCGCGCAGACGGCGAGCGCGAGCGCCAGTCCAATTGAAACTCTCTGCATCGCGAGCCCCTTCTCTGGTTCGTCCTCATCGGAGCCTGCGTCACAATCGTTAACGAGGATTTGCTTGCGCGCGTTATTCACCAGACGGAATCGTATTTTTGGTCCCGCCATCCTTAAACCCGAGGGGTCGGGCGGTCTCGCCGGTGGGCGACGCTCCATGTTGCGCTGCGGCGCCGAGATGTATTGCCGCGCGTCGCCCGCTATGGCAAGAGCTTGATCCCGCCATAAGTCCAACGGAACCCGATGTCCATTTTCAACGGAAGCAGCTTTCTAGACCGACAGACCGCCGCCGCCAACGCCCGCAAGGCGCAGGCCGAGAAGTTCCTGGCGAGACCGAAATACGATCCCAACGATCCCGCCGTGATCGAACGCGAGGCCAAGCGCCGGGCCATCGTCGAGGCGCGCGAAAAGCGCGCCGCGGAGCGGCAGGCGCTGAAGGCGCAGCAGGACGCCGAGCGCGCGGCGCGCGCGGCCGCCGAGGAGATCGAACGCCAGAAGGCGCTTGAGGCCGAGGCGATCGACCGCGAAGCCGCCCATGCCGAAAAGGTCGCGCGCGAGGCGGCGCTCGAGGCCGAGCGCAAGGTGGAGCGCGACGCACGCTACGCCGCGCGCAAGGCGCGCAAGACCCAGCGCAAGAGCGAGATTCAGCGCTATCGCTGAGCGGCGCCCCCCGGGGCGCGCTACTTCGTGGCCTGGATGCTGTCGGAAATCTTCTTGAGCTCGGCGAGGTTGGCCTTCTCGCCCTCGGCCGAGCCCCAGTAATACAGCAGCAGGAACTTGGCTTTGGCGTTGGTCTGCACCAGCGTCAGGCTGATGTTGGCGGGACCGTCCTTGTCCTTGCCGGTGAACGAGAGATCGAACGCGTCCAGCGCATTGATCTTGATGTCCTTGGTCTTCATGCTGTCGGTGTCGAGCGTGACCCCCTGCTTGATGAAGAACTTGAGGCCTTCCTCGGTCGCCTTCTTGACGTCGTCGGCGTCGACCGATTCGAACGCGACGTAGATCTTGCCGTCGGCCGAGGTGCCCTCGACGCCGCCGTCATAGGCCTCCGGGCTCCAATTGTCGGGAATGCTGACCGTCGCGATCGGATTGTCGGCCGGGACGGGAAAGGTCGCGGCGACGGCGAGCGACGGCGCGAGGCCGAGGGTGAGAACGGCGAAGGCGACAAGCGGCTTCATGGAAGTCTCCGACGCTGGGCGGGCTCTGCGGCCGCGCCTGATTCGGCAGAACATCGGGGAATCGGCCGGGGAAGTCGAGCCCAATTCCCATCCGCGGCTGGTTTTTCGGCGCCGCGGGCGGCTCTTGCGCCTCACGCCGCCGCGCGCATCCGGGCGAAGCCGCGATCGAGGTCGGCCTTAAGGTCCTCGAGATCCTCCAGACCGACGGAAAAGCGCAGGGCCGGCCCCCCCGGGGCCCAGCGGGTCGCGGTGCGGTATTTCGTGCAGTCGAAGGGGATGACGAGGCTCTCGAAGCCGCCCCAGGAATAGCCCATCCCGAACAGTTCGAGGCCGTCGAGCAGCGCCGCCACCGCCACGTCGGACGTCGGGCGCAGCACGATCGAGAACAGGCCGGACGAGCCGGTGAAATCGCGCGCCCACAGCGCGTGGCCGGGGTCGTCGGGGCGGGCGGGGTGGATGACCCGCAGCACTTCCGGCCGGCCGGCGAGCCAATGGGCGAGCGCCAGCGCCTGGCGCTCGGCCTCGCGCAGGCGCAGCTCCATCGTCCGCAGGCCGCGCAGCGCCAGGAACACGTCTTCCGGCCCGGGCGGGACCGCGAGCGCGTCGATCGTCCGATGCAGGCGCGGATACCAGGCGGCGTTGGCCGAGACGATGCCGAGCAGCAGATCGGAATGGCCGGAGAGATATTTGGTGCCCGCCTCGACCGCGAGATCGACGCCATGGGCATGGGGCGAAAAGAACAGCGGCGTCGCCCAGGTGTTGTCCATGATCACGCAGAGGTCTCGTTCATGCGCGGCCGCCGCGATCGCCGGCACGTCCTGCATGTCGAGCGACTGCGAGCCCGGCGCCTCGACGAACACCGCGCGCGTATTGGGGCGGATCAGCGCGGCGACGCCGGCGCCGACCGCCGGATCGTAATAGGTCGTCTCGACGCCCGTGCGCCGCAGCAGCGTGTCGCAGTAAGCGCGCGCGGGCTGATAGGCGGCGTCGGTCATCAGCAGATGGTCGCCGGCCCCGAGCGCGGTCGTCAGCGCCGCGATGATCGCGAACAGGCCTGAGGGAACGAGCGCCGTGCCCGCGGCGCCTGCGAGGTCGCTCCACGCCTCGCACAGCGCCTCGGTGGTCGGGGTGCCGTGGGTGCCGTAGGTGTAGCGCTGGCCGCGCGTGCGCAAAGTCTCGACGTCGGGATAGAGGACGGTCGAGCCGCGCCACGCCGGCGTGTTGACGAACCCATGGTTGGCGGCGGAGTCGCGGCCGAGATGGACGAGGCGGGAGCGCGGGCGCAGGCTCTTCCGGGTCTCGGGGGTCAGCTCGGCCATGGCATGGGCTCTCGTCGGCGGGATGCGGCACGGTGCAGAGCGCGCGGGCGGGCGTCAAGCGTCCTGCGCCCCTTCCGTCGCGCATTCCTTCGACGTAGGATCGTCTCGCCATCTCCCGGAGCGCCACGATGAACCGCCTGCCGTCCCTCCTCCTCGCCGCCGCCTCGCTCCTGATCGGCGCCGCGGCCTCCGCCGGCACGCTCGATCAGGTCAAGGCGCGCGGGTCGCTGATCTGCGGCTCCAACGTCGGGCTCGCCGGCTTCGCGCTGCCTGACGATCAGGGCGTGTGGAAGGGGCTCGACGTCGACGAATGCCGCGCGATCGCAGCGGCGATCTTCGGCGATCCGGCCAAGGTGAAGTTCCTGCCGATCAACGCCAAGGACCGGCCGACCATCCTCGCCTCGGGCGAGATCGACGTGCTGATCCGCAACACCACCTGGACCCTGTCGCGCGAAGCCGCGGGCATGTTCTTCACCGGCGTCGATTATTACGACGGCCAGGGCTTCATGGTGCGCAAGAAGCTCGGCGTCGATTCCGCGCTGAAGCTCGACGGCGCCTCGGTGTGCATCCAGCAGGGCACGACGACCGAGCTCAACGCCGCCGATTATTTCCGCGCCCACGGCATGAAATTCGAGCCGGTCGTGTTCGCGACCGACGACGAGACGGTCAAGGCCTATGATTCGGGCCGCTGCGACGCCTACACCACCGACGCCTCCGGCCTCTACGCCGAGCGGCTGAAGCTCGCCGCGCCGGACGATCACGTCGTCCTGCCGGAGATCATCTCCAAGGAGCCGCTCGGACCCTCGGTGCGCAAGGACGACGTGCAATGGTTTCAGCTCGTGCAATGGATCCATTTCGCGCTGGTCACGGCCGAAGAGGACGGCGTCACCAAGTCCAATCTCGAGGACAAGCTGAAATCCGACAATCCGGAAATCCGCCGGCTGCTCGGCGTCGAAGGCAAGTTCGGCGAGGGGCTCGGCCTTTCCAACGACTGGGCCTATCGCATCGTCAAGGCGGTCGGCAATTACGGCGAGATTTTCGAGCGCAATGTCGGCGAAGCCTCGCCCATCAAGATCAAGCGCGGGCTCAACGCGCTGTGGAGCCAGGGCGGCCTGCAATATGCGCCGCCGATAAGGTAAAGGCCGGCGACGGAACCCGACCGCCCGCGCGGGCGGGGTTCGTCGGTTCGGTCCGGCGCGCTACTGCCCGCGCTTGGCGCGGGTGGCGAAGCGCACCGCCTCCTCCGCCGCGCGGAACAGCGCCCTGGCCTTGTTGACGCATTCGCGCCCCTCGTATTCCGGCTCGGAATCGTAGACGATTCCCGCGCCCGCCTGCACGTGCATGCGCCCGTCCTTGACGATCGAGGCGCGCAGCACGATGCAGGTGTCCATGTCGCCGCCGGCGCCGAAATAGCCGATGCAGCCGGCGTAGATGCCGCGCTTGTCCTTTTCCAGTTCGTCGATGATCTCCATCGCGCGCACCTTGGGCGCCCCCGAAACGGTGCCGGCGGGAAAGCCGGCGGCGAGTGCGGCGAGCATGTCGCGGCCCGGCAGCAAGTCGCCCTCGACGTTGGAGACGATATGCATGACGTGGCTGTAGCGCTCGACGAAGAAACTGTCGGTCACCGTCACCGAGCCGATTCTGGCGACCCGGCCGACATCGTTGCGGCCGAGGTCGAGCAGCATGAGATGTTCGGCGCGCTCCTTCGGATCGGCGAGCAGTTCGGCGGCCAGGCGCCGGTCCTCCTCCGGCGTCTTTCCGCGCCAGCGCGTGCCGGCGATCGGGCGGATCGTCACCTTGCCGGCGCTGACCCGGACCAGGATTTCCGGGCTGGAGACGACGATCTGGAAGCCGCCGAAGTCGAGGAAGCACAGATAGGGCGAAGGATTGACCCGCCGCAGCGCGCGGTAGAGCGAGAAAGCGGGCAGGTCGAACCGGCTGGTGAAGCGCTGCGACAGCACGACCTGAAAAATGTCGCCGGCGGCGATATAGTCCTTGGCCCTGACCACCATTTCGTCAAACTCGGCGGCGCTCGTGTTCGACTCCGGCTCGGCCGCGCTGAGGGTCGGATCGACCGGCGGCGGGACATGGGCGAGCGGTCCTTCGAGCGTGGCGACGATCGCGTCGAGCCGGGTCTGCGCGGCCTCCAGGGCCGCGCGCGCCGACACGCCGCTCTGCGGGCGCACCGGCGCGACCACCGAGATTTCGTCGCGCACGCCGTCGAACACGACCATGATCGTCGGGCGGATCATCACCGCCTCGGGTACGCCGATCGGATCGGGCTTGGCCGCGGCGAGGCGCTCCATGTGGCGCACCATGTCGTAGCCGAGATAGCCGAACACGCCGGCCGCCATCGGCGGCAGGCCGGCGGGCAGGTCGAAGCGCGATTCGGCGAGCAGCGCGCGCAGCGCGTCGAGCGGGCCGCCGGGGCAGGGCGCGAACGCCTCGGGCTCGAGCAGGGCGCGGCGATTGATTTCGGATCGCGCGCCGCTCGCGCGCCAGACGATGTCCGGGTCGAGGCCGATCATCGAATAGCGTCCGCGCTGCGCGCCGCCCTCGATCGATTCCAGCAGGAACATGTTGCCCGACCGGGCGGCGGCGAGCTTCAGATAGGCGGAAACCGGCGTCTCCAGATCCGCCACCAGCGTGACGACGCGCACGCCGGCCCGGCCGGCTTCGTAGGCGGCCGCAAGGGCGTCGGCTTCCTCGGCGGCGATCATCGGGCGCTCAGCTGCCTTCCGCGGTCCGCAGGGCGTTGTCGTTGATGACGACGCCGAGCTGACGCTGGAGTTCGGCGACATATTCGCCGATGACATCGTCGGTGACCCCGCCGGCGGTCTTCTCCTGCAGGCTCTTGACCCTGGGATCGGTCGGATCGATCGGCGGCGTCGAGTCGCCCGTGACCTTGAACACGACCCGGCCGGCCGGCGTCGTCGCCGATCCCGCGCCCGTCGGCGGGGCGTTGAACACCGCCGCGACGACCGAGCGGTCGAGCCCGCCGGCGGCGCCGCGACGGTGGATTTCGGCGGCGCTCTTGATCTCGAGCTTTTCGGCCTCGGCGAGGCTCGCCAGACTCGCGCCGCCGTCGAGCGCGCGCACCATTTCGGCCGCCCTGGCCGAGAGGGCCTTGGCGACCTGTTCGTCGCGCCAGTCCTTCTCGACGCGGTCCTTCGTCTCGGCGAGGCTCCGGTCGCGCGCCGGGTCGATCTTGGTCACGTCGAACCAGATGAAGCCCCGGTCGGGCGTGGCGACCGGCTGGTCGTCGACCCCGACGTCGCTGGCGAAAATCGCGCGCAACAGTTCCGTCTTGTCGTCGAGGCCTTCGACGGGCGCGCCGGCGGCGTCGATTCCCGCCGCGTCGATGGCCGGGATCGCGCGCGCATCGAGCCCGACCGTCTTGGCCGCCTCGCCGAGCGACTTGCCGGAAACCCGCGCGTCCTCGATCCGGTCGTGCGCCTTGGCGACATCCTCCGCCGCGCGATCGACGGCGATCTCCTGCTTCAACGCCCCGGCGACCTCGTCGAACGGCTTGACGCTTGCGGGCGTGACCACGGCGGCGCGCACGATCGCCGGCCCGAACTGGCCTTTGACGACGTCGCTGACGGCGCCGCCCGCCAGCGCGAATGCCGCGTCCGCGACCGCCTTGTCGAACAGGCCGGCCCGTGTGACCTCGCCGAGATCGGTGAATTTGGCGGCGCCGTCGCTCGCATTGGCGATTTCCTCGAGGCTCGCGCCCGCCTTGATCTTGGCGAGCGCGGCGTCGGCGTCCGCCTCGTTGTTGAAGATGACCTGTTGCAGCCGGCGCTTCTCGGGCGTCGCGAAGCGCTGCGCCTTGACCTTGTCGTAGAGCGCGCGCGCGTCGTCGTCGCTCACCTCGGCGGGCCTGGCGAGCGCGCCGGGCGTCACCGTCACGAGGGTGACGGCGCGGTATTCGGGCGCACGATAGCTCTCCTTGCGATCGTTGAAGAAGGTCTGGAGCGCCTCGGCCGTCGGCGCCGATATCTCGCCGGCCGCCGCCAGCGGCAGGGTGAAATAGTCGATCGCGCGCGCCTGCAGATCGAAGCGCGCGATCGCGTCGACCAGCGCCTGGGGCGCGGTCAGCCCGTCGACGAGCGCGACGCCGATCAACTCGCGCAGGTCGGCGTTGCGCTGCTCGGCGACGAAGCCGCGCTCGCTGAGGCCCGCGTCGCGCAGCGCCTGCTCGAAGCGGTCGCGGCTGAATGCGCCGGCGGCGTCCTTGAGGTTCGGATCGTTGCGGACCGCCTGGGCGATCGTCTCGTCGGAAATGGCCAGGCCGAGCGCGCGCGCCTGGACGTCGAGCGCCCTGTCGGCGATCAGGCGCTTGAGCGTCTGGACGTCGAGGCCGAGCGCGTGGGCCTGCGCATTGGTCAGGCCGGTCTTGGTCTGACGCTGATAGCGCTGCACGATCGACTGATAGGCGGTGCGGAACTCGTCGGGCGCGATCGGCGCGCCGCCGACGCTGGCGATCTTGCTCGAGCCGAAGCCGCGAAAGACGTCACCGATGCCCCAGAAGGCGAACGCGCAGATGATCAGGCCGAGCACGACGGTCATGATCGCCCTCCCGACCGGGCCCTGAGTGGCCGAGCGCATCCGTTCGAGCATGAGTTGGTCCGTCCTGTGGTCGCCGAGCCCCCGGAGCCCCGGCGCGAGGCTGCGAGCGCGCCCTATCTAGCCGCGTCGTCCGGCTTTGCATAGGCGGGCGCGCGGTGATAATCGGCTTGCGCGCTCCCGCCCGAGGTCATGAGGCTCCCAATGTTTCGCCATCCGCGCCCGCTCGTGGCGGGCAATTGGAAGATGCACGGCTTCCGGGCGTCGCTCGACGAGGTCGCGGCGGTGCGCCGCGCGGTCGAGGCGGGCGCGGCCGGCCCGGCGGAAGTCCTGGTCTGTCCGCCCGCCACGCTGATCGTCAGCGCGGCGGCCCTGCTGGCCGGCGGCCCCGTCTCGCTCGGCGCCCAGAACTGCCACCCCGGCGTGACCGGCGCCTATACCGGCGACATTTCCGCGGCGATGCTCGCGGACGCCGGCGCGACCTATGTCATCGTCGGCCATTCCGAACGGCGGGGCGGTTACGGCGAGAGCGATGCGATGGCGCGGGCCAAGGCCGAGGCCGCCAACAAGGCGGGCCTCACCGCGATCGTCTGCGTCGGCGAGACCCACGCCGAGCGGGAGGCGGGCGGGGCGGTCGAATTGGTTTGCGGCCAGTTGCACGGCTCGCTGCCGCGCGCGGCGACCGGAGCCGACCTGGTGGTCGCCTATGAACCGGTCTGGGCGATCGGCACCGGGCTGACGCCGACGAAGGAGGACGTCGCCGCCATGCACGCGACGGTGCGCGACGTCCTCGTCGAACTCTACGGCGCCCATGCCGCCCGCATCCGCATCCTCTACGGCGGATCGGTCAAGCCGTCGAACGCGCATGACCTGCTCGGCCTGCCCAATGTCGATGGGGCGCTGGTCGGCGGCGCCAGCCTGAAGGCGACCGATTTCATCGGCATAGCGGCGGCCTACGCTTAGGGCGAGAGGTCGATCGCGCGTGGCGATCCGGCCGGAGCCGCGCGCCGCTTTCATGGCGCCGTCCGGCGTCATGACAACCGCCGGGGCGCGCCGCCCGGCGTCAGCTTCGCCGATCATGGACGGGCGCCTTGCGCCATGCTACGAGCCGCCCCAATTACCGATCGTTCTGAATTCCCCGGGAATTGAAGATGCAAACCGTGCTCATCGTCATCCACCTCCTGGTGGTGGTCGCGCTCGTCGGGGTGGTGCTGCTGCAGCGCTCCGAAGGCGGCGCGCTCGGGATCGGCGGCGGCGGCGGCTTCATGACCGGGCGCGGCCAGGCCAATGCGCTGTCGCGCGCGACCGCGATCCTCGCCGCGCTGTTCTTCGCGACCTCGCTGATCATGTCGATCATCGCGGGCTGGAGCCGGGCGCCGCGCTCGATCATCGATTCTGGCGCGCCGGCCTCGACCGGGGCGCCGGCCGGCAAGAGCGATGCGCCCGCCGGAAACCTGCTCGATCAGCTCAAGAAAATGCAGGACGAGAAGGGTGGCGCGGGCTCGGCGCCGGCCGCGCCTCCCGCCGCGCCGGCCCCCGCCCCGGAGCCGCCGAAATAGCCGCGCGGCGCCGCGGATCCGTCGGCGCGACGGCGGGCGCGATCCTCGAACAGGAGGCGGCATGACGGCCCCCATGGCCATTGCGGTCTATTTCACGACCTGGTGGATCGTGCTGTTCGCGATCCTGCCGTTCGGCGTGAAATCCCACCACGAGGCGGGCGCCGGCGATCTGCCGCCGGGCGCCGACGCCGGCGCGCCGGTCGCGCCGATGCTGGTGCGCAAGGCGCTGTGGACGACGTTGGTTTCGGCGGTGATTTTCGCCGCCCTCGACGCCTATATGTTCTGGGCTGGCTGACCCGGGATTCGCCCCCGTCGGGGCGCGCCGCCTCCGGCGGGCGGGAGAATTCAGGTCCTCGATGCCCTCCTTCAAGACAATGCGTCGCGTGCGTCACCCGGCCGGGGACATGTTCGATCTCGTCGCCGACGTCGAGCGCTATCCCGAATTCGTGCCGCTGTGCCAGTCGCTGCGCGTGCGCCGGCGGACCGAGGGCGAGGGCGGCGTCGTCGTAGTGCTGTGCGACATGGCGGTCGGCTACCGCGCGATCCACGAGAAATTCACCAGCCGCGTCACCCTCGACCGCGGGCGGCTGAAGGTGCTGGTCGAATATGTCGAGGGCCCGTTCAGCTATCTCGACAACACCTGGGATTTCGTCGACGAGCCCGGTGGCCGGGACTCCCGGATCGAGTTCTTCATCGCCTATGAATTCCGCAGCCGGGTGCTCGCGGCGCTGATGGGCTCGATGTTCGACGTCGCGTTCCGCAAGTTCGCGCGCGCCTTCGAGGCGCGCGCCGACGTCGTCTACGGGCGCCCGCCGGACTGACCGGCGCGCCGTCCGGGCGCGCGATCCAGCATGTCCAGCGCCGTGCGCACCGAGGCGAGCCGGATCTCGCCCCGGCCCAACGGGCCGTAGCGTTTCTCCATGGCGACGACCTCGCCGTTCTTGCCGGCGCAGGCGAAATGGACGAGCCCGACCGGCTTTTCCGGCGTGCCGCCGTCGGGGCCGGCGATTCCGGTGATCGAAACCGCGAAATCCGCCGCCGAATGTCGCAGCGCGCCCTCAGCCATCGCGCGGGCGGTCTCCTCGCTGACGGCGCCGAAGGCGGCGAGCGTCGCCCGCGGCACGTCGAGCAGCTCCGCCTTGGCGTCGTTCGAATAGACCACGAAGCCACGGTCGACCACGGCCGACGAACCGGGAATTTCGGTCAGCAGGCCCGCCACGAGGCCGCCGGTGCAGGATTCGGCGGTGGCGATCCGGAGCCCGCGCAGCCGGTAGCGCGCGATCAGGGCGGCGGCGCGATCGACGAGATCATCCGGGAACATGGCGCGATCTCCCCATCCCGAGCCTCATGGCGCGCCCCAGGGCAGGCGCACCGTCGCGCTCGCCAGGCACGCGATTCCCTCGCCGCGGCCGGTGAAGCCGAGCCGCTCCGAAGTCGTCGCCTTGACGCCGACGCGGCCGATCGCGATCCCGGCGATCGCGGCGATGCGCGCGCGCATCGCCTCGCGATGCGGGCCGACCTTGGGCGCCTCGCAGATCAGCGTCGCGTCGAGATTGGCGACTATGCCGCCACGCGCGCGCACCCGGCGCACTGCATCCTCCAGGAACAGGCGGGATTCGGCGCCGCGCCATTGCGGGTCGGACGGCGGGAAATGGGCGCCGATGTCGCCCTCGCCGATCGCGCCGAGCAGCGCGTCGGTGAGCGCGTGGAGCGCGACGTCGGCGTCGGAATGGCCTGACAGGGCGAGGCTGTGCGGGATGCGCACGCCGCCGAGCCAGACGTGATCGCCGGCGACGAAGGCGTGGACGTCGAAGCCCTGGCCGACCCTGACGTCGCCCGCCTCGTTGAACAGCCGCGCTTCGGCTTCGGCGAGGTCGCGCATGGTGGTGACCTTCATGTTGGCGGCCTCGCCCTCGAAAATGTGGACCGCCGCGCCCGCCCATTCGGCGACCGCGGCGTCGTCGGTGAGACCCTCGACGTTTTCGCGGGCGGCGCGCCGATGCGCGTCGAGGATGAGATCGAAGCGGAAGCTCTGCGGCGTCTGCACGGCGCGCAAAGCCGCACGCGACGGCGTCGCGACGACCCGCCCCTCGGCGTCGATCTGCTTGACCGTGTCGCTGAGCGGAACCCCTGGCGCGGCGGCGCCGTGGCGCGCGGCCGCCGCGATCGCGCGCGCGACCAGCGCGGACGGGGGAAAGGCGCGCGCGCCGTCGTGGATCAGCACGAGATCGGGCGCGGCGGCGGCCTGCGCCTCGAGCCCGGCGCGCACGCTTGCCTGCCGCGTGGCGCCGCCGGCGGCCGGGGCCCAGAGCGCGCGGGCGCAGGCGGGCGCCAGCGCGGCGGCCATCGCCTCGTAGCGCGCGCGGTCGTCGGGATGGATGACGACGGTGATTTCGGAAAATTCATGCGCCGCCGCGAGCGCCTCCAGCGTATGGCACAACAGCGGCCGGCCCGCGCACAGCCGGTATTGCTTGGGCTCGTCGCCGCCGAGCCGCGTTCCGCGCCCCGCGGCGACCACGATCAGCGAGGTTTGGGGCGGCTGCGGCAAGGGGCGGGGTCTCCGAGAGGGGGAGCCTTATCCTGTCGCGTTTCGGGCGGGCGGCGTCAACTGGCGCGCGATAGCGGCGTCGCGCGCCATCGCGAGCCATTCGTGGATCGCGATATAGGCGGGATTGTACGAGGACAGGCGCTTGATCAGCCCGTAGCGCGGCGGCTCGGCCGGAGGGAGAACGATGCGCAGGAGGCGCCGCCGGCGGCGCGCCGAATTCGAGAGTCCGGCTGACCGAATGCTCAGGCCGACTTGCCGATTTCGAAATTGTCCTTGGATCCGAGAGGCTTGGCCGCCGCCGCGACGGCCAGCGCGCGCCGCCGGTATTCGGTCGGCGTCACGCCGCGGCAGCCGAAATCGAGGGCCATCAGGCCGGGGCTGGTCACTTCAGGCTCGCTCCGCTCGGACGCAGATTGGCGCCGATCGGCGGCGAAGGGTAGAGCCGATCAGGCGATTGCGGCGCTGCTTACAAGATCGCCAGCCGCGCCCCCACCACCACCAGCACCAGCGCGAGCAGCGGCCGCAGCCAGCGGTCGGGCAGGCGCGGCGCGAGCAGGCTGCCGGCGACGATGCCGGGGATCGAGCCGATCAGCAGCAGGCCGAGCGTGCCGAAATTCACCGAGCCGATCAGCCAGTGGCCGAGCCCGGCGACGAGGGTCAGCGGCACCGCATGGGCGATGTCGCTGCCGACGATCTGCGAGGTCGGAATCTCGGGATAGAGCAGGATCAGCGCGGTCACCCCGAGCGCGCCGGCGCCGACCGAGGACAGCGAGACGAACACGCCGAGCAGGACGCCGGTGAGGATCGTCAGGCCGATCCGCAGCCGCGGATCGATCCGGCCGACGCGGGTCGCCGCATAGGCCTGGATGCGGCGGCGCAGCAGCATCGCCGCCGCGGTCAGCAGCAGCGCCCAGCCGAGGATCGTCGTGATCAGCGCCGCCGCGCCGGGGCCGAACGGGCCGAAACGATTCAGCAGATAGATCATCGCGCAGGCGGTCGGCGCGCTGCCGAGCGCGAGCAGGCCGGTCACCCGCCACAGCACCGTGCCGTTGAAGCCGTGCACCGCCGTGCCGACCGACTTGGTCGCGGCGGCATAGAGCAGGTCGGTGCCGACCGCGGTCGCGGGGTGGACGCCGAACAGCAGCACGAGGATCGGGGTCATCAGCGAGCCGCCGCCGACCCCGGTCACGCCGACGACCACGCCGACGACCAGGCCGGAAAGCACATAGAGCAACGGACGCCTCGCTGGTCGGCCGATCGATCGCGCCGCCGCGCGTCGCGCGCGGGCAGGGCGACGCCGAGCCGGGCTGACTTAGACGAAGCGGGGGGCGAACTCAAACCGCCGCATGGCGCCGACGATTGCGCCGCCGCGCCCGCGCATGCCATGTCCGACGCCCGAAGCGCGCGATTCCCGCGCCGGCGTGGACGGGGCGGCCCGATGTTCTTCGCGTTGTCGAAAATCCTGTGGTTCTTCGCCGAGCCGCTCGACGCGCTGCTCGTCCTCGCGCTGCTCGGCGCGCTGGCTTCGGCGGGGCGCTTCCGGCGCGCCGGGCGGCGGCTCGCGATCGGCGCGATCGCGCTGCTGCTCGCGCTCGGCGTGCTGCCGGCCGGCGCCCTGCTGATCGAGCCGCTCGAGGATCGCTTCCCGCCGCCGCCCGCCGACATGGCGCCGCCCCATGGAATCCTCGTGCTCGGCGGCGCGATCGATCCGGCGCTCGGCGCCGCGCGCGGCCAGCCGATCCTCGTCGACGGCGCGGCGCGCCTGACCGAGGCGGCCACGCTCGCCCGCCGCTTTCCCGGCGCGCGGATCGTCTACAGCGGCGGCAACGGCTCGCTGATGCGCGACGATCCGCCGGAGGCGGCCGACGCGGGTCGGCTGCTGCGCGCGCTCGGCGTCGACCCCGCGCGCCTGACGCTGGAGGATCGTTCGCGCAACACCGAGGAGAATGCGCAGTTCACGCGGGATCTCGTCCATCCCGCGCCGGGTCAGGTCTGGCTGCTGGTGACCTCGGCCTTTCACATGCCGCGCGCGATCGGCCTGTTCCGGAGGGCGGGCTTCGACGTCGTCGCCGATCCCGTCGACTACCGCAGCTATGGCGGGCTGCGCGATCTCAGGCCCCGCTCCGACGCCTCCCGCGGGCTCGCCCTGTTCGATCTCGCGCTCCACGAATGGATCGGACTCCTCGCCTACCGGCTCAGCGGCAAGATCGACGCGCTGTTTCCGGCGCCGTGAGGCGCCGGTCAGTCGGAACGCGGCACGCCGAGCCGGTAGACGCCGCGGAAATCATGGGGGTCGACCGGCTTGCCCTTGCGGTAGATGACGATCCGGCCGGTCTCCGCGAGCCGCACCGCCGCGCCCCGCACCCGCGCAAGATGGTTGCGCCAGCCCAGCGAATCCTCGCCGCGCGAAGCGGCGAAGGCCTGGGCGGCGTCGGTCGGGCAGATCGTGCGCTCGGGACCGGCCTCGTTGCACAGGGCGAAAATCGTCGCCTCGAGGCTGGGCGCGGACAGGGGATTGGCTTCGGCGTCGATCATGGCGCTTGATGCGCCGCGCGCCCCTGTCCGGTCAAGCCGCGCGCTTGACAACGGCCGGGCCGCGCTCGAAGAACAGCGTCGATACCCCGCTCCCGGACAGCGTCGTGCCGCTCAAGCTCGTCGTCACCAACAAGGCCTATTCGTCGTGGTCGCTGCGGCCGTGGCTGCTGCTGGCGCAGTTCAAGATTCCATTCGAGGAAATCGTCATCCCGATGGACCAGCCCGACAGCCGCAGGCGCATGCTGAAATATGCGCCGACCGGCAAATGCCCGTCGCTGCACGATGGGCCGGTCGCGATCTGGGAATCGCTCGCGATCGTCGAATATGTCGCGGAGAAATATCCGGACAAGGCGATCTGGCCGAGGCGGAGGGCGGCGCGGGCGCATGCGCGCGCGCTCAGCAGCGAGATGCATGCCGGCTTCCAGGCGCTGCGCCAGCATTGTCCGACCAATTTCCGTCGGCCGGTCGGCAGAATCGCGCTCACCGAGGCGGTCGAGGCGGACGTCGCGCGCATCGAGGCGGCCTGGGCGGGCGCGCGCAAGAGCTTCGGCGGCGCCGGCCCGTTCCTCTACAACAAGTTCAGCGCCGCCGACGCGATGTTCGCGCCGGTGGTCAACCGCTTGCACGTCTATGACGTCAAGGTCGCCAGGAAGACCCGCGACTATATGGACGCCATCATGGCGCTTCCCGCCTGGAAGGCCTGGATCAGGGATGGCGAGGCCGAACCATGGCGCATCGAACGCTACGACAGCATCTGACCAAGCTGCGCGACAAGTTCCTGATCCTCCTCGGGTTCAAGGTCAAGCGGTCGCGCGTCCTCAATCTGGGGACCGGCGCGATGATCACCGAGGGGCTGGAGAACAATCTCTGGACCGATTTCTACCACAATGCGATGACGATCTCCTGGCCGACCTTCTTCGGCTCGCTGGCGGCGATCTTCGTCGTGTTCAACCTGCTGTTCGCGGAAATCTACAATCTCGGCTCGGCGCCGGTCGCCAACGCCAAGCCGGGCAGCTTCTCCGACCTGTTCTTCTTCAGCGTCGAGACCGCCTCGACCGTCGGCTACGGCGACATGTATCCGGCGACGACCTACGGCCATCTCGTCGCGGTGGTCGAGGATTTCGTCGGCCTCGTCTCGCTCGCCGTCATGACCGGACTCGTGTTCGCCCGCTTCTCGCGCCCGCGGGCGCGGCTCATCTTCGCGAGCAATCCGGTCATCGCGATGCACAACGGCGCGCCGAACCTGATGCTGCGCGTCGCCAACGCGCGCAACAATTTCATCTCCGACGCGAGCGCCAAGCTGTGGGTGATCCGCAGCCGCACCTCGCCCGAAGGCCGGCGCATGACCGGCTTCCACGCCATGAAGCTCGAGCGCAGCGAGAATCCGATCTTCGCGCTGAGCTGGGTCCTGTTCCACCCGATCGACCAGAGCAGTCCGCTGTACGGGATGAGCGCGCAGGAAATCGCCGCCAGCGAGATGAACATCGGCGTCACCATCAGCGGGCTCGACGAGACCTCGGCGCAGATCGTCCATTCCCGCAAGATGTATTCGGCGCGCGACCTTCGCCACGGCCACGAATTCGTCGACATCATCCGCGTCGACGAGGACGGGCTGCGCCACGTCGACTATGCGAAAATCCACGATACCCGGCCGGCGTCGGTCGAACTCGTCCCGCAGCCGGTCGATCGCGGCGTCCTGCGCCCGTCGGGCTGACGGCCTGCCTCCGGAGATTGGCTTGGCGATCCTCGACACCAAGGCGGCGGCCGCTTCCGCCGAACATGACGCCAACGCGCACAGCTGGCGGGCGCTGCTCGAAGAACTGGGGCGCCGGCGCGCCGCCGCCGCCGAAGGCGGCTCGGCGCGCAGCCGCGAGCGCCATGTCGCACGCGGCAAGATGCTCGCGCGCGAGCGCGTCGCGCGGCTGATCGACCCGGGCTCGCCGTTTCTCGAAATCGCGCCGCTCGCCGCCTTCGGCATGTACGAGGGCGACGTCCACGGCGCCGGGCTGATCGCCGGGATCGGCGCCGTGGCAGGCCGCGAGACGATGATCGTCGCCAACGATCCCACCATCAAGGGCGGCGCCTATTATCCGATGACGGTCAAGAAGCACCTGCGCGCCCAGGAAATCGCGCGCGAGAACGGCCTGCCATGCGTCTACCTCGTCGATTCCGGCGGGGCCAACCTGCCCCATCAGGCCGAAGTCTTCCCCGACCGCGAGCATTTCGGCCGCATCTTCTACAACCAGGCCAACATGTCGGCGGCGGGGATCGCGCAGGTCGCGGTCGTCATGGGATCGTGCACCGCCGGGGGCGCCTATGTCCCCGCCATGTCCGACGAGACCATCATCGTCAGGAATCAGGGAACGATCTTTCTCGCCGGCCCGCCGCTGGTCAAGGCGGCGACCGGCGAGGTGGTCTCGGCCGAGGAGCTCGGCGGCGCCGACATTCACACGCGGGTCTCGGGCGTCGCCGATCACCTGGCGCGCGACGACGCCCATGCGCTGGCGCTCGCCCGGCGCGCGATCGGCAATCTCAACCGGCGCCCGAAGGCCGCGCACGACATTGTCGCGCCGGTCGAACCGCGCCACCCCGCCGAGGAGCTCGAGCGCATCGTGCCGGTCGACCTGCGCAAGCAATATGACGCGCGCGAGATCATCGCCCGGGTCGTCGACGCCTCCGCTTTCGACGAGTTCAAGGCGCGCTACGGGACGACGCTGGTCACCGGCTTCGCGCGGCTCGCCGGCATGCTGATCGGCATTGTCGCCAACAATGGAATCCTGTTCTCGGAGAGCGCGCTGAAGGGCGCCCATTTCATCGAACTGTGCGCCCAGCGGAAGATCCCGCTGCTGTTCCTGCAGAACATTTCCGGCTTCATGGTCGGCCGGCAATACGAATCGGGCGGAATCGCCAGGGACGGCGCCAAGCTCGTCACCGCGGTGGCGAGCGCGCGCGTGCCCAAGATCACGCTGATCGTCGGCGGCTCATTCGGCGCCGGCAATTACGGCATGTGCGGGCGCGCCTATGGCCCGCGATTCCTGTTCACCTGGCCCAACGCGCGCATCAGCGTGATGGGCGGCGAGCAGGCGGCGAGCGTGCTGGCGACGCTGCGCCGCGATGGAATCGAGGCCGAGGGCCGGGCCTGGTCGGCCGACGAGGAGGAGGCGTTCAAGGCGCCGATCCGCGCCAAATACGAGGCCGAGGGCTCGCCCTATTTCGCGACCGCTCGGCTGTGGGACGACGGGATCATCGCGCCCGCGCAGACCCGCCGCGTCCTCGCGCTCGCCTTCTCCGCCTGCCTGAACGCGGCGATCGAGGAGACCCGGTTCGGCGTGTTCCGGATGTAGGCCGGGCGCCGTCGAAGGCCGCTCCCGGAGCGCATGAAATCGGCATGGCGTCGATTCCGATCGGCCGTGGGAGCCGAAGCCCTCGCCTTCTAGGCTGCGGCGGATCGGCAACGCGCGCCGTCGGCGAGGCCGCGCGGAGCGTCGATTCCGCCCGTCACCGGCGATTCCGGGGCGAATTGCCAGCCGATCGGACCAAGCCTAAGCTTTGCGTTCGACCAACGATCGGGGGGCGTGGGATGAGCATCGTGGACGGCGACGTTCTCAGGGATGTCGCGCCGCTCCAGTCCGGAGCGCGGGCGACGAACCAGGCCCGCATCATCAACGCGCTCGCCGAAGCGATCGGGCCGACGCTCGACAAATACGAGATCGACACCAGGCTGAGGAACGCGCATTTTCTCGCCCAGGCGTGCGAGGAATCCGACGGGTTCTGCACGACCGAGGAATATGCCAGCGGCGCCGCCTACGAGGGGCGCGCCGATCTCGGCAATACGCAGAGGGGGGACGGCTGCCTGTTCAAGGGCCGCGGACTCTTCCAGCTGACCGGACGCGCGAACTACGCCTCCTACGGTCGGACGCTCGGCATCGATCTCGTCGCCAACCCGACGCTGGCGGCCGATCCGCCGACTTCGCTGCTGATCGCCTGCGAATACTGGCGACGAAACAATCTCAACACGCTCGCCGACGCCGACAACCTCACCGGCATCACCCGGCGGATCAACGGCGGCCTCAACGGGATCGACACGAGAAGGGCCTATCTGGGCAAGGCGAAGGCGGTGTTCTCGCGGCTCGGCGCCGCGGCGGTCGCCAATCCCGATCCGCAGGCGCCGCCCGTGTTGCGGCGCGGCTCGGCGGGAGACGCCGTCTCGGAGCTGCAATCGCGGCTGCGCGTCGCGGGTTATCCGATGGCGATCGACGGCGACTTCGGGCCGGCGACCGAACTGGCGGTCATCCACTACCAGACGGACCAGCACCTCACCGCGGACGGCATCGTCGGCCCGCAGACCTGGGCGCGCCTCCCCGCGGCGCCCGACGCGCCGCCCTGAGCGGCCGTTTTCGCTGGCCGCTCGCGATTGCGCGCCGATCGCCCGGTTTGACCTTGCGCCGGCAAGCGCGCATGCGCCCGGCCGGCGATCGATGACCGGCCGGAACCGCGTTCCGGCGTCCCCAGGGAGCGTCACGTGTTCGAGTCCGTCCTGATCGCCAATCGCGGCGAGATCGCCTGCCGGATCGTCCGCACCGCGCGCCGGCTCGGCCTGCGCACGATCGCGATCTTCTCGGCGGCCGATCGCGGCGCCCTGTTCGCCCGGCTCGCCGACGAGGCGCACGAGATCGGTCCGGCGCCCGCGCGCGAGAGCTATCTGGCGGGCGACCGGATCGTCGCGCTCGCGCGCCGCGTCGGCGCCGCCTGCATCCATCCGGGCTACGGATTTCTGTCGGAGAACGCGGAATTCGCCGAGGCCTGCGCGGCGGCGGGAATCGTGTTCGTCGGGCCGTCGCCCGCCGCGATTCGGGCGATGGGCCTCAAGAACGCCGCCAAGGCGATGATGCAGAAGGCCGGCGTGCCGGTCGTCCCGGGCTATCACGGCGACAACCAGGCGCCGAAATTCCTGCGGGAGAAGGCCTACGAGATCGGCTATCCCGTGCTGATCAAGGCGATCGCGGGCGGCGGCGGCAAGGGCATGCGGCGGGTCGACGCGCATGTCGATTTCGAACCGGCGCTCGAGGCGGCCGCGCGCGAGGGCCAGGCGGCGTTCGGCGATCCGCGCGTGCTGATCGAGAAATATGTCGCGCGGCCGCGCCATGTCGAAATGCAGATTTTCGGCGATTCGCACGGCGCGTTCGTCCATCTCTTCGAGCGCGACTGCTCGCTGCAGCGCCGCCACCAGAAGGTGATCGAGGAGAGCCCGGCGCCGGGGCTCACCACGGAAATGCGCGCGGCGATGGCGGCGGCGGCGATCGCCGCGGGCAGGGCGGTCGGCTATGCCGGCGCCGGCACGATCGAGTTCATCGCCGATTCCTCGCGCGGGCTGCGCCCCGACGCGTTCTGGTTCATGGAGATGAACACCCGCCTGCAGGTCGAGCATCCCGTCACCGAGGCGATCACCGGCCTCGATCTCGTCGAATGGCAGTTCCGCGTCGCGGCGGGCGAGCCCCTGCCGCTCGGCCAGGGCGAAATCCGCCACAGCGGCCACGCCGTCGAGGCGCGCCTCTATGCGGAGGATCCCGAACATCAATTCCTCCCCTCGGCCGGCCGCATCCATGCGCTGCGGCTGCCGGAGGGCGACGGGATCAGGGTCGATTCCGGCGTCGAGGCGGGCAGCGCGGTCACGCCGTTCTACGATCCGATGATCGCCAAGATCATCGCCCATGGCGCCAGCCGCGAGGAGGCGCTCGACCGGCTCGGCGAGGCGCTGGAGGCGACGATCGTCGCCGGCCCGCGCACCAACGCCGCCTTCCTGCGCGCGCTGGTCGACGCGCCGGAGTTCCGCGCCGGCGCCTTCGACACCGGCTTCATCGAGGCCCATCTGGAGGCGCTCGGCGCCGCGCCGCGCGCGCCCGACGCGGCGGCGATCCTGCTCGGCGCCGCGCGGCTGCTCGGCCCGCGCGTCGGGGCGGCGCCGCCTTCCGATGACCCCTGGCGGGTCGCCGACAGTTTCGAATTGACCGGGCGCCGGCGCGTCGGCGTCGAAGCGCTCGTCGACGGTCGCCCGGTCGCGCTGGTCCAGATCAGCGAGCAGGGCGCGACGACGCTCGCCTTCGCCGACGGGCGCGAAGGCGCCGAGGTCTTCGAGGCGGCGCCGGCGACCCTCGTCGAATCCGAGGATGCGGTCTTCGTCCTGCGCGGCGGCCGCCAGACCGAGTTGCGCCTTGCCGATCCGCTCGATGCGCAGACCGAGGCGGCCGGCGCGGGCTCGGGCGCCGTCGAGGCGCCGATGCACGGCCGGCTGCTCGCGCTGTTCGTCGGGGAGGGCGAGGCGGTCGAGCAGGGCGCGCGGGTGGCGATCGTCGAGGCGATGAAGATGGAGCATTCGCTGACCGCGCCGCGCGCCGGGCGGGTGGCGCGGATCGCGGCGGCGGTCGGCGACCAGGTCGCGCAGGGGGCGCGGATCATGACGATCGAGGAGGAGGCCGCTGGCTGACCGCGCCTCTCGCCTCCCGCGTCGACCGGGTTCGGGGGCCGATGAACGCGCCTTGCGCGTCCGGGCGGCTTCGGTCGCCGCGGTGAATCTTCTTGCCTTCGCCGGCTGCGCTGATTTTCGACCAGGGGATCGCCGAGGTCGAGCAAATTTCTGTAAAAAAGAAAGACGCGGCGTCGGGCGAGGCGCCGGGGGCCCGCATCAATCGTCGCCGGATCGGCCGGCGCGGGGCTGTCCGGGGAACGGACGCGAGCGATGGGGAGGGGCCTGAGTCTGGCGTCCCGGGCCGCCGCAGGCGACAGAGGCTGTCGTCGGACGGCCCTCATCCGGCGCTTCGCGCCACCTTCTCCCGCAAGAGCGGGAGAAGGGTCTCGCGCGACCGCGCCGGTGATGATTTTCTCTTTTACAGAATTTTTATTGACGCCAGCCGATCCTCGCGGCATAGTGAAGCGTTGGATCGACGACCCCCCGGGCCCGGCAGGCGGAAGGAGGAACCATGGCTCGCGAACCTTTGGTCCGACGCTTGCCGCCATCGGGCCTTCGACAGCTCGGGGAGCGCGCGAGACTCCGGGTCAAAAAGGCGCCCGGCCTGTTGCAAGCCATTGAAATACAATCAAATCCCATGGAGCCCGCGGAAATAGAGGACTTGCAAAGGACTTCAAAAGGACTTCAAAAGGACTTCCAGAGATCTCCAAAGACTTCCAAACTCTTCCAAAAATTTCCAAAAATTTCAACCGCGCTCCCGCCTCAGGCGACGCGCAAGGGATGGCGGCCGATTGCGGCGATGGGCTCGTCATGTCGTTGATTTCTCTATTCCAGAATACAGGCCGCCGGCGGGCGGAGCGCGGCCGTTCGAGCAATCCACCGCTCGACGCCGTTTGCGCGACCCCCTCCGCCCCGGGGCGCGCCCGCCCTGCCCGCTCACGCCGCCCCGGTCACGATCACGTTCCACGAGCCCGGCGCCAGCCTCGCCTTCAGCGTCCGCCCGTCGATCGAAACGCTCTTGATCGGCTGCGGGGCGACATTGTCGGGGTCGTCCCTGGTGTTGACCGCCTTCATGTTGGGATGGGTGACCTGCTGGGCGTCGAGGATGCGGCGGTCCTCGCCGAAGCCGCGCAGCACGACCTCGAGCTCCATCTCCTCGCGCAGATGGCGGTTGAGCGCGAAGACCACGACCTGGCCGGAGCTCTCGTCCTCGGTGACGCAGGCGTGCAGATAGGGCATTTCGGACGCCGCCTTGCCGGCGTAGGTCGGCGAGCTCGCCAGCGTGCGCAGCGCCCTGCCCTGGGCGTAGCGCGTCGTCAGCGCGAACGGATGGAAGATCGTCTGGCGCCAGGCCGGGCCGCCGGGCTCGGTCATGATCGGGCCGATGATGTTGACCAGCTGGGCGATGCAGGCGGCCTTCACCCGGTCGGCGTTGTTGAGCAGGGTGATCAGCGCGCCGCCGACCAGCAGCGCGTCCTCGGCGTTGTAGACCTCCTCGATCAGCGGGGGATGTTCGGGCCAGCCGGGCTTGCGGAGGTCCGAATGGGTGCGCGCCTTGTACCAGACGTTCCATTCGTCGAGCGACAGCATGATGCGCTTGGGCGAGCGGCGGGTGGCGGCGACCGCGTCGGCGATCGCGACCACCTCCTTGATGAAGAAGTCGAGCAGCTCGACATTGCCGAGGAATTCCTCGGTGGAATCATGCGGGTTCTGGAAATAGGTGTGCAGCGAGATGAAGTCGACGCGGTCGAAGCAATGGTCGAGCACCTCGTATTCCCAGCGCGCGTAGGTCGCCATTTCACGGTTCGACGAGCCGCAGGCGGCCAGTTCGATCGAGGGATCGACCCAGCGCATCGCCTTGGCGGTCTCGTTGGCGATCCGGCCATATTCCTGCGCGGTCTTGGCGCCGATCTGCCAGGGTCCGTCCATCTCGTTGCCGAGGCACCAGAACCGGATGTCGTGCGGCTTCTCCCAGCCGTGGGCGCGGCGCAGATCCGAGAGCTCGGTGCCGCCGGGATGGTTGCAATATTCGATGAACCGGCGCGCCTCGTCGAGGCCGCGCGTGCCCAGATTGACTCCGAACATCGGCTCGACGCCGACCTTGCGCGTCCAGTCGATGAACTCGTTGGTCCCGAACGCGTTGGTCTCGGTCGAGAACCAGGCGAGATCGAGCCGGCGCGGCCGCTTGTCGAGGGGGCCGACGCCGTCCTCCCAATTGTAGCCCGACAGGAAATTGCCGCCGGGATAGCGCACGATGGTGACGCCGAGCTCGCGGGTGAGGTCGGCGACGTCCTGCCGGAACCCCTTGGCGTCCGCGGTGGGATGGCCGGGCTCGAATATGCCGGTGTAGACGCAGCGGCCCATATGCTCGACGAACGAGCCGAACAGGCGCCGGTCGATGTCGGAAATGGCGAAGTCGCGGTCGACGATCAGGCGGGCTTGGATCATGGCTTTCCTGCTTTGTCATCCCTTGAGGCCGGCCGAGAGCATCACCGCCTCGGTCACCTTGCGTTGAAAGACGAGATAGGCGAGGGCGACCGGCAAGGCGGCGAGCACCGCGCCGGCGAGATTGCGCGCGTATTGCACGCCGAAGGCGTCATGGACCTGGACGATGCCGACCGGCACCGTCATCGACGTGTCGGAGGTCGCCACCAGGAACGGCCAGAGGAAGGCGTTCCAGGCGCCGATGAAGGTGACGATGGCGAGCGCGGCGGTGACGCCCCAGGTCATCGGCAGGAAGATCCTGACGAAAATGTCGAACTCGCCGGCGCCGTCGACGACCGCCGCCTCGCGGAACTCGCGCGGGATCGAATCGAAGAACTGCTTGTAGACGATCACCACCACCGGCACGATCAGTTGCGGCAGGATGATGCCGCCCCAGGTGTTGATCAGGCCGAAATCGTTCATCAGCACGAAATGGGTGACGATCAGCGCCTGCAGCGGCACCATGAAACTCGCCAGGATGAGACCGTAGAGCAGACGCCGGCCGGGAAATTCGAGCTGCGAGATCGCGTAGCCGCACGTCGCGCTCATCGCCACCACCAGGACGGTCACCGCCCCCGCGGTGGCGAAGGAATTCAGGTACCAGCGGCCGATGATCGTATGGGTCAGCACATAGGCGTAGGAATCGAGCGTGAACGCCTGCGGCAGCAGGTGGACGCCGGGCGCGACCACCTCATATTCCGGCTTCAGCGTCGTCACCACCGCCCAGTACAGCGGAAACACCCAGGCGAGCGCCGCGCCGAGCGTGACCAGGGTGACGACGCCCTCGGGCGCGCGCGCGCGCAGGCTCATGCTGCCGTCCTCGTCCGCAGGACCTGGAATTGCAGGATCGAGAGGATCGCGATCATCGCGAACAGGAACAGGGCGACCGTCGCCCCATAGCCGCCGTGGTTCTGGGTGAACGCCTGCTTGTAGACGTACTGGACCAGGACATAGGTGGAGTTGAACGGCCCGCCCTGGGTGAGGAGGTAGACCTGGTCGAAAATCTTGAGCTGGAGGATCAGCTGGATGGTGAGGACCAGCGCGGTCACCGGCCAGATCAGCGGCCAGGTGACGAAGCGGAACTTCTGCCAGCGCCCGGCGCCGTCGAGCGCGGCGGCGGCGTAGAGATCGGGCGAGATGTTGCGCAGGCCGGCGATGAACAGGAGGACGTTGAACCCGTTGGTCCACCAGATCGTGACGAAGGCGACCGCGGGCATCGCCCAGAACGGGTCCTTGAACACCGAGACGCGCGAGCCGAAAATCCCGGCGATCGCCAACTGGGCTATGCCGAATTGCAGGTCGAGCATCCATTGCCAGATCAGGGTGACCACCGTCACCGGCAGCACATAGGGCAGGAAGAAACAGGACAGGACGAGGCTCTGCAGCCAGCCGTCGAGCCGGATGACCATCATCGCGATGCCGAGGCCGAGCAGCGTGCTCGGCACGACCGTCAGCAGGACGAAATAGCCGGTATGGAGCGCCGATTCGTTGAACAGCCGGTCCTGGAACAGCCTGAGATAGTTGCGCCAGCCGACCCATTGGCCCTCGCCGATCAGCGGCGCGTCGGTGAAGCTCAGCTCGACCATCTTGAACGTCGGGTAGAGGAACAGGACGGCGTAGGCGATCACGAACGGCGCGATGAACGCCGCGATCGCAACGATCTCGCTGCGCCTGACCGCCATGGACGCTCCTCGCTCCCCGCCCGTCGCGCCGCCGGCCCGGCGCGATCCGGCCGCCGCGCGGGCGGCCGGAAAGCGCGGGCGATGGTTCGGCTACTGGAGATCGCTCTGCAGCTCTTCACGCATCTGCTTGATCGCATCGGCCGGCGCGCTCTGGCCGTTGACGGCGGGCAGGACGAAATTGGTCGCCGCGTCATAGACCGGCGAGGCCACGCCGGCGATCTTGGTCTCGGGATCGAACACCGCGGTCTTGGCGAGCGAGGAATAGGTCGCGTTCGGCTGCATCGCCTTGTATTCGGTCGTCTCGTCGACCGGCTTGAAGGCGGGGATATGGCCCGCGGTCGCCCAGTAGAGGCTGTGGTGGTTCATCCACGAGATCACCTTCAGCACCGCCTCCAGCTTTTCCTTCGAAAGCGGATTGCCCTTGCGCTCGGGGATCGCGAAGGAATGCGAATCGGCCCAGGTGGCGGCATGGTCGAACAATGTCGGGATCTGGATGGCGCCCCATTCGAAGCCGAGCTTGCCGGACTTGGCGAGGTCGGCCATGGTCGGCACCTCCCAGACGCCGTTGATGTGGAAGGCGGCCTTGCCCGAGGTGAACAGGGCGATCGAGGCCGGATATTCGGTCAGCTTGGGCGCATAGCCCTTGGCGATCCAGTCCGCGACCGCCGCGGTCGCCTTTTCCGCCTTGGCGCCGGAATCGCCGGGGAGGATCTTGCCGCCCTCGAGGAATTGGCCGCCCTGCTGGTTCAGCAGGGTGTAGAAGATGCGCCAGATCGTGCCGCCGTCGGAACTGGCGAAGGAGACGCCGTACTGGGTCTTGCCGCCGCTGAGCTTCTTCAGCGCGGCGTTGAAATTGTCGAGCCCGTCGAGTCCCTTGGGAAGGCCGTCGTCGCCGAGCAGCCCGGCCGCCTTGAGGGCGTCCTTGTTGTAGTAGAGGATGATCGAATGGATATCGAGCGGCACGCCGTAGAGCTTGCCGTCCTGGTGGGCGGCGGCCCAGTCGGTCGGGAAATAATCGTCGGCGGTCAGCCCGACGCTCTTCAATTCGTCCATGGTGTAGGGACGCAGCGTGCCGGTGGAGACGCCCAGCGGCAGGCGCGACAGATGGTAGGTCATCACGTCGGGCCCCTGGCCGACCGCGGCCGAGGTCTGCACCTTGGTGTAGAACGGCGTGCCCCATTCGAGCGTCGTCGGATCGATCTCGACGTCGGGATTCTCGGTGTTGAACTGCTGGATCAGCGACTTCATGCGGACGCCGTCGCCGCCGCTGAGGAAATCCCACCACACCACCTGGGTCTTGGCCTGCGCCGCGAGGCTCATCGCGCACAGACCCGCAGCGATGGCGAGCGCTTTGACAATCTTCATGGCTGTTCCCTCCGTTGGCCGTCCGGCTGTCCCGGAACTGACCGGCTGCGTCGCGCGCCTCTTGGACGAGGTCGCTGCGGCGTCGTTCCTCCCATCGAGCCCGGACGGCGAACGCCCGAGCCGCGCCGCATTCGCTCTGGCGGCGCGTTTCATATTACCATATGCTCTAAAAATTGCGGCAGGGGCCGGCATTTGTCAATGCCCTTCGCGAGCCCTCGAGTACCCGCGGCGCCCGATCGGCCGGGCATCGACGGGGCTCGCGCCGGGGATTGGGAATGTTCGAGCGCAACAATTCCGTCAGCACGATGAGCGCGCAGGTCGCGCGCATCATCGGCACCCGCATCGTCTCGGGCGAATTCGGCCCCGGCGATTCCCTGCCGATCGAAAGCGAATTGTGCCAGGCCTACGGCGTGAGCCGCTCGACGATCCGCGAGGCGGTCAAGAATCTCTCAGCCAAGCGGCTCATCGAGGTTGCGCCCAAGGTCGGCACGCGGGTGATGCCGTTCGCGAGCTGGAACCTGCTCGATCCCGACGTCCTGTCCTGGCGGCTCAACGCCCAGTTCGACCGGCGGATCGTCGAGGACCTCTACGAGATGCGCCAGTGCTTCGAGCCGCGCGCCTGTCATCTGGCCGCGCGCGACGGCACGACCGAGGATCTCGAGCGGATCCATCGCTGCTTCGCCGACATGCTGTCGACGCGGCAGGCGCCCGCTCTGGCGGCGAGCGCCGAGACCGAATTCCACCTCGCGATCATCGCCGCGACCCACAACGGCCTGTTCGTGACGATCGGCGGCGCGGTCAAGACCGCGCTGCGGGTGTCCTACGCGCTGACCCAGAAGAGCCCGGGCCGGCCGGCGATGGAAATGGAGCCCTACGAGACGGTGCTCGGCGCGATTCTGGCCCGCCGCGGCGAGGCGGCGTCGGACGCCATGCGCCGGCTGCTGGAGCTCTCGCGGCTGCGCGTGCTGACCGCGCTCGACAAGCAGCCGGTCGCCGCGAAAATCGCCGGCTGAGCGGCGGCGGCGCGCGAAGGAGGCACGAGACTTGAACCCCGCCGAGGAGGCCGCGCTGGGCGCGGCGCGCGAACGGCTCCCCGCGCTGCTCGCCGAGATCGACGGCGTGCCGGTGACCACCGAGACGTCGGCGGTGCGCCGCCGCTCGCGCGATTTCTTCTGGTACAGCCCGATCCTCGCCGCCGAGCTCACCGGCAAGTCGGCTGATATCGTCGCCACGCCGCGCGACGAGGCCGAGGTCATCCGGATCGCCCGCGCCTGCGCGCGCCACGGCGTGGCGCTGACGCCGCGCGGCGGCGGCACCGGCAATTACGGCCAGGCGGTGCCGCTGTGCGGCGGCGTGCTGATCGACTTCTCGGCGATGACCGGCATCCTGTGGACCCGGCCGGGCGTCGTGAGCGTCGAGGCGGGCGCGAAAATGCACGACATCGACGCCGCGCTGCGCCCGTCGGGCTGGGAATTGCGGATGCATCCCTCGACCAAGCGCAGCGCGACGATCGGCGGCTTCGTCGCGGGCGGCTCGGGCGGCGTCGGCTCGGTGACCTATGGCGGCCTGCGCGATCCCGGCAACGTGCTCGCCGCGCGCGTGGTGACCGTCGAGCGCGAGCCGCGGGTCATCCAATTGCGCGGCGCCGAGGTTCAGAAGATCATCCGCGCGTTCGGCGTCACCGGGCTCGTCACTTCGCTCGAAATGCCGCTGGCGCCGGCCTGGGACTGGGTCGACGTGATCGTCGCCTTCGATGATTTCCTCGAGGCGGTCGCGGCTGGCCGCGCGATCGCGCTCGCCGACGGCATCGTCAAGAAGCTGGTCACGCCGATCGCCTGGCCGATCCCGGCCGACTTCCGCGAGATCGAGGCGGCCTGTCCGGAAGGCAAGAGCCTGCTGATCGCGATGGTCGCGCCCGCCTCGCTCGAAACCTTCCGTCAGGTCCTGGGCGGCCGCGGCGTCGTCACCCTCGAGGCGCCGAGCCTCGAGGGGCCGGGCCAGATCCCGCTGTATGAGTATTGCTGGAACCATACGACGCTGCAGATGCTGAAGCGCGACCGGACCGTCACCTACCTCCAGTGCCTGTTCCCGCACGACCGGCTGCTGCCGCTGGTCAAGCAGATGGTCGAGACCTTCGGCGACGAGGTGCTCCACCATCTCGAATTCCAGCGCTTCGGCGGCCATGTCACCGCGAGCGCGCTGCCGATCGTGCGCTACCATGGCCGGAAGCGGCTCTACGAGATCATCGCGGCCTATGAGGCGGCGGGCGTGATGGTCGCCGACCCGCATGTCTACACGCTCGAGGACGGCAGCCGCTACCGCCGCGCCGACGCCGACCAGCTCGGCTTCAAGGCCGAAGTCGATCCCTGCGGATTGCTCAACCCGGGGAAGATGCGCAGCTTCGTGGGGAAGAAATGGGCGCCCTGCTAGCCGTCCAACCCGAGCGACAGTCGCACTCGCGGCGGGCGCGATCAGTGTGATCGCGCGCGAACGAAAAGCGGATCGTTGGCCGCGAGCGGCGTCTCGAGCCGCAGGCCCGCGCGATCGCGGCTCGCGCGGACGACAACCGCGCGCATGCGTCGTCCGTCTTCGAACACAATCGTCAAACTCTGCCGTTCGGTCCAGGCGCGAATGCACTGGACTCCGAATCCTTCGCGGGAAATGTCCACCAATTCGGCGGAAACGGCGCGATCGGGCAGCTGAAGCTTGCAGGGGACGCGGAGGGGCAGACGAGGCGTCCGTCTGCGCTGTTCGAGCGAAGGCAGCGCGATTTCTCCCGAGGATCCGACGCGCGCCGAATCCCCGTTCGCGGCGTCGGTCAGGAAACGAACCAGCACCGCGAAATCGTTCAGACACTGCGACGTGAGCGAGGAGCCGGAAGGATCTCTTCGCATCCTTCCACGGACACCGGCGCTCTTCCCAGGTCTGGCCGAAGGTCCCCACCGAGGTGAGAAGCCGCCCATCTCGTTGAGAGCCGGGTTCAAACCAGTCTGATCGCGACGTCGATGTTGCCGCGCGTGGCTTTGGAATAGGGACAGGTCTGGTCCGCTTCGTCCAGCAGCGCCTTGGCGACCTCGCGCGCGACGCCGGGCAGGCTGACGTTGAGGCGAGCTCGGAGAAAGTACCCGCCGTCCGCCAGGTTCAGGTCCACTTCGGCGTCGATGGCCACGTTGGCCGGCAAGGCGAGCTTTCTCTTGCGGGCCGCGAGTGCAATCGCGCTCGCGAAACACGCCGACCAGCCGGCGGCGAACAATTGCTCGGGATTGGCGCCGATGCGCGCCGCGCCGGGAGTCGAAAGCCTGATGTCGAGGCGACCGTCGGAGCTGCGCGCCGCGCCATTCTCGCGGCCGCCGGTGGTGTGCGTCTTGGCGGTGTAGACGACGCTGCCGCCCTGGGGCGCCGTGCGTTCCTGTTCGAGCTGGGCCATGGTCGTTCCTCCCGGTATTGGGTCGGTCGGGAAGCGTGTGAAGCGGTCCGGCTCATCCTGGCCTCGCGGTTGCCGGACCGATGCCGCTCGTCCCGCCGGCGCCGACGATGACATTGTCCGCAAAGCCGCTCACCGCATGTCTCCGACCATCGGCCCGGCTTTGCAGAGCGACGCCGCTCAATACTCGTCCACGTCGAGGATAGCCTGGGCGAACGCCTGCGGGGCTTCCTGAGGCAGATTGTGGCCAATGCCGCCGGTAATGATCCGGTTTGCGTATTTGCCCGAGAAGAGCTTGCGGTAGGCCGTGTCGTCCGGGTAATGCGGAGCGCCGTTGGCGTCGCCCTCGAGGGTGATCGTCGGAACCGCGATGGCCGGGTTCTTGGCGAGCCTGTTTTCCAAATCTTCGTATTGTGGTTCGCCTTGAGCCAGGCTCAGCCGAAACCGGTAATTATGGATTACGATGGCGACGTAGTCGGGATTGTCGAATGAAGCCGCGGTGCGATCGAACGTCGCGTCGTCGAAGTTCCACTTCGGCGAAGCGATCTGCCAAATGAGCTTCCCGAAATCATGCCGGTATTTGTCGTAGCCGAGCAGGCCACGCTCCGTGGCGAAGTAATACTGGTACCACCATTGAAGCTCGGCCTTCGGCGGCAACGGCAGCTTGTTGGCCGCCCGGTTGGCGAGCAGATACCCGCTTACCGAGACCAGGCCTTTGCAGCGCTCCGGCCAGAGCGCCGCGACGATGTCGGCCGTCCGCCCCCCCCAATCAAACCCGCCGAAAATCGCCTTGTCGATCCTGAGCGCATCCATCAGCGCGATCGCATCGACGGCCACGGCCTCCGGTTGGCCGTTCCGAACCGCCGCGCTCGAAAGGAAACGCGTCGCGCCACAGCCGCGCACATATGGGACGATCACCCGGTAGCCCGCCGACGCCAGCATCGGGGCGACATCGACAAAACTGTGAATGTCGTACGGCCAGCCGTGCAGCAGGATCACCGCAGGCCCGTCCGCGGGGCCGGCTTCGGCGTAGCCGACGCTCAGCACGCCGGCGTCGATCTGCTTCAGCGGACCAAACGACGTGTTCGTTCCCGGCTTGACCTCGGGCAGCTTTGTTTGCGCGCGGGCCGGACCGATCACGCCGAACTGGGCGGCGGCGATGGTCATCGCCGCGCCGCCGAAGAAGCGGCGACGAGGAAGGTCGATGTCTTCATGCGTCCTGGTCGCATCCATGATGAGTCCTCCTCGATTTCCACTGATCCTCATGTTCGGCGGACCGGCGGGGCGCAAGACGCGCGCGCCGCCGTTTGGTTCACGTCGCCTGGCGCAGCGATTTGAACGAGGCTCGTATTTCCGCGGCGAACAGCGCCGGCTGTTCCCAGGCCGCGAAATGGCCGCCCTTGTCGAGCTTGCCGTAATGGATGAGTTTGGGATAGGCCCGCTCCGCCCAGCTTCTCGGGGCCGCATAGATCTCGTCGGGGAAGGCGCTCACCGCGACCGGGGTCGTGACGCCCCTCACGTCGAAGAAACCTCCTCCGGTCGAAATCTGCGCGGTGTCCCAGTAGAGGCGCGCAGACGAGATCGCGGTGTTCGTCAGCCAGTACAACGTGACGTTGTCGAGCACGTCGTCGCGGGTCAGTCCCTCCGGCTTTCCCTCGAAGGCGCGTGAGATCATGCCGTAACTGCGGATATCGTGATCCAGCATCCATGCGGCGAGCCCGACCGGCGAATCCGCGATTCCGTAGAGCGTCTGTGGCCGGTTCGACATTTCCTGGGCGTAGGCGAGCCCGTGCCGGTAAAAGTCGTCGAGCTGGTCCCACGCATGTCGCTCATCGGCCGAGAGGCCGGCAGGCGGCGGGCCGCCGACCGAAAGCGCCTTTGAAACATCGGCCGGGACCGTGGCCGCCATATTGGTGTGAATGCCCAGCAATCCCGCCGGCTGCTGCAGCGCCATCACCTCCGAGACGGCATTGCCCCAGTCGCCGCCCTGCGCCACGTAGCGTGTGTAGCCGAGCCGTTGCATCAACGTCGCCCACGCATGCGCGATGCTGACGGGGGTCCACCCGGGCGCAATGGGCTTGCCCGAAAAGCCGTGGCCGGGCAGCGACGGAATCACCAGGTGGAACGCGTCGGACGCGCTCGCGCCATGGGCGGTGGGATTGGCGAGCGGATCGATGATCTTCAGCTGCTCGATGATCGAGCCGGGCCAGCCGTGGGTGACGATCAGCGGCAACGCATTCTCATGTTTGGAACGGACGTGAATGAAATGAATGTCGACTCCGTCGATCTCGGTCACGAATTGGGGCAAGGCGTTCAGCCGGGCCTCCAGCTTCCGCCAGTCATGATCCGCCAGCCAATAGCGCGCCAGTTTCTGAATCGTCGCCAGCTGAACGCCTTGCGACTGATCCGCAACGGTTTCCTTGTCCGGCCAGCGCGTCGCCTTCACGCGTCGGCGCAGATCGACGAGTTGCTCCTCGGGAACATTGACGCGGAACGGGCGGATCGCGCCGTCTTCGGCCGCTGCGCGCAGTTGCGCTGGAATAAGGCCCAAACCGCCCGCCGCGGCGACGCCTATCGCTGCGGTTCCGACAAAACGGCGGCGATCATGGTTGATCGCTTCGGAAGTTTCGCTCGTAGGCATCGGCGAGTCTCCTTGCTTCGATGGTTGATCGGCAGGCGCTGATCGCTGTTGGTCGGAAGGCATCCGACGCATCGCCCGGCGGCGCGGCCGGCGCTATGCTTCGCCAGCAATCCGCTTGCCGCCCGTCATTGCGCCAGGTTCGCGCGAAGCGCTCGTTACGAGTTGCAAAGCGTCGTTATCCGTTGATGCCCGGCGCTATGCCGACCGGCAGCGCTGGCGTTCTTTTGGGCGCCGGTCGAACTCGCCGGGGTGTCGCCAATCGCCGCCGGCTCTATGGCGCGGCGCCGAACCCCGATGTAGAATGGCGCGCCGGGCTGTTGCTGACGACGTCGCCATGGTTGCATCTGCGCCGCGGACCAGGGACGTAGTGTCGTTTGGTCCGTTCAAACTGGTTGCAAGCGAACGCCTCCTGACAAAAGAAGGCGCCCCCGTCGAATTGGGCGCGCGAGCTCTCGACATATTGATCTCGATGCTGTCCCGCCCCAACGAGGTCGTCAGCAAACGGGATCTGCTGACCCAGGTCTGGCCCGATGTCACCGTGGAAGAGAGCAGTTTGCGGGTTCACGTGGCCGGCCTGCGCAAGGCCCTGGGCGATGGCGAGCAGGGCGCGCGATACATCGCGACGCTGGCTGGGCGAGGCTACTGCTTCGTCGCGCCGGTCTCGCGGTCGAGCGAACCGAACAATGTCGATTCGGTTGTCGGCGGTTTCCCCCACGTCAACCTGCCCAGCCGTCTGAGCCGAATGGTCGGGCGCGCCGATGACGTTCGCGAAGTCTCGGCTCGGCTGGCCGAGGCCCGCTTCGTCACGATCTCCGGCGCCGGCGGAGTGGGCAAGACCACGGTGGCGGTGGCGGTTGGCCATGATCTGATCGCGGCGTTCTCGGGCGCCGCGATCTTCGTCGATCTCGGAGCGGTGAGCGATCCCAGGCTGGCGGCTCCGACGGTGGCTTCGATGCTGGGGCTGTCGGCGCCGACCGACGATGCGACATCCGGCCTGATCGCATATTTGCGGAACAAGCGGATCCTTCTGATTCTTGATACATGCGAACATCTCATAGACGCCGTGGCGGAGCTGGCCTCGCGTATTTTCGTAGCCGCGCCGCAAGTCCACATCCTGGCGACGAGTCGCGAGACCCTCAGGGTCGAGGGCGAACACGTCTACCGATTGGATACGCTTGCTTGTCCGCCCGATGAATCCAGGCTCACTGCGGCGATTGCTCGCAGTTTCCCCGCGACCCAGCTGTTCGTGGAGCGCGCGGCGGCGAGCGGCGCCCGGCTGGACTTCGGCGACGCGGAAGCTGCGCTCGCGGCGAGCATCTGCCGAAAGCTCGACGGTGTGGCGCTCGCGATCGAATTGGCGGCCGGACGGGTCGAGGCCTACGGCCTGCCGCAGACCGCCGCGCTGCTCGACAAGAGCCTAACCCGGTTGTGGCAGGGACAGCGAACCGCGCCGCCACGGCAAAAGACCCTGCAGGCCACGCTGGATTGGAGTTATGGGCTGCTGTCCGAACTGGAGCGCGTGGTGCTTCGGCGGCTCGCGGTGTTTGTTGGACATTTCACGATCGAGGCGGCGCTGGCGGTCGTGACGAGCGCGACCGTCGATCAAGCGCTCGTCTTCGGCGCCGTCGACAGCCTCATCGGCAAGTCGATGGTCGCGACCCATCCCCTCGGGGCGATGATGCGCTACCGGCTGTTGGACACGACGCGCGCCTACGTCCTCGAAATCAGCGCCGACGACGCCGAGCTCGCCGACCTGGCCGCGCGCCACGCAAGGTATTACCGGGGATGGCTGGAGCAGGCCGGGACCGAGTGGCTGACCCTCTCGAGCGGGGCGCAGCGTGCGCTCCACCTCGCCGGCCTCGCCAATGTGCGCGTGGCCTTGGAATGGTGCTTCGGCGTCAACGGCAATGCCGAAATCGGCGTCGGACTCGCCGCCGCCGCTGTGCCGGTCTTCTTGGCTATGTCTCTGCTCCCTGAATGTCATCGCTGGTCCGAGCGGGCAATTCTCGCGCTCGACGACGCCACTCGCGGCGGCGTCGAGGAAATGCGTCTTCAGTCGGGGCTGGGAATGGCGCTGATCTTCACGCGGGTGCACAATGAGGTCGCGCGGACGGCATTCAGGCGAAGCTTCGCGATCGCCGAAGAGCGTGACGACGTCCTCACCCAGATGCTCCTTCTGGGCCCGCTGCACATTTTCCATTTCCGCATTGCAGACTTCAAGACCTCACTGCACTACGCCAGGCGCAGTTCCGCCGTCGCCGCCGCCATCGGGGATCCCGCCGCAATTGAATTGGCCCATTGCCTTACCGGGTTGTCGCTTCATTACATGGGCGATATCGGCGGCGCCCGCATGGAGTTGGAGGCGGCGCTGCGGCAAGCGCCGGGCTCGCAGCGGACACTGTCGATTTATCTCGGCCTCGATTACTACAATCTGGCGGGCATGGCCCTGGCGAGGAACCTGTGGCTCCAGGGCCATCCGGCGCAGGCGGTGGAGCGCGCCCGCCGGACGATCGAGGACGCCGAACGCATCGACCATCCGGTGACGCTGACCCTCGTCTTGCACTGGGCCGCTTCGGTGCACCTTTGGATCGGCGATCTCGCCAACGCCGGCAAACTCATAGACCGGTTCATCTCGTGCGCCGAAACCTATTCGTTGGGGCCCTATATCGCGGTCGGGCGCGGCCTCAAGGGGGAACTGGCGATCCGCCAGGGCGATGCAAAAAGCGGGGTGGAAGGCGTGCAGGCCTGTCTGGAGAAGCTGCACGCGGCGCGCTACGAACTGCTGACCACCGCGTTCAAAATCGCAATCGTGCGCGGACTTGCGGCGATGGGCCGGTTCGACGAAGGCCTCGCGCTGACCGACGAAACCATCGGGCTGGTCGATGCAAACGGAGACGCTGCTTTCACGCCGGAGTTGCTGCGTCTGAAGGGCAGCCTTCTGCTGTCGAAGCCGCAGCCCCGCGTGGCCGACGTGCAATCATGCCTGGCACAATCGCTCGAGCTGAGCCGGCGCCAGGGCGCGCGCGCATGGGAACTGCGAACCGCGACCGACCTCGCGAGTCTGCTGGCCAGCCAGGGTCGACGCGAAAATGCCCGCGCGATTCTTCGACCGGTGTTCGACCAATTTGTCGAGGGCTTCGACACGGCAGACTTGATGTCCGCCGGACGCCTGCTGAAGACGCTGAGCTGAGCAGGGATTGGCGGCTCCGCAACGCAGCGTGCGGGCGCCCGGCGCCGAAGCTGGCCTGGTCGGCGCGGCGTTTGGCGGCCCGACGGTGGAAGCCCACGTTCGGGGCGCCGGGCGCGATGCCGGCGGCGGCGGCCGCGCCGCCTGCGACCGCCGGGGCGACCGGGCGCT
>JBEKEI010000018.1:0-74649 GCA_050013915.1 Roseiarcus sp.
GGCCGGTCAGCGTCAGCGCCACGAGCGCGAGATGGCCGGTCAGCGCGCGCTGGCGGGCTTCCTCGCGGGGGTCGGGCGGGGGCTTTCGCAGGGGCGCCATGGCGTCGCTCGCTGACGGGGAGAGGAATTGATCCGGCTTGCGCCTCAGGAAAGCCGCACCCCGTCGGCGCGCTGGCAGGAGAGGCGAGACTCGAACTCGCAACCCCCGGTTTTGGAGACCGGTGCTCTAGCCAATTGAGCTACACTCCTAGCGGCCGGCGCCGCTTCTTATTGCCGCAACCCGCGCGGCGACGCAAGGGGGCGCGGACAGCGTTGGGCGGGACCGGTTGCCAGCGGCGTCCCAACGCGCCTAAGCCGACCGGCCAATCAACGGAGACCGCAGCATGACCGCGACGGAACCGCCCGCGCCCAAGGCCGATTCCATCTGCTTGTTCCTCGACGTCGACGGCACGCTGATCGACCTTGCGCCGACGCCCGAGGCGGTCGTCGTCTCGCGCGCGCTGCTCGACGAACTCGCCCAGGCCGAGCGCCGGCTCGGCGGCGCGCTCGCCCTGGTCAGCGGCCGGCCGATCGCGGCCCTCGACGGGCTGTTCGCGCCGCTGCGGCTGCGCGCGAGCGGCGTCCACGGCGCCGAAATCCGCTACGCTCCGGAGGGGCCGACCCGATCGCTCACGACGGCGCGGCTGCCGGAGGGCGTGTGGGACGACCTCGCGCGCGCGCTCGCCCGCTTTCCCGGCGCTTTCGCCGAGAACAAGGGCGTCAGCTTCGCCGTCCATTACAAACTCGCAGGCCCGATCGAGGCGGAACTTTTCGCCGAGCTCGAGCGTTTACGCAGACGTTTCGGGCAGCTCGACCTCGAAGTGGTTCCTGGCAACCTCGTCTTCGAGATCAAGCTGCCCGGCTTCGACAAGGGGGCGGCAATCCGACGGTTCATGGGGCGGGCGCCGTTCGCGGGGCGGCGGCCCGTGTTCATCGCGGACGACCGGATGGATCGTCCGGGGTTCGAGGCCGTTCTGGAGATGGGCGGCATCGCATTCTCGGTCGGCTTCGAAATGGCCGGGCTGACGGGTTCGTTCTCGGAGCCGGCGGGAGTCCGCGCCTGGTTGGGAAAGGTCACGGGTTGACTCCTTCGTCGAAGCGACTCGAACGGCCGGCTGGCGCGCAGCCGCTCGATCTCGCGCTGATCGGCAATTGCCGGGTGGCGGCGCTGATCGACACCGGCGGGCGAATCGTCTGGTGGTGCTTTCCGCGCTTCGATTCCAACCCGGCCTTCTCGCGCCTGCTCGCCGGCGACGAGGAGAAGGGTTTCGCCGACGTCGTGCTCGCCGACCTCGCCCACGCCAGGTCCGGCTACGTCCGCAACACCGCGATCGTCGAGACCGACCTCGAGGACGATCACGGCGGCCGGGTGCGGATCACCGATTTTGCCCCGCGCTTCGTCCATCTGGAGCGCACGTTCCGCCCGCCGCAGATCGTGCGCCGGATCGTTCCGCTCGCCGGACTGCCGCGGATCGCCGTCAGGGTCCGCCCGACCCACGCCTACGGCCGGCCGACCAGCGAGTTCTCGATGGGCTCCAACCACATCCGCTACCACGGCCCGGGCCCGGTGCTGCGGCTGACCACCGACGCCCCGCTGTCCTACATCGCTGCGGAGACCACGTTCCCGCTGACCAAGCCGCTTACCCTCGTGTTCGGGCCCGACGAGCCGTTCCAGAGCGCGCTCGACAGCACCGCGCGAGAGTTCGAGGAGCGGACGCGCGACCATTGGTCGGGCTGGGTGCGCTCGCTCGCCGTGCCGTTCGAATGGCAGAACGCCGTCACGCGCGCCGCAGTCACGCTGAAACTGTGCAGTTTCGAGGAGACCGGCGGCATCGTCGCCGCCCACACGACCTCAATTCCCGAGGCGCCGGGCAGCGGACGCAATTGGGACTATCGCTTCTGCTGGCTGCGCGATTCCTATTTCGTCATCCAGGCGCTCAACAAGCTCGGCGTGACCGAGACGATGGAAGCCTACATCAACTACATCCTCACCGTCGCCGCCGATCGCGACGCGCCGCTGAAGCCGGTTCATTCGATCGTCCCCGGGGATCCGCTGACCGAGGAGATTGCGCCCGATCTGGCGGGCTTCCTCGGCAACGGGCCGGTGCGCGTCGGCAATCTGGCGGAGATCCAGAACCAGCACGACGTCTACGGCAGCGTGATCCTCGCCGCGACGCAGATGTTCGTCGACGAGCGGCTGCCGCGAATGGGCGACGAGGCGCTGTTCCACGCGCTGGAGCCTCTCGGCGAGCGGGCGCTGCGGCTGGCGCTGACCCCGGACGCCGGCATCTGGGAATATCGCGGCCGCCAGCGCGTCCACACCCATTCGGCCGCTCTGTGCTGGGCCGCCTGCGACCGGCTGTCCGAAATCGCCCGGCGGCTCGGAATCGAGGCGCGCGCCGCCTATTGGCGCGGTCACGCCGATCGCCTGCGCGAACCGATCCTCGCGCGCGCCTGGTGCGAGCGCAAGGGCGCGCTGGCGGGCGCGCTCGACGGCCACGACCTCGACGCGAGCGTCCTGCTGCTGCCCGAACTCGGTCTGCTCTCGCCGCTCGATCCGCGCTTTCTCGGCACGTTCGAGGCGGTCGGCCGCGAACTCAAGCGCAACGGCCGCATCATGCGCTACACCAACGAGGACGATTTCGGCGCGCCGGAGACCGCCTTCCTCGTCTGCAACTTCTGGTATATCGATGCGCTCGCCGAGATCGGCCGCCTCGATGAGGCGCGCGCGATGTTCGCCGACCTGCTGGAGCGGCGCAACGCCTTCGGCATCCTTTCGGAGGACATCCATCCCGAGACCGGCGCGCTGTGGGGCAACATTCCGCAGACCTATTCCATGGCCGCGATCATCAATTCGGCGATGCGCCTGTCGGTGAAATGGGAGGACGCATGGCGCCGCGTCTGATCCTGGTCTCCAATCGGGTCAGCATTCCCGATTCCCAGGGCGTCCGGCAGGCCGGCGGGCTGACGGTGGCCGTCAACGCCGCGCTGAAGCAGCGCGAGGGCGTGTGGTTCGGCTGGAGCGGCCGCGTCAGCAAGGACGGCGCGGTCCCGGCGCCGGTGGTGACGCGGCGCCGGATGCGCACCTACGTGACGCTCGATCTCGCCGAGACCGACTTCCAGGAATATTACAACGGCTTCGCCAACCGCGTGCTGTGGCCGATCCTGCACTATCGCGTCGACCTCGCCGAATTCAACGCGGTCCAGCTCGACGGCTATCTGCGCGTCAACGCCCATTTCGCCGCGGCGCTTTCGCCGTTCATCACGCCCGAGGACACGATCTGGGTCCACGACTACCATCTGCTGCCGCTCGCCCGGGAACTGCGCGCGCGCGGGCACCTCAACCCGATCGGCTTCTTCCTCCACATCCCCTGTCCGCCGCCCGACCTGCTCGAGACGCTGCCGCAGCACTGGCAGACCATGGGCGCGCTCAGCCACTATGACCTCGTCGGCGTCCAGACGAATCAGGACGCCGACAATCTGGGCCGCTATTTCGCCATCCAGGGCAGCGAATCGCGGCGCTCGCACGGCGTGTTCGAGGTCGACGGGCGCAAGGTGACGGTCGCCGCGTTTCCCGTCTCGATCGCGACCGCCGTCTATGCCCGCGCCGCGCGCAACGCCGCGCGCTCGGGCCTCGTCGGCGATTTGCGCGACAGCCTCGGCGGCAAGCGGCTGATCCTCGGCGTCGACCGCCTCGACTATTCCAAGGGCATCCCGCACCGCATCACGGCGTTCGGCCATTTCCTCGACAAACATCCGGAATGGCTCGGCAAGGTCACCTTCCTGCAGGTGACGCCCAAGAGCCGGGTCGACGTGCCCGAATACGCCGCGATGAACCAGGAGATCAGCGCGCTCGTCGGCCAGATCAACGGGCGCCACGGCGACGCCGCCTGGACGCCGATCCGCTATGTCAACAAGTCCTACACGCGCGCCGCGCTCGCCGGCCTCTACCGCACCGCCCAGGTGGCGCTGGTCACCCCCTTGCGCGACGGCATGAACCTCGTCGCCAAGGAATATGTCGCCGCCCAGGACGCGAAGGATCCCGGCGTGCTCGTGCTCTCGCAATTCGCCGGCGCCGCGCAGGAGCTCGACGGCGCCGTCATCGTCAATCCGCACGAGCCGGAGGGCATGGCCGAGGCGATCAAGACCGCGCTCGACATGCCGCTGGACGAGCGCATCGAGCGCCAGCGCCGCATGTACGCCCATCTCGCCGCCCACGACATCGACCGCTGGGCGGAGAATTTCCTGATCGCGCTCGGCGAAGCCCGCGGTCAGTCGGGCATGCTGAGCGGCCTGCGTCAATTGTTCGCGCAGCGCGCCTAGCCCCCTTGTCGCGAATTTCCCGGCGCCGGGCTATATCTCGCGGCGCAGCGGGGCTGCCCGGGGGAATCGATCATGCTGACGCTGGACGCCTTCCATCTCGCGCGCGCGCAATTCGCGTTCACTGTGATCTTCCATATCGTGTTTCCCGCGCTGTCGATCGGCCTGGCGAGCTATCTGGCGGTGCTCGAGGGGCTCTGGCTGACGACCGGCCGACCGGTCTTTCTCGACCTCTTCCAGTACTGGCTGAAGATATTCTCGATCGGCTTCGCCATGGGCGTGGTTTCCGGGCTGGTGATGTCGTACCAGTTCGGCACCAATTGGGCCGCGTTCTCGGACAAGGCGGGGCCGGTGATCGGGCCGCTGATGGGCTACGAGGTGTTGACCGCCTTCTTCCTCGAGGCGGGCTTCCTCGGCGTCATGCTGTTCGGGATGAAGCGGGTCGGGCGCGCCCTGCATTTCGCGGCGACGCTGATGGTCGCGCTCGGCACGCTGATCTCGGCGACCTGGATCCTCTCGGTCAATTCCTGGATGCAGACGCCGGCCGGCTATTCGATCGCGCCCGACGGGCGCTTCATGCCCGAGGATTGGTTTGCGATCGTCTTCAACCCGTCCTTTCTCGTCCGTCTGCCGCACATGGTGCTCGCCTCCTATCTCTGCGTCGCCTTCCTCGTCGGCGGGGTCGGGGCCTGGCACCTGCTGCGTGACGAGCGCAACCGGGCCGCGCGCACGATGTTCTCGATGGCGATGTGGATGGCGGCGCTCGCCGCGCCCGCGCAGATCGTGATCGGCGACCTCCACGGGCTCAACACGCTCGAACACCAGCCGGCCAAGATCGCGGCGATGGAAGGCGATTTCGAGGCCGAGCGCGGCGCGCCCGAAATCCTGTTCGGCATCCCCAACATGAAGACCCAGCACACGGACTACGCGATCGCGATCCCCTATCTGGGCGCGCTGATCCTCACCCACAGCCTCGACGGCGAGACGCCCGGCCTCAAGCAATGGCCGCGGGCCGACCAGCCCTATTCGCCGCTGATCTTCTTCACCTTCCGCATCATGGTCGGCCTCGGCTTCGCGATGGCCGGGCTCGGCGGCGCCGGCCTCTGGCTGCGCTGGCGCGACCGGCTGTTCGAGACGCGGTGGCTGCTCGGCGCGATGGTCGCGATGTCGCCGGCGGGCTTCGTCGCGCTGCTGTGCGGCTGGATCACGACCGAGGTCGGCCGCCAGCCCTACACCGTCTACGGCCTGTTGCGCACGTCCGACAGCCTGTCGCCGATCGGCCTGCCGGGGGTCGCGACCTCGCTCGCCGCGTTCGTCGTCGTCTATCTCGTCGTCTACGCGGCCGGCATCACCTTCCTGCTGAGCCTCATGGCCCAGCCGCCGCATCCGGGCGAGGAGGGGCCGCCGGCCGGCGCGCCGACGCACGCCGCCGGCCTGATGCCTGGCCCGGCGACCGGCGGACCGCGGCCCCTGGCGGCGGGAGAATAGCCGATGACCCTCGATCTCCCCCTGATCTGGGCCGGCCTGCTCGCCTTCGCCGTGCTCGCCTATGTCGTGCTCGACGGATTCGACCTCGGCGTCGGCATTCTGTTCGTCTTCGAGCGCGCGGCGAAGGACCGCGACATGATGGTCAATTCGGTCGCCCCGATGTGGGACGGCAACGAAACCTGGCTGGTGCTCGGCGGCGGCGGCCTGTTCGCGGTGTTTCCGCTCGCCTATGCGATCATCATGCCCGCGCTCTATCCCGTCATCGTCGCCATGCTGCTCGCGCTGGTGTTTCGCGGCGTCGCCTTCGAATTCCGGTTCCGCACCGCCTCGCGCGAGGGGCGGCGCGCCTGGGACCTCGCCTTTTCCCTGGGTTCCACGATCGCCGCCCTGTGCCAGGGGCTCGCGCTGGGCGGCCTCCTTCAGGGCGTCAAGGTGGTCGGGCGCGCCTATGCGGGCGGCTGGTGGGACTGGCTGACGCCGTTCACGGCGCTGTGCGGCCTCGCCGTCGTCGCCGGCTATGCGCTGCTCGGCTCATGCTGGCTGATCTGGCGCACCGAGGGCGCGTTCCAGGATCGCAGCCGGCGCCGCGCCGGCGCGCTCGGCGCGGTCGTGCTCGCCTTCATCGCGGCGGTCAGCCTGTGGACGCCGTTCCTCAACGGCGGCTTCTTCGAGCGCTGGTTCGGCTGGCCGGGCATCGTCCTGACGGCGCCGGTGCCCGCGCTGGTCGCGCTGCTCGCCTGGGGCTTCTGGCGCGGGCTCGCCCTCGGGCGCGACCTGACGCCCTTTCTCTGCGCGCTCGGCTGGTTCGTGCTGTGCTTCGTCGGGCTCGGGATCAGCATGTATCCGCTGATGGTGCCGCCCTCGATCTCGATCTGGCAGGCGGCGGCGCCGCCGGCGAGCCAATGGTTCCTGCTGGTCGGCGCGGTCGCGCTGCTGCCGATCATCCTCGCCTATACCGGCTACAGCTACTGGCTGTTTCGCGGCAAGGTCGGCCATGACGCGGGCTATCACTGATGCGCCGGCTGCTCTGGTTCGTCGGCCTCTACGCCGCCGGCGTCGCCGCGTTCGGCCTCGTCGCGCTCGCGCTGCGGCTCGTCCTGAGCTGACCTCCCGCGGCGCTCAGTCATCCGGCGCGACGAGACGTTCGGCCTCGACGAGCTCCTGCTCGGTATTGACATTGAAGAAGGGATCGCGCGGTTCGACCGGCCATTCGGCGACCGCGCCGGCATAGCGCCCGGTCCAGGCCGCGACCTTGCGAACCCCCTCGACCGCCAGCGCGCGGCGCAGTTCGTCGCGTGCGGCGACCGGCCACAGGCCCGCCGCGTGATGCGCCCGTCCGCCCGCGGCGGCGACCGCGAGCGGCGCGCGCGCCGCCTCGCGCGCCGCATGCAGCCGGGCGACGAAATCGCGCGGGATGAATGGACAATCGCCGGGGACGCTCGCGACCCAGGCGGTCGCCGGCTCGCGGGCGGCGGCCCAGTCGAGCGCCGCGAGCACGCCGGCGAGCGGCCCGGGCAGGCCGGCGACCGGGTCGGCGACGACCGGCAGGCCGAGCGCCGAAAAGCGCGCGGGATCGCCGTTGGCGTTGAGGACCAGGCCCGCGCATTGCGGCGCCAGCCGCGCGGCGACGCGCGCGAGCAGGCTGCGCCCGCCGAGCATGCGCAAACCCTTGTCGCCGCCGCCCATGCGCCGGGCGAGGCCGCCGGCGAGGATGACGCCGAGCGTGGGGGGACGATCGGTCATTTCCGGCATTTGGCGGCCGCGGCGGCGCGCCGCGCCCTCGACCTATCCAGCGCGCGGCGGCGATCGGCGTGGAGGCCGCTGCCGCACGGGCAGGCTGCCCGTGAATCGTTCGGGTTCGAGGCAGGCATGGCGAGACCCTTAGCGCCTGCCGACTGGGCGGAAAAGGGCGCGGTCGAGGCGCGCCGCGCTGCCGGAGGAGCTAAAATTTACGTAAGATATCAGTTGAGCAGAGATTCTCGGCGCCGCCAACCCAGCGTGCGTGAGCGCGCGGCCGAAGCTGGCCGGCTCGGCGCGGCGTCTGGCGTCCCGACGGGAGAAAGCTCACGTTCAAGCCGCTGGTCGTCATTGCGAGCGGAGCCCTGGGCTTAGTGTAAAAGAGAAATGTGAGAATATCATTGCGATATTCAGAATGATCGGCTATGCTCCCACTATTGGTCCCCCCGGCAGGAGCCCCGCCATGCCCGACCCCGCAGCGCCCGCGCCGCCGCCCGCCGCTTGCCTCGGCGCGATCGAGCGGGAAGTCCGCCGGCATCGGATCATCGAGCGCGCGCCGGGCGGATGGCGCACCGGGTCGATCGCTGAAGCGGTGGATCTGGGGTCCGCCAGGTCGTCAGGCAGACGCTCGAGTTGCGCGGGGGTCGATCCGGCGGGGGCGTCTCCGCTTGCAGACCGCCAGGCTCGACGAACGCGCCCGCAGTGGCGACGGGGACAAGGCGCGGGCCGCCGTGCGCGGGGGCCGGACGGCGGCGCGCCGAAGAGCCCCGCGCGGGCTTCAATTTGCCTGCAATCCTCTGATTTTGCTCGATCGGGCGAGAGATCTATTTCCAAATGTTTCCACAACGAAAGCATTTGTCGGACGCGGCCCGGGGCGCCGCCCCGCGCCGAGAGCCGGGCGGCGGCGCGCCGCAGCCCCGCGCGGGCTTCAATTTGCCTGCAACCCTCTGATTTTGCGCGATCGGGCGAGAAATCCATTGCCAATTGTTGCCGCACCGAAAGGATTTGTCGGGCGAGGCGGGGCGCAGCCGGCGACCTGGGGCGTCCAGGCGCGAGCGGCGGGCCGAGGGGGCAGGAGGGCGAGGGGATGAGCCATCGGCCGGAGGCACGCGGGCGTGAACGCCCGGCGGCGCGGAGCCACGCCGCGGTCGCGCCGTCAGCTCAGGGCGATCGCACGCGCTCGCCCGGGGCGACTGCGCGCCGTCGGCGCGGCGATTGGCGGCCGAACCCGGCCTGGCGTGTCGCGCAGCCGATCCCTTGGCCAGTCGATCACACGGTGCTCAGCCCGGCTTCGAGGCCGTCGTCGGCGCAGCTGGGATCGAGCCCCAACTTCACCGACGGCGCGCCCGCGACGAGAGCGCCGCGCGGTCCGGCGGGATCAGCGAGTCGAGGCCGCGCGACTTTTCTCGAATACGAGCATCATCGACTTTCCCAGCGGCGGAATGCGTCCCAGCCGGTGGAATTCGCTGGCTTTCATGCCGCTGCCAGCCATCAGTCGCTCGAGCGTGCGCCGGGACCAGAATTTGATATGGCCGTGCTCGACATCCGGATGATGGTGAAAATCCCATTTTCCGGCGATGGCAAGCGCGAGGTTCTTGAAATAGCCGTGGTAGGGGGTCGACAGCACCGCGAACCCCCCCGGCCGCAACATCCGGGCGATGTTGTCGGCCAAGGCCTGTGGCGAATAGAGGTGTTCGACGACTTCGAGCGACACGACGACGTCGAACCCGCCAAACCGCTCCAGGAGATTGTCGTAGGCGGAGCCGATTTCGACGCGAAGCCCGGGAAAGGCGACCCTCGCCTGCGCGATCCCGTCGCGCGCGGGATCCACGCCGATCACCTGGTAGCCCGCCGCGCTCAGGACGCTCGTCACCGCCCCGTTGCCGCAGCCGATGTCGATCAATCGCATCCGGCCGGGATCCGCGATCCGTCGCGACAGGATTTCCATGAGCCGCGGCACCAGATAGGCGTGGGACCCGCTCTGACGGGCGTCGGACCAACCGAATTCGAGATCATTGGCGTCGCCGCTCATGGGCTGCGTTCCCTTCCGTCATCGGCCGCGACCCGATGGTCCCAGGGTTCCGCTTCCGCCGGCGGGCGCGGAAATCTCGGCTGCGTTCGGCCGGCGCATATGACGGCGCCGCCTCCCGAACCGGACGCCGGAGACGGCAATCACCAAGGGGATTTTGCCAAACCCGATTAATTCGATCAATGGTTGTAGTTCTCGGCCGCCGTCGGATTCGGCGAGGCCGCGTTTCGGGGATTGTCGGCTCTCGATGAACATCAACGACCCCAGCATTCCGCTTCTCCCCGCGGATCCCCCGCCCAATCCCGAATCGCCGCAGGTCTCGGCGGACTTGCGGGGTCGTGCATTTCTGCGCGACGCGCGGGGCGACCGCCTGCCGCAGCTGGCCCTGGCCGCGCTCCTCGCGGGCGAGCCTTTCAGGGCCTTCGCGCTCTCGGATCGCTGGTGCCGGGAAAGCCGCCCCCATGTGGCGAGCCTCTTGTTGCGCGCAGAAGCCTCGTATCGGCTCGGACATGCCGAATACGCGCTTGGCGACCTCAGGCGCGCCCTGGAGCTCGAACCGGGTCACCGTGCTCTCAATTCCCGCATATTGGAATGGGGTAGCGGCGAAGAACGGCTGACAGCCGCCGACAGTCTCGCGAACGTCGACCGGGGCTCTCGAATGCGGAGCCTTCCCGTTCTGGCCGCCGCCGGCGCGCGCGGCGTCGGCGAGCTTCTCATCCAGGACGATGGCGTCAGCGGCTGGATCGCCTGGAAGACGGGCTGCTCGGCGAGCCTGAGCCTGCGCGGCGCGCGGACGATCGACACGCCTCTGATCGGAGATCCGGCTCACCCCTTGTCGGGAATCCTCGGCCACGCCGCCGAGATCGCAGCGCCGACGCCGGAGGCGGGGCTGGAACGGGCGAGCCTTCTCGTCGACGGCGACGAAATCTTCTGCGCTTGGGCGCGCCGAAGCGACGGTCGACCCCGCAAGTCCGAACCGCCCCTCGACTGTTCCGCGGAGACCGTCACCATCATCGTGCCGGTCTATGGAGACGCCGACGCCACCCGGATCTGTCTCGAAAGCGCTCGGATCGCCGTCGACGACACGCCCGGGGCGCAGGTCCTGGCGATCGACGATGCGAGTCCGAGCGCCGAGATCAGGGACTATCTGGCGAGCTACGCCGCGCCGCCCAGACGCCATGTGCGCACGAACGAGGAAAACCTGGGATTCGTCGGCGCGGTCAATCGGGCGCTCGCCATGGCGCCGGCGGGCGACGTCATCCTGTTGAATTCCGACACGATCGCGCCGCCCGACTTGATCCGCAAGCTGCGGGCGATCGCGAGCGAGGATCCGACGATCGGAACGATCAATCCGCTCAGCAACAATGGCGAATTCGTCAGTTTCCCCGCGCCCTTTCGAAGCAATCGGCTCGATGAAGAGACCTGGGCCATTCTGCACGCGTGCGCCGGCGTCGCCAACCCTGGCGTTGCGGTCGACATCCCGAGCGGGACCGGCTTCTGCCTCTATGTCACGCGCGCCTGTCTCGACGCCGTCGGCGCGCTCTCCGCCGACTTCGGACGCGGCTATCTCGAAGACGCGGATATCGGCTTGCGCGCCCGCCAGGCGGGGTTCCGGAATGTTTGCGCGCCCTCCGTCTATGTCGCCCATCGGGGGAGCCGATCCTTCCGCGGGAAGAAGGCGATGCTCGTCGCCCGCAACCGCAAGACGCTGGCGCGCAAATTCCCCGAATACGAGGACGAATGCGGCGCCTATGTCGAACTGGATCCGCTGGCGAACGCGCGCGCCGCCATCGAAGAGCTCTGGGTGACGGATGAAGGCCGTCGACTGCTGGTCGGGCCGAGCCGCATGGCGCCGGCGCTTCATGAACGGGCCCGGCAACTCGCCGATCACGCGATCGCGCCGCTGCTGGTGACGATCCGGCGCACAGGAAGTCGATGGGACGCCGTGTTCCGGGGTTGGAGCGAAGCGGCGCCGCGATCGCTCGAGGTTCGCCTGGACGGCGAGCCCTCGCAGAATTCGAAGTTCCGCTCGCTGTTGCGCAAGTGGGCGTTCGATCGCATCGAGGTGAGCGGGCTGTCCGAGCTTCCGGATTTCGCGATCGAGGATGTTTTTGGCCTGTCGCCGCCCGTCGACCTGCTTCTCGTCGATGCGAGCCCCAAACAGGACGCCGGCGCGCTCGGCTCGCCTCGGCAGGATTGCGCCGCGCCGCAGGATCCGAGGCCTTGCGTCGAGTGTCGAAGGCGGCGCGTGAAAGACGCCTCGCTCGCGGCGCTCGAGCGCTGGGCGCGCGTCAGGACGCGTTGCGCGGCGACGCTGGCGCTGGACGAACTCAGCAAGAAGCATTGGCAGGGTCTCTATCCCCGCGCGACGATCGACGCGCATCGGCGCAAGCCCAAAGCCCGCGCGAGCCTCCCGGGAATCGGGAACGCCGCGGAACGAATCGCGCTCGGCGTTCTCCTGCCCGTCGACACCCCCGCGACGCTGGGGTTGCTTCTGGCTCTGGCGGACCGGTTCGACGGCGACCCCTACGACATTTTCGTGTTCGGAAAGACGAGCCTCGACGCCCGCCTGATCGCCAGGGGAGTCTTTGTCGTCGGCTACGTCGCGTCGGTCGAGATCGCGCGCGTGGCCGCGCAATACCGGATCGGTCGCTATCTCCTGCCCTATCGGCTCGAGAACTATTGGGTGCTGGAGAGCTATCGGCGCGCCGCGCACGCGCCGGCGGCGTTCTTCGACTGGTCGTTCGGTGAGTTTCACGCCGCGCCGCGCGATCTCGCGCTCGACCCGAGCGTCTGCGACGAGAAGGCCGCGTTCGCGATCAGCGCCTGGATGCACGGGAATTTTGGAGCGGCGTCTTGACGGCGGGCCACGCGACCCAGCGGCGAGGCGCGAAGACCGGCCGCTTCCTCGCCCATGCGATCCGGACGGGTCGCGAGATCGTGACCGGCTACATCGTCGACAGGACCGATCTGTCGCGGCGCCTGGCGGTCGAGATTCTCGTCGACGGCCTGCAGATCGATATCGCGCTCGCGGATCAGTTCAGCGGCGAATTGCGCGAGCTGGGAATTGGCGACGCCTGCTACGGCTTTGCCTTCGTCCTGCGGCCTGCGCTCGTCGACGCCGCGCGGATGCTCGAGGTGCGTCTGGCCAATGTCGGCGAACCCGTCGGCGCCCCGATCCTGCTCGAGGACTCCGAGCCGGCGTCGCCCGACGACGATCTCAAGGGGGAGGCGTCATGGGCCGGCGGACTGCACCTGACGGGCTGGACCGACCGTCAGGGCGCGGAAGCGCCGATGATACGGGCGTTCATCGACGGCGAACTGATCGCGGAATGCCGCGCGAATCGGTGGCGGCATATCGATCGGCCGCGGCCAATGGCGGTGCGCGCCTTCGATCTCTGGCTTCCCCAGCGCTTCGCCGCCGGGAAGGTCCAGCGGGCGAGCGTGGCGCTCGCCGACGGGAGCGAACTCCCGGGGAGTCCGGTGACCTTCGTCGCATTCGAGCGAAGCCTCGAAAACGTCCTGAAAGGGTTCGCCGACAATCCGGGGGAAAGGCTGCAGGGACGTTTGTATGACCGGCTCGTTCCCCAGTCGCTGCCATTTCCGCTCTACGCGGACCGCCGCTGGCTATTCCAGCCGGAACCGCTACGGCGCTACGACGCGGCGGTCGCAGTCATACTCTTCGACGGCGAGCGGGTGCAATCCTCGGTCGACAGTCTCGACGGGCAGAGCCACGTCAATTGGTCGGCCTGCGTCATCCCGACGAAGGGAGACGGTTTCGCATTCGACCCCGCCGACCTCGTCGAATTCGTCGCCGAACATGCGGCGGGAGCGGAATATTTCGTCTTCGGCCTGCCCGGCGTCGCCTTCGACGCGCATGCGCTCGCGCGCGTCGTCGAAGGTTTCGAGGCCCATCCGGAAGCGTCGCTGATCTATGGCGACATCGACTTCGTGGGCGCGGACGGCGGCCTGTGGCCGATCGCGTTTCCGGCGTTCGACTATGAACGCCTGCTGGAGCAGGGCTATTGCGCCGCGGCCTTCGCCCTGAAGCGCTCGGCGCTCCAATCGGCCGTCGGCAAGTCCGCCGACACCGTGTTCCGGCTGGTCAACGCGACTTTCGACGAAGGCGTCGCGACCAGCGCGGTGCGCCATCTTCCGGGCGCCATCGCCCGCGTACCCGACGACATATTCGCGGGCTCGCAGGAGAGCCTTCGCGCCGCGACATCGGACCATCTCGCGGCGCGACGCATGGCGGCCGTGCTGGAGGCGGGACACGGATCGCTTTGGCCGACCTGCCGGGTGCTGCGCCGGGCCGCGCGCCGGCCGAGCGTGTCGGTCATCGTCCCGACCCGCGACAGAGTCGATCTGCTGCACGGCTGCCTCGCCTCGATCGACGCGGGCGCGACCCGGGTCGCCGCGGAAATCATCGTAATCGACAATGATTCGACCCAGCCGGACGCGCTGGCCTATCTGCGGGCGATCGGGCGCTCGGGAGTCCGGGTCCTCCCCATGCCCGGACCCTTCAATTTCTCCCGATTGAACAATGCGGCGGCGCGCGAGGCGCGCGGCGACTATCTGTGCTTCCTCAACAACGACGTCGAAGCGCGCGACGAAACATGGCTCGAGGAAATGTTGTCCCGGCACCTCGACGAAACGGTCGGCGCGGTCGGCGCCAAGCTTCTGTGGCCCAGCGCGGTCGTCCAGCACGCCGGTGTCGTGCTGGGCGTCAATTTCTCCGTCATGCACGCCTTCAACGACCGTCTCGACGGCGATCCCGGCTATGCCGATCTCCTCGGGGTCGCCCGTTCGTGCAGCGCGGTCACCGCCGCCTGCATGACGACGTCGCGCGCGCATTTCTTTTCGGTCGGTGGGTTCGACGAGATCCTCTTCCCCGTGAACTTCAACGATGTCGACTATTGCCTCAAGCTGCGCAACGCGGGCCTGCGCGTCGTGTTCACCCCGCATGCGAAACTGATTCACCGGGAGTCGGTCTCCCGGGGGCGGGACGACAAGGCCGACAGCGCCCCCAGACTGGCGCGCGAACTGCGCGCATTGCGTTCGAAATGGGGTCGCGCGCTGCTCGAGGACCCCTACTACAGCCCGATTCTTTCGCTCGACGATCCACCCTTCGCCGCGCTCGCGTGGAGCCCTCGACCTTGCGCGCCGCGCACCGACGAGGCGGCGCCGCCCGCCGCACTCCCTCCAGGCATGTGACTTTGGCGCCGCCTTGCTCTAATGGGAACGCACAGGAAGGAGCGACGCAGAGCCATGGCTTCCGAATCGGTGCTCAAGGTCCTCAACGTCGGCTGCGGCATCGCCGCGCCGGCCAAGTTGCACGGTGTCTTTCGCAGCGCGAACTGGAAGGAGGTTCGTCTCGACATCGACGCCAATGTCGGGCCGGACCTCGTCGGCGACATGACGAACATGCGCGACATCATCCCCACCGGGACGTTCGATGCGATCTGGTCATCGCACAATATCGAGCATTTGTACGCGCACGAGGCCCCGCGCGCGATCCTCGAGTTCCACCGCATCCTGCGCCAGAGCGGATTCGCGCTCATCACTTGTCCCGACGTCGCGGCGATCGCCCAGTTGATCGTCGAGGGCAGGTTCGAGGAGACCGCCTATGTTTCGCCCGCCGGGCCGATAACCGCGCTCGACATGCTCTACGGGCACTCCAAGTCGATCGCCGCCGGCAATGTCTACATGGCGCACAATACGGGCTACACCGTCGAGCGCCTGGGGCGCCTGCTGCTCGAAGGCGGCTTCTCGGAGGCCTGGGTGTTCCCCGGAAGGGCATTCGACATCTGGGCCGTCGCGTTGATGGTCAGGGCGGACCGCGAGGAAATCAGGCGTCAGTTGGCGGATGGCGGACTCGATCTCCCGCAATGAGGCGGCCCGGGCCCCGATGAATATTCTTTTCGTCCACAACAACTTCCCCGCCCAGTTTCGGAACCTGGCGCTCGCCCTGTCAGCGCTGGACGGCGTTCGGACCGTGGCGATCGGATGCGAGACGGCTCGAGCCCTGGGCGGCGTCGAACTGCACCACTATCAGACGCCGCAAGGCAATCCGGGCGCCCATTCCTTTGCGCGCAGGTTCGACCACGAGTGTCGACGCGCGGAGCAGGTCCTCTACGCCGCCGCGACGCTCGCCGGTTCGGGCTTCACGCCCGATGTCATTCTGGTGCATCCGGGCTGGGGGGAAAACCTGCCGCTGCGCGCGGTGTTTCCGAACGCCCGAATCATCGTCTATTGCGAGTTTTTCTACAGATCCATGGGTCAGGATTCCGGCTTCGACCCGGAATTCCCGCCAATCGGCATGGACGGCCACGTGGCCCTCCAGGCGCGGAACGCCGCCAGTCTGATCGCCCTCGCCGAGGGCGATGCGGGCCTTTCGCCGACGCATTGGCAGAAGAGCACGTTTCCCGGGGAGTTCCAGCCGAAGATCACGGTCGTGCATGACGGGGTTGATACCGAGGCGCTGAGGCCGAATGCCGGCGCCGCCGTCACGCTGCCGACCGGCGCGACATTGACCGCCGCCGACGAGGTTCTCACCTATTCCGCGCGGAACCTGGAACCGATGCGCGGCTTTCATATCTTCATGCGGGCCTTGCCGCGCGTTCTCGCCGAAAGGCCGCTGGCCCAAATTCTCATAGTCGGCGGCGACGGAGTCTCCTATGGCGCGCCGCCGGCGCGCGAATCGTCCTGGAAGGCCGCGCTGCTTCTCGAACTCGGCGGCGCCATCGATCCCGGACGCGTGCATTTTCTCGGGCGCCTCGCCTATGGGGAATATGTGAAGGTGCTGCAGATCTCCACCGCGCACGTCTATCTCACCTATCCCTTCGTCCTGTCCTGGTCGCTGCTCGAGGCGATGAGCGTGGAATGCGCCGTCATTGGGTCGGACACCGCCCCGGTACGCGAAGTCATCGACGGCGGCAACGGCCTGCTCGTGCCGTTCTTCTCCCCGGAAGCCTTGTCCGAAGCGATCGTGAGCGTACTCGGCGACCGCCCGCGCTTCCAGGCGATGCGCAAGGACGCACGGCGAACGGTCACGACGCGCTACGACGCCAGGACCGTCTGCGTGCCCCGGCTGCTCTCTTTCGTCAGGAGCGTTCCGGCAGGGTCGTCGCGCGGATGACCGCAGACGCGGACCAGCAGAGCTGCGCAGCCAATCAGGATTCAGGATATCGTGAGCCCCGTCAACCTCTCCAGCTCGCTTCTGATCGCCTCGGCGGATTCCAGGCCGCTTATCGCGCGCTCGAACTCCAGCACCTTGGCGCCGACGAGAAATCGGTACCAGTAGCCCTGCAGGAAGTGATAGCAGAGCCCCTCGACGCCATCCAGGAAGCCGAGCCTGAACGCATATCGGTAGATGAAATAGGCCGCCGACGACAGCCAGAACGGCATCCTGTTGTAGACATGCTCCTTGATTTTCCGCTTCGTCCAGGTCTGAAGCGACGAATTCGAACGCGTCACTTCCCGCTCGCGCGCGCAGAAGCACAGTCTCTGGTTCAACACGTCGATCGCCTCGCGCGTCGCGTAGGCATTGTGCTTCTGGATGAAGAAGCTGAGATCGTTGAGGTTGTGATCGACGAACGCGCCCTCGAAAGTGACGATGCGGCCGCCCGAAACGATGATGTGCTCGTCCATCCAGCGGTCTTCGATCCTGCCGCGGCCACGCCGCCAGACCCGAAGCAGAAGCAGCGGATATCGTCCCCCGAAGCGGATCCAGCGCCCGAGAAAGACATGCTTGCGCTTCAGATTGATGCCGGTGGTTTCGTCGGCGAGCGCCGGGAGCTTCGCCTCGATTTCGCGCGCCAGATCCGGCTCGACGATCTCGTCGGCGTCGAGGCGCATAAGCCATGCGGCGATGACCGGAGCATTGTCGAGCGCCCATTGGAACTGCTTGGCGTAGTTGATGAACTTGTTCTGGAGAACGACCGCGCCTGATTTCCGGGCGATTGCGACGGTGGCGTCCGACGAAAAACTGTCGACGACGATGATTTGGCGCGCGAACGGGGCGACCGACCGAATCGCGCGTGCGAGATGCCGCTCCTCGTTATGGGTCAGGATAATGACGGCGAGATCGGCCACTTCAGGACGCGGCGCCGGTAAGGCCTGGCGAACGGACTCTGGCCTTCAGGAAGGTCGCGGGGTTTCCGACATGGACCGACCATGCCGGGAGGTCCCTGAACGCAACGGCCTGGGCGCCGAGCACCGCACCCTCGCCGACCGTGACGCCGGGCCCCACGAATGCGCCGGCCGCAATCCAGGCGTGTGCGCCGATCGTGATCGGCCGGGCGACGAGTTTGAAGCCGGGATCGGCGATGTCATGCGACCCCGCGCAAAGCCTCGCGTCCTGGGAGACGGTCGCATGGGCGCCCAGGTAGATCTTCGCCATCGAATAGCAATCGACGCGGGGCCCGAGGCAGGAATGGGGACCCATCTCGAGGTTGGCGGGATTCCAGATCCTGACGCTCGGATAGACATGCGCTGAGGAGGCGATCTTGGCGCCGAACATGAGCAGGACGAGGCGACGCCATCTGTGCAGCGGGGCCGGAGTCCAGGCCGCCAGCAGGCCCCAGACGAGTCCCCACAGAACGCGGGTCAGGCGGTGCGACAGACCGTAGCTCGGCCCGCCGAGTCTCGGATTGGATTTCGTCATGGCCATCACGTTAATTCGTAGGATTCGTTCGGGCGCGCCGCACGGATTGTCCGGCTCTCCGCCCGCCCGGAAGCCCGCGACGACGAAACCGGCGAGCCACATTTCAGGACGGCGCGGTGCGGCCTCCGCAAGAAACTGCCGATCATGCGATGATCCGGAGCACAGATTGGCCGACGCGCCGGCGCAGTTCGGCTCAGGCGAGCCGCCGCGCGGGCGCGGCCGGGATAAAGAGCCCCGACCTCGAGATGACGAAAACGATCAGCATCAGCGGCGCCAAGCCGAGGAAACTCGCAAGCGCCTCAAAAAAGCTCGCCGGCGCCTTTGCGGCGGCGATCTGCACGAATATGTTGAGGTAGAACAATCTCGCGATGAAGCCTCCCCGCCCCAGCCATCGCGAGAGAAAGAGGAACAGCGCGCCCGCGGCGAGGCCGTCGAGGATCACGGCGAACCAACCGCCTTCGCGATAGGCGACGAGCCCTCCGAATGCGGTCAAGCTGCCGAGTCCGCCGATGAGCGAGCGCCAGGCGAGTACGGAAATCTCGCCGTCGATCCTGCCATTGTCGCTCAGAACGAACGGCTTTTCGGGATAAATGAATCTCGGGATCGGCGCGACCGCGACCGAATAATAGAATTGCCACCCGACGTAGTCCGTCCTGTCGATGAGATCCTTCATGTTGATCGTGACATAAATGAGATCGCTTCGATCGATGACGCTCTGCATGAGCTCGTCGAATATGTTGCGATCGGCCGCATAGTGGAATCCGCTCGCCGCGCTTATGACCTCCGATTTCGAACCGACGGCGCCGCGGTTTTCCCTCATGAACACAACTATCGGACTCACCACGACCAGAATCACCAGGACCGCCGCCATGGTCTGGAACGCCCTCGCCCTCTGCCCGGTCATGACCAGCGCGGCGAAAGCCATGAGGAGCGGCGTGATGATCAGGAGTCGCGCGCCGGTCGACAGCGCCGTCACCACGACCATGGCGATCATGGCGCCGAGAATCGCGGCCGCGGCGCGCCGCGACTGCTTGAGCGCGTAGGCGAACGCGAGCGCGATCGTCGCGACCGACAATCCGGAGAAGGCGCTCAATATCTGTCGGTAATAATCCTTTTCCTCAAAATATACCTGGACGTTGCCGGACGAATAACTCGAGACGTCGTTCATGTAGAAATACAGGAAATATAACACCGCGCTGACGAACGCGAGCGTAGACATGTGGGATATCGACAGTTCATCGAGGCGGCCAAATCCCAGTGGCCGGACGCCCGCCATCGCTCTCCAGGAGATCGCGACCCCGCAAACGATCGCCAGCAGGAATATCCAATGGATCGCCAGGGCTCCAGATATTTCTTCGCTCGAATAATCCTTGAGATATGACATGGATTTCATCAGCACCGCGATCGGGCAATACATCATCGAGAAAATTGCCACGACTCCGAGGTGACTGAAGATCAGATCTTTCGAGGAAGCCATCGCGTAGATCAGCGCGATGCACGTCAATGCGTACAAAAACGCCATGAAAATATCCATTCCGTCCCCGATCTATCGGTCGAACACGAGGTCGTCGCCCGGCGTCGGCGCATCGACGCGGTATCGAATTTCGTGAAGCGCCTTTTGGACGACTTCCTCGACCACTTCGGCGCAACCTCCTCTGGCGATGAAGGGAAGCGCGATCGGGCCATGTCTCAGAACGACCTTCGCAAGCCCCCAATAGCCGACTGCGATCCGCCCAGGAGCCATTTTCTCCCGGACGTTCCGAAACGCCCGCGCGGCAGGCAATATGTCCCGGTCGAGACGCTCCCTCGCGAAGGCGGAAAGCGCCTGAAACAGCGGCGGATCGTGGGCGTAAAGATCGACGCCAGTCCGTTTCTCGACGAGATAATTCGCCGCACCCATGCAGGCGCTGGTCGCCTGGATGGCAAATTTCGCCCGCGTAACGCCGCCTCGATGGATTCTATATTTCAGCAGCGGCAGATTGATTCGACGAAACTGGAAATGATCGACCGCACGCAACCAGAAATCGTGTTCCTCGCTCCAGAGAAAGTCCCGATAGCCCCCGAGCGTCTCGATCACGCGGCGGCGCATCAGCACGGTCGGATTGATGATCGGCTTGACGAGCCTGCGAAACAGCAGCCCGTCCCGGATGCGCTCGTTGGTCGCGCGCGGTTCGGTCTGCCGCCCGATCACCTGCCCGGCTTCATCGATCGAGACGATATCGCTGCAGGCGATATCGACATTCGGCTCCGCGTCCATCAGCGCGACCTCGCAGGCGAGCCGATCGACGCGCGCGACATCGTCCGCGTCCATCCGCGCGATCAGTTCGCCGCCGCATTCGGCGAGGCCGATGTTGACCGCTCCGGTAATTCCCACATGCGCGACGGTATGAACGCGCAGTCGAGGATCGTGATAGCCGGCGAGGATCGCCGGCGTCGCGTCGACGCTGCCGTCATCGACGATCACGAATTCGAAGTCGGCGAACGACTGCGACAAGATGCTGTCCACGGCTTCGCGCAGGAACGCGCCGCCATTGTAGACCGCCATCACGACGCTGACACGAGGACGGGTCGCCATCAGGCCCACGCGGCTAGGCGCGCCGAAGATCGCGCGACGATGCGCTGGATCGTCAGGCTGAGGACCACGACGACGAGCGACGCGGCCGCCAGAAACAGCCCGAATGTCCCGATATCGCGGGCTCGCTCGCGAAAGCAAACCGCGAAGACAAAAAATGCGGCGGGATAGTGAACCGCATAGGTCTCGTAACCGAACGAGGCGATCCAGGACAGAACGCGGCGCGGCGCCGCCGCGAGCCTTGCCGACGTGGCGCGCGCCCAACCCAGAACCAGGACGCCGGAGGCGCCGCAGATGAAGATGGATGCGAGGCTCGGCGCCCGGTTGGCCGCCACGAACAGGGCGGCGCCGACGACGAGGCTGGGCCACGAACCGAACCGAGCGCCGGTCGGAAAGACGCGCGCCGCGGCGCCGAGACACCAGACCGCGAACAGGCACGCCCATTCCGCGCCGCACGCGAGCGCCGCGATGATAAAGCATGCCGCGACAGCGAACGGCCAACCGGTCCGCCAGGCGATCAGGCGAAACAGCAGGAACCCCGCCAGATAGAACTGCACTATGTAGCCGAGCGTCCACAAGGGGCCATTCGAACCGAACGCCGCGACGAACGTCGGTTCGAGGCAGAGGAGATTGCCGACGAAATTCCTCGCCGTCATCGCCGCGACGAAATCATAGGCGCGCTGGCTCGAGTAGACGCCCGCGGCGCCCAGGCCGAATGCGCCGAGCGTGTCGAGAAAGGCGGAAAGACCCACGGCGATCCATAGGGTCGGAAGGATTCTGGCGAGGCGCCGCCGCGCGAAGCTCCCGAAGCCGAGGGTCCGGCCCTCGCGTCGCGCCGCGAGCAGAGGGCCTCCCACGAGAAAGCCGCTCAGGAAGACAAAGACAAAGGCCGCCTGAGCGCCGAAGCGCGTCGCCAACCGGTAGGCGACGACAAACGCCGCGAACACGGAATCCTGCCCGCCGAGTTCGGGAATCTCGGGCAGAGCCATAGCGGCGAAATGGCCGAGCACGACCTGGGCGATGAGGAGCGCCCGCAACGCGTCGAGCCAGGCGGAGGCTTCGGGCGGGAGCGACCAGGACTGACCCTTCGGGCTACGCGATGGAACTTCGCCCAGCCGGTCGATCGACGCTGGACAGGGTATGCTTTCGTCGTCGCGGACGAGCCTCGCCTCAGGTCCTGCGGCGTCCGATGCGAAGAGTTGTGGCAGGGTCACCGCCATCCCTAGAGACGCTCTGGCGCGGGCGGGCCGAGGCGTCGGCCGCGGCGGAAATGGCGCAAGCCGGCGCGCCAGCGGTGCAGCGTGTCGCGCCACCGGAACGATCCGCGATTGAGCGTCCCGGCGAGCGCGCGCGGAGAGACCCCGGCGGGCATGTCGAAGAAGCCGCCGGGCGCGATCGCATAGCGCTCGGCCCCGCGGCTCGGCATCGCCGTCATCGGCCGCTTCTGGAAATGAATGTAGAGGTACTCCTCGGCGCGCCACTGCGCCCCGTCGGAATAGCCGCGATAGACCCGGCCGCGATCGAAGTAGAAGAGCTGGTCCCGATAGTTCCGCCTCGGGGCGACGCGCTCGAATCGCGCGATCGCCGGATCAATGTCGGCGATCAGCGACTCGTCCTCGAAGAAGCGGCCGTCCTGCGCCCGCCAGATCCGATTGACGCCGATATGCTCGTCGAAGCCGCGATGGCTCGGGTCTTCGAGAGTCGCCCGCCAGTCGAACGCGGGATGCGGCCGGCGGAACATTTCGTTGGCGAGCGGGCAATTTCGGTAGAGCGTGAGGTGGCCCACCGAGAATATCTTGTCGTACCGGCCGAGCAGGTCGGCGGTAATCTGTCGACCGAGATCGCCGAAGATCATGTCGAGGTCGCAATGACCCCAATAGTCGAAGGATCGTGGCTCGTCGTCAAGGAGCGCCCAATAGGCGGGGCGGAAGTCGCAGGCCTTGTAGGGCGTGCCCAGCCCCGCTTCGAGGCCGAGAGCGGCGCTGAACTTCTCGCGGAAACGGCGCGCGGTCATCGCGCGAATGCGCACGTTCGGCGGCGCGTCGTAGCCCGACGCGTCGGCGTCGGCAAAGACCAGCCATTCGAAGGCGCCGTTGAACCCGCAGGAATCGAGCCAGAGCTGGAAATGGCCCGGAAGTTCGCCGAAATAGACGGCGATGATGACGACGGCGGGAAACGCCGCCCCACTCGCGGCCGCGGGCTCAGACGATGGTGCGGAGGAATGCATCATATCGTCTCGCATAAGCGGTCCAGCTCAAATTTGCCCGGTCGTCGTCGGTCAGCACCCGGCGGTCGGCGGGCTTGCGGCGGACGAACTCAGCCATCTCGCGGATCGCGCCGGCCAGCGCCGCCGCGTTGGCGGGCTCGACGACGGTCACCGCCTCCTTGTCGCCGATCGCCGCCCTCAGATCGGGCGCGCCGGTCATCGCGCTGCCGATCACCGGCAGGCCGCAGGCGAGCGCTTCGGCCAGGACCATTCCGAAGCCGTCCTGCCGCGAGGGCAACAGCAGGACGTGATGGCGCGCCATCACGGCGCCCAATTCCTGATGGGTCTTGTGTCCGAGCGAGGTGAAGTTGGCGAGGGCAGGAAAGGCGAGATCGCCCGGCGTTCCCACATGGGTCAGCGTGAGGTTCGGATCGGCCCGAAGGACGGCGGCGAGCGCGTCGCAACCCTTTTGATACGACCAGCTTCCCACGAATAGCAGCCGGAGCGGCCCCTCCGGTCGCGGCGACGGCGCGAAAGTCGCGAAATCGACGCCATAGGGATTCCTGAACAGGCGCGCCGGATCGAAGCCGCGTTCGACGAAGCTCTCGACCGCATGAGTCGATGGCAAGGCGATGCAATCGGCGATTTCATAGCCCGCAAGTTCGCGCGCGACGTAGCCGGCGCTCGGGCGCTGGCCGCCGACCGAAAGGAGTTCGACCTGGCTGGAGATGTGACGCGAACCGCGCTCGAGAATCACCTTGGCGCCGTATTTCCGCCGGGCGACCCGCGCGCTCTCGACCGCCATCGCGGAAAGGCCGATGAAGACGTCGCAAGGCGGCAAGTCGCGCGCGAACGCCTCATCGGTCCGTGCGAACATCGCTTCGACGGCGCACTGCTGGAGCGACGGCAGGCGCCGAAACAGCGCGGCGGTGGACCAGGGTTGCAAGCGGAGGAAATAGCTGCGGGCGTGAGCCAAAGGTATCCTGTCCCGCCTGATGCGGAACTTTGGAAGGTAGCTCATATAGGTGACGTCGCGGCCCATCGCGATGAGTTCGCGGGCGAGATGACGCAAATGGAATGCGCTCGTGGTCGCGATGACGATCCTCATGGCGTCACGATTTCCGGCGCGACGGGTTCGGGCGCGCCGAACAGTCGCCGCGACAGCAGCAGCGTGACGCCGAACTTCACGGCCTCCGACAGAAGGCGCCCGATCGCCGCGCCGACCGCGCCAAACCTGAGAGTCCAGACAGGAACGAGAATCAGCGCGACGACGACCAGCCAGGCTTGAATTCGCAGCAGCCGCGCGCTGGCGCCCGAGGAAAGGATGGCGTTGTCGACCGCGTGGGTCATGATCGCGAACGTCTGGGCGAACGCCAGTACGAGCATGATGGCCGGCGCGCCGGCGCGATATTCGGGCGCGAGCGCCAGCGAGGTCGCCAGGCCCGAAAACAGTGCGATTGCGGCCGCGCCGAGCAGGCCGACCGCGCCCGCGGCGACGATCCACCGCCATTGGATCCGCGCGCGCTCGATCGTCTCCGCGCGCGATCCACGGCCCTGAAACAGCAGGGGCCGGAAATAGTTGGTGAGGATCGCCGTCGTGACCGCGTACGGGCGGCCGACCAGGCCGGCGACGGCGGCGTAGACGCCCGCGCTCGCCAGGCCGCCCGCCGCGCTGACGACGTAGCGATCGAGATAGGCCCCGACCCAGCCGATCGGCGCCATGGCGCTGACCGGCGCGCCATAGCGAATCGCGGTCGCCCAGTAGGGAGCGGCCGCGGCGACATCGGCCGACCGGAAGTATCGGCCGCCGAAATAGACGAACAGGAATCCGCCCGTGGTCACGCCGCGCGCGACCACGAGGCCGAGCAGGAATCCGATCGCGTCGGCGCGAATGTAGGCGAGGCTGAGGCCGGTGACCGCGACGGTCGCCGCCGCCTCCGTCGCCGACCAGAGCGAAAAGCGAAGGTAATCCCGGCGCGCGGCGAGGGGGGTCAGCATGCTCGTCTTCGCGATCTCCTCGGCGAGATAGACGAGCGCCAGCGCAGGCGCGAGTGCGAACAATCGGTCGGCCGGGAACGCCGCCGCCAGCGTCAGGCCGAGCGCCGCCAGCGGCGCCAAGGCAAATGCGAGGGGCCGGAACAAGCGGAACGCCAGGCCGATCGCGACTTGGCGCTGGCGATCTTCGTCCTTCATCCCCGCGCAGATCGACAGCAAGGTCTGATTCAGCGCCATGACGACGGCGCCGTCGAGAAACGCCGCGACGCCCATCGCCATCATCGCGAAACCGAATTCTTCCCGCGTCAGCAGTTCCGTGTAGACGCGAATTCCGACCAGCGAAGCCCCGGCGACGACGATCTGCCCTGCCGCCGAATGGATCACGGGTTTCGTCTTCGCCAGAACTCGCGAAACAATGCGGAGGCGCCGATTCACGCGTCTTCTCCGCTGGAGCCGCGGTCCGTCAGCGCCCTCAAGGCGGGACGGCGGCGACGCGAACGATCATCGCTCTCGCGCGCGCCGATTCTTCCGTTCCCAGGATTGCGGCCTCGATCGAGCGCAGCGCCTCGACCTTCGACAACAGCTGTGCGAGCTGACGGCCGCGTCCCGAAGCGTCCTGCCCGAAACTCTCGTCTGCGGCGCTGCGCAGGATCGCGTCGGCCAGCGCGCTCGGATCATCGGGCGCAACGACGATCGCCGCGCCATCGAGAAACAGGGCGAGCTCGGTGCCGACCGCCGCCGTGACGACGATGCGCCGCCCGCTCGCCAGCATGCCGCCCATCTTCGAAGGCAGCACGAGATCGGCGGCGCCGGACTGCTGCGGCAGCACGTGCAGATCGGCAAGACCCAGAAAGTCCGAGAGGCGCTCCTGGGGCTGGAACGGAAGCAGCTGCACGTTGGCGACCTCGCCGAATTCCGCGGCCAGCATCGCCTTGGCCGGGCCTTCGCCCGCGATGACGAACCGGATGTTGCTCTGTGCATTCACCTCGCGGATGGCCGCCACAAGATGATCGAGCCCCTGCTTTGCCCCGAGCGCGCCGGAATAGAGGACGACGAACTCCTTGGGTCCGATCCCGAGTTCGGCGCGAAACGAGCTGAGTCCCTCGATCGGCTGGACGCGTTCGAGGTCGACCCAGTTGCGCACGACCGAGATTCTCTCCCGGTCGACGCCCTTGGCCACGAGACGTTCCGCCATTCTGTTGGAAATCGTGACGACGCGGCGGAACCGCCGCAGCATGGCGCGCTCGAAGCCATAGGCGATCCTCCTCATCCACCACGCGCCGCGGAGGTGGCCGACCCCGAAGGCGGCGTCGACCTCGAGATCCTGGACGTGCAGCACAGTCGCCGCGCCCACGATCGAGGCGGCCAACAGGGCGACCGGAGCGACGAGCAGCGTCGGCTCGACACAGAGAACCGTCCGCGGGCGGCGTCTCACGATCTGCCAGAACGCGACCGGCGCCGAGAAGACCGCGAACGACAGGGGGGCGAGCAGACGCCATATGCCTTGCATCCGCTCGCGCAACAGCAGCGGGCAGCGCAGGATCCTGACCCGGTTGTTGAGTTCGACGCTGTAACCGCGATTGCGATGGGGAGGGATCGCCTTCCAGCCGGGATAGTGCGGCGGTGTCGTGATCACTGTGACCTCGTGACCGATTTGGCTGAGGTGGTCGCCGATTTCCCCGGTGTAGCGTCCGACGCCAGCGAACTCCGGCGCGTAGTTCATGCCGTAGATGACGATTTGCGCCACGTCAGGCCTCGACCTGCCGTCGGAGGAACCACTCATAGGTCTCGCGGATTCCGTCCGCCAGACTCCGCGCCGGCTTCCAGCCGAGCGCCGCCAGCCGCGCGCCGCTGACGAGCTTGCGCGGCGGCCCGTCGGGAAAGTCGGGATCCGCCACGATGCGTCCCTCAAAGCCGACGATGCCGGCGACCAGTTCCGCGAGCTCGCGGATCGTGAGCTCCTCGCCTGAGCCGACATTGATCGGCTCCGATCCCGAATAGACCTGAAGCAGATGGACGAGCGCATCGGCGCAATCGTCGACATGCAGGAACTCCCGGCGCTGCGAGCCGCTGCCCCAGATCACGAGTTCGGCGCGATTCTGCGCCATGGCCTCGTGCGACTTGCGGATCAGGGCCGGCAGAACGTGAGACGCGCGCAGATCGAAGTTATCGCCTGGACCGTAGAGATTGGTGGGCAGAGCCGAGATGTAGTCGCGCCCGTACTGTTTTCGGTAGGCCTGGGCGAGCTTCACGCCGGCAATCTTGGCGATGGCGTACCATTCATTGGTCGGCTCGAGCGGTCCGGTCAGCAGCGCGTCTTCGGCGATCGGCTGCGGCGCCAGCCTCGGATAGATGCATGACGAGCCGAGGAACAGCATGCGGTCGATTCCGAAGCGATGGGCAGCCTCGGTGACATTGGCCTCGATCATGAGGTTGCGATACAGGAACTCCGCGGGATAGGCGGCGTTGGCGAGGATGCCGCCGACTCTCGCCGCGGCCATGACGATCGCGTCGGGCCTGGCCGCCGCGAGCCAGGTCTCGACCTCCGCCTGGCGGGTGAGATCGACCTCCTCGCGGTCGACGACGACGACCTGGCAATCCTCCCGCGCGAGACGGCGGACAACGGCGGAGCCGACCATGCCCTTGTGGCCGGCGACCCAGATCCGCCGGCGCCACAGCGGATAGACGCTCCGATTCATGACCGCCGCTCGGCACGGGCATTTGGCGGGGCGAGGCCTCTGGCAGCCTCATTCAGATCCTCGCCGACCATTTCGGCGATGAGGTCGTCGAGCTTCGTCTCGTGCCGCCATCCCAGCCTGTTGCGCGCCTTGCTGGAATCGCCGACAAGCCTGTCGACCTCGGTCGGCCGGAAATAGCGCGGATCGACCTCGACCACGACGCGGCCGTTCGACGCGTCGAGCCCCTTCTCGTCGACGCCCCGGCCCCGCCACTCCAGGCGCATGTCGACGCGACGGAACGCCTTCTCCACGAAGCTCCGTACGCTGTGGGCCTCCCCGCTCGCCAAGACGTAGTCGCCGGGCTCCGGCTGCTGCAGCATCAGCCACATGCCCCGCACATATTCGCGCGCGTGGCCCCAGTCGCGTTCCGCGTCGAGGTTCCCGAGGAACAACCTGTCCTGGATCTTCAGATGGATCGCGGCGACCGCGCGAGTGATCTTGCGGGTGACGAACGTCTCGCCGCGAATTGGGCTCTCGTGATTGAACAGAATGCCGTTGGAAGCATGCATTCCATACGCTTCGCGATAATTGACGGTGATCCAGTGCGCATAGAGTTTGGCGACCGCATATGGCGAGCGCGGATAGAAGGGCGTCGTCTCGCTCTGGGGAACGGCCTGCGCCTTCCCGAAGAGTTCGGAGGTCGAGGCCTGATAGAAACGCGTCCGCCCGCCGAGCTTCAGCAGCCGAATCGCCTCGAGGAGGCGCAGCGCGCCGAGCGCGTCGGCGTTGGCGGTGTATTCGGCCGTCTCGAACGAAACCTGCACGTGGGACTGGGCGGCGAGATTGTAGATCTCATCAGGCTGTACGTCCTGGACGACGCCGATGAGATTGCTCGAGTCCGTCATGTCGCCGTAATGAAGTGTGAAGCGAGGATCGGGGACATGGGGATCCTGGTAGAGATGCTCGATCCGTCCGGTATTGAAGCTCGAGGATCGGCGCTTCAGGCCGTGAACGCGATAGCCCTTTCCCAGCAGCAGCTCGCTGAGATAGGCCCCGTCCTGGCCGGTCACTCCCGTGATCAGCGCCGTCTTTTGCCCCGTCATCCGGGAGGTCCTCGTGCGTGAGAGATCGGAGTGCGCGCGCGCCGTAATCCGGGACCGGCGCGGTCGCGCGAAGCGCTCCAGAGGGGGACGCATCGGCAGCGCCCGATCTGCCCGGACTCGAGAGCCGCGCCTGCGTTCGGCCACGCTACCGCCATCCGGGTGAAACGGTCATTTTGACCCCGGTCCAGACGATGTGCCGACGCCGAGTCGCGACGGGTAGTTAGCGGGCCGCCGCCACAATCTCGCGCGGCGCGGAAATTTTCATCGGACCCCCGATCAGGTCCAGCATCAACTGGACCCGGTCGGCGCCGTCGAGCCGCTCCAGGACGCCGAAAGAATCGGCGAAGGGCCCGGCGAGCAGGCGCACCCGGTCCCCGATCGCGAGCGCCTGGCGAAACACGAGCGTTCCTGCCGCGTCGCTCGACAGGGCCAAGGTCTCCACGACCCCGGAGGGAACCGCGGTCGGTCTGCGCCCGTCGGTGATCAGGCGCGCCACGCCCCGCGTGCCGTTGACGCTCCGCCAGCGTTGCGCGTCGAGATCCAGGATCAGGAAAAGGTAACGGGCGAAGACGGGCGCGAGCGTTGTCCGGAACTGGCGCGCGTGGCGGAGCGTCACGCGCTGCAGGGGCAGGAAGCTACGGAAGCCCTGATAGCCGAGATTTGCGGCGGCCATGCGCTCCCCGTGCGGCAGCGTCATGGCGACGTACCATCGGTCGCCGGATCCGAGCTGATAATCGCGGGCGTGGTCGCCCGAGACGCCGTCGGCCTCACGCACGAGGCTCGCCGCCAAAGGCGCCGAACGGCTCCCGACGGATTCAAAGGGCATCGAACAGCAGCCCCAATCGATCGATCTCCGCGACGATCGCAGCCCTGCGCGATTCCGGCTGAGCGGCGATCACGGGGTGGAGCAAGACCCGTATGCGCGGCGCGGCGTCGACATAGGCTGCAGCCACCTGTTCCGCGGGTTCGAAGGTCCCCAGCCGAGCGAGATCCTCGAGGTAGGCGGATTCGAAGCCGGCGGCTCCCGCGAGATAGAGCCGCGTCGCGAACGGCACACGCGCCGCGATGACCCAGCTCTCGTCGGGCGCCGTCCGGTAGGACATTTTCAGCGCTTCGATCGCCCTCGGCGCGGGGCCGCTCGAGTCGACTTCGACCATCGCGTATCTCAGCCAGGCATTGCCGTCGAGCGGATTGCAAGCGAGCCGGCGCCCGGCGATCTCCAGCGCGTCTGTCTCCGCGGCGTCGATGCGCGTCCAGTCGCCCCCTTTCTGGGCGCCCGCCATCGCCGCGAGGCCGACCGTCAGGCGCGACCGGGTGAGCGCGTCGCCGCAATCGTTCGACGGGCGACCGAGGCCATTGTCGGCGACGAATCTGGCGAGGTAAGCAGGATCGACCGCAGCGCCCGTCTCGATCGAAGCGGCGAGATCCCGCACGTCCGCGCCGCGCGCGAACGCCGCCAGACCCGAGATTGACTGCGCGAGCGTTCCAATCGCGATCACGACGAGGAGCAGAGCTGCGATAAGTTCCGCGAAGGAACGGGAACGCCGAGGCTCGGCCACTAGGCGCTCTCCTTTTCACTTCTGTAGTACTTGTCGTAGGTTCCGTGATAGTAGTCCTTGGAGCCGTAGTGCGCGTAAAGATTGATCTTGCCCATGTGGACCTTGTTGAAGACGACGCCCAGGCATTTGTCGTAGATGGCCCCCTCAGAAGCCAGGATCGTCCGGACCACGCTGCGGGCAGTGCGACCCCATTCGACGACGAAGACGAATGCGTCGAACATCGACGCCGCCGCGCGCACGTCGACGACGGGCCCGAGAGGCGGCAGGTCGACCACGACATATTCGAAATGCTCGCCCGCCTCTTTCAGAACGGCGCGCATCCCCGGCGAGTTCAGGATCTCGCTGGTGTGGTGCACCCGTTTCTTGATCACCGCCGGCAGGACGAGCAGCCCCGAATCCGGCTCCGAAACCAGGCAGTCGCGCAAGGGAACCTCTCCGCGGATCGCTTCGAGCACGCCGATCTGCGCATGAGCGGCGATGGCGCGCGTCATTCCCGGGTTCCGCAGATCGCCGTCGATCAGCAGCGTCTTGGCCCCGAGATGCGCCAGCAACGAACCGAGATTCTTCGAGACGGTGGACTTGCCTTCCCCGGGCAGGACGGAAATCACGCCGATGATCTTGGGTCTTCGATCCGCCAGCGCCAAGTCGGCGGCGACCTTCACCGAACGCAGCGTTTCCGAGAAGCTCGATATGGGATGATCGATCGCATAGCGTTGAAGCGAATCCCTCGGCTGAACCTGCTCGTCGGCATCCGGATCCGCGCCCGTCCTCTCGATCGGAACCGCGTCATCGATAACTTCGAGCATGCCGAGAAGTTCCAGCCCCAGCTCATCGCGCACCTGGGACGCGACGCGAAACACGCGATCCCGGTACTCGCGCAGGGCGCCGATCCCGATGCCGGCGAGCGAGCCGATGATGAGGGAAAACGACAGCGTCATCGAGCGCTTCGGATAGCTCGGCGCCGTTGGCGGGGTGGCTTCCGTGATGACGCGCGCCTCGGTCGTCGGATACGACTGCTGTTGGACGGTCTCCTGATAGCGCTGCAGGAACGCCTGATACAGGGTCCGATAGGTTTCCGCTTCGCGTTCGAGTTCGCGAAGTTGGACCATCGTCTGGTTGGTTCCGGCGCTCCGGCTGATGAGCGCCGACATCGAGACGTTCATGGATTCCTCTTTCGCCCGCGCGACCTGCCCTTCGCTGCGATAGGTCTCCGCGATGCGCTGCAACTCCTCGAATATCAGGCGCTGATATTCCGCCATTTCGCGACGCAGATTGATGACCGCCACATGGGCGCCGCCGAGCTTGCTTTCGAGTTCGGCCTCCGTCTTCGAGGCCGCCAGATACTTTTGCCGCAGCTCGGTGATGACCGGATTGCCGAGGGAATCCGTGACGGCGCCGTCGGTCTGCCCCGACTTCAGCAGCCCGGAAATCTGGTTGAAGCGCGCCTCCGCGCGGGCGGTGTCGCCCTGCGCCAGCATCAGTTGCGTGTTCAGCTCGGTCATTTGCTGGTCCGAGACGAGCTTGCCGTCCGCGGTGATCAGGCCCCTGTCGGCCTTGAATTTCTGGACCGCCGAATCCGAAGCGATGGAATCGGCTTTCAACTGCGCGATTCTCGCCTGCATCCAGCCGCTCGCGCGCCGCGTCGCCTCGAATTTGGAATCGAGCTGGTCGGTGAGGTAGGCGTCCGCAAAGGCGTTGGCGATCGTGGCGGCCTTGGCGGGATCGGGCGCGGTATAGTCGATCGCGAGCACGTAGGTGCGAGCGATCCGCCGGACCTGCGAGTTGCTCTTGAGATGGTCGATCGCCGCGCGCTGGAGTTCGAACTGCGCTTCTGGGTCGGACTTGTCCCGGCTCACGAACCAATGTGTGAAATCCAGCGCCGAGCGCGCGGTCGCCATCGCCCGGCCGAACAGAGCGCCGCGCGCTCCCATGAATTCTGGGTCGCCCGTCAGCTTCAGCGTGGCGATGACCGACAGGGCGATTTTCTCCGATTTGAGCACTTCGACCTGGCTGTCGATGGCGCCGGTGTCGAATGTGGCTTCGGAGATTGAAGCCGAGAGGTCGTTCTTGTCCTTCTGGCTGTCGATCAGCAGGTCGGTCGTCGCCGTGTATTGCGGGACCGCCGCGACGATGTCCGCCAAACCGAGGATGAGTCCGATCGCCGCTGCGGCGAAGATCACTCGCGCCTGCCGGCGCCCAGCGGCGAGCAGGAGGTCGAAGTCGACGGGCCCGGCGGATTTCAGGGCGGCAGCGTCCAGGTCCGGGAAGGAAGCGCCGGGGCGGTCTGGGCGAGTCAACATGCGTCGACCCGCGGCTGGAATCCCGTCCCTGCAATTCGACCCATTCTCGAACCCGCGAAGCCGTTGAAACCAGAAGGGGCGCCGAAAATGGGCGGGAAATGGGCTAGAGCGTCGGGCTGACCGAGAGCGCCGTCGCGGCGAGCGCGCCGCCGTTGGCGAAGCCCGCGGCGCCGGCGCCGGAATTGGCGTTCGAGGCGCTCGCCGTCCCGGCGCCGCTCCCGACCGCGGCGCCGCTGTTCGCGCCGCCGTCGCCGCCGCCGGCGCTAACGCCGCCGATCGGCCCGCCACCGCCACCGCCACCGCCGCCCCCGCCCGCGCCGGCTCCGCCGCCCGCGCCCCCGCCGCCGATCGCCGCCGTCCGGATGCCGTTGGAGGCATCGACGAACGCGGTGATCATGGGCGGGCTGTTGGAAGCCGCCACTTGCTGCTGGATCGTCGCGGCGGTTTGCGGGTCGCTCTGCGCCAGAACCTGCGACGCCTGTGCGAGGCCCGCGCCGATCGCCGCCCTCTGGGCGTCGTCGCCGCTCCTCGCGACGTCGATCAGGGAATCGACCAGACGCGGGTCGGTCAACAGCAGGCTCCGGGTCCGGGTCGTCAGGGGGAGGCCGGCGGAGGCGAAACTCTTCAGCAAAGCCAAAGGATTGGCTTTGAACTCAGCGATCGCCGCATCCGACAGCCGGGCGAACGCGGGGGTCGTTGCGGGTGCGGCCCCCGCCGCCAGTGCCGGAACGCCGAACGACAGCGTCGCGAGCGCAGTCGCGGCCATCAGAGACGAGCGAATCGTAGTGATTGTCGACATGGCCTAATCCCCGCAAAAAATCAGGGTATGTTAACCGGCCGAAAACAGCAACCCGCCCGCCCCGGCGCCGCAGAAGACGGTAAATGCGAATGCGACCGGGACGGCCCCGGGGTCGCGATCCCCGACGCGGCGCGCACCTGCCGATTCCCGTAAATCCCGACTCCTGTCGTCAGTGGCCGAGGTCCCGGATTGCGTCACGAGTGGTGGAGAGGTCGGTCGCGACCGTCGCGGTCGAGCCGGTGACCGTCGTGATGAGGGACAGGAACTTGGTCAACTCGACCTCATCGGCATTATCCACGTAGAGGATGTCGCCGTCCCGCATGGGAAACTTGCGCGACGCGAAGAAGCCGGAGGGGTCCCGGAAATTGACCCGGTAGATCGTCGGGATGACCAGCCTGTCCTCGGAGAAATGCGAGACGTCGGCGCCCATCCTGGCCAGAGCGTCTCGGTTCTCGAGCCTGTAGACGAAGACCTGACCCGGATCAGAGCGATTGTCGAGCAGCCCCCCCGCCTTGCCGACCGCCTCGTTGAGTTCGAGTATCTCCTGCTGGAACTTGAATTGCCCCGAGGCGCCCGTCGCGCCGAAGGCCATGAACGAACGCTGGTAGAAGGACACATAGACGGCGTCGCCCGGGCTGACATAGATGTTTTCCTTGGGATCCCTGACAAGATTGAGGAAATAGACGGTGCCCTTCAGGCCTCGGCGCTGCAGCGTGACATAATTCTCGTAGCCCTGGTCCTTGATCCCGCCGGCCCGCGCGATGACGTCGAGGATCTTGTCGCCCGAGGGGTTGACTGCAAACTTGTTGGGGGCGTTGACTTCGCCGACGACCGTCACTTCGGTCGATGTCTGGGCGGTGAGGGCGACGATCGCCTGGGGTTCGATCGCGCGATCCTTGAGGCGGTCGACGATGTCCTGCTGGATCGCCGGCGTCGAACGTCCCAAGGCCTTGATTTGTCCCGCATAGGGCACGCTGATATAGCCCTTGCTGTCGACCGTCTGATTCGGCAGCGTCACGAAATTACCCGGCCTGCTGCCCGCGTCGTTGGGGATGAAGAGACCGCCCGCCTGGGCTTCGAACAGCGTCACCGACACGGTGTCGCCGACCCCGACCAGGATTTCCGGCACGGGTCCGCGCCCGGTGCCGAACGTCCGGTACAGCGACCCGGGGCCGGGATCGACGATGAATGGCAGAACGCTCTTGTTGAGGTCGACGAGGGCGTAGTCGAAAACCGGCGTCGTCCCGGTAATCGAAACGCCCGCGCCGGATTCGATCGATCTGTGGGCGGGGCCGCTGTCGGGCAGTGTCGAGCATCCCGACAGCGTCGCGACCAAACCACCGATGGCCAGGCAGAGCGCCACCACACGTGCCATCTGACGCTCCCCCGCCCGTCGAATCCGGCCGGCGCGAAGATTTCCCTAACATGGAGAACTAGTTGCCAAAAGACGAATATCGGGCGCGGCGGATGCGGAGAAGGCCGGGACCGGCCGCCTTCGTCGCTTATCCACATGGCGTTGCAATCGCGCCACGCGGGGCGCCCCTCTGCGCCAAACCAGGGTCACCGCCCGACCGACTTCCGGAACTTGTCGACGCCGCGCCGGCGCTACGCCGCCACGCCGCATTTGAAGCGCTCGACAGTCAAATTCGTCGACGCCGCGCCGGGCGCATTCCGCGAACCGCCTCGAACCTCAGCCGAACACCCGCCCGAATATGAGGTCCACCTGCTTCAGATGGTAGCCGAGGTCGAACAGCCCTTCGAGCTCGGCCGGCGTCAGCGCGCGCGTCACATCCGCGTCGCTCTTCAGCAGGCCGAGGAAATCGCCTTCGCCGCGCCAGACCGGCATCGCATTGCGCTGGACGATTTCATAGGCCGCCTCGCGCGAGACGCCCTTCTGGGTCAAGGCGAGCAACACACGCTGGGAGTGGATGAGGCCGCCGAGCCGATCGAGATTCCGGCGCATGTTCTCGGGATAGACGATCAGCTTGTCGATCACGCCCGCCAGCCGCGCGAGCGCGAAATCCAGCGTGATCGTCGTGTCCGGGCCGATCATCCGCTCGACCGAGGAATGGGAAATGTCGCGCTCGTGCCAGAGCGCGACATTCTCCAGCGCCGGCGTCACCGCCGAGCGCACCATGCGCGCGAGGCCGGTGAGATTCTCGCTCAACACGGGGTTGCGCTTGTGCGGCATCGCGGACGAGCCCTTCTGGCCGTCCGAGAAGAACTCCTCGGCCTCCAGCACCTCGGTGCGCTGGAGATGGCGGATTTCGGTGGCGAGCCGCTCGACCGAGGAGGCGATCACCCCGAGCGTGGCGAAATAGGCGGCGTGACGGTCGCGCGGGATCACCTGGGTCGAGATCGGCTCGGGGACGAGGCCCATGGCGCGCGCCACATGGGCCTCGACGCGCGGATCAATGTTGGCGAAGGTGCCGACCGCGCCCGACACCGCGCAGGTCGATATTTCCGCGCGCGCCGTCTCGAGGCGCGCGCGGGCGCGCGCGAATTCCGCATGGGCGAGCGCGAGCTTGAGGCCGAACGTCGTCGGCTCCGCGTGAATGCCGTGCGAGCGGCCGATCGTCGGCGTCATCTTGTATTCGAACGCGCGCCGCTTCAGCGCGGCGAGCAGCGCGTCGACGTCGGCGATCAATATGTCGGTCGCGCGCTGCAACTGCACCGCCAGGCAGGTGTCGAGCACGTCCGAGCTCGTCATGCCCTGATGCACGAATCGGGCGTCGGGCCCAATGAATTCTGCGAGATGCGTGAGGAAGGCGACGACGTCGTGCCTGGTGACGCGCTCGATCGCGTCGATGCGCTCGACATCGAATTCGACGTGGCCGGCCTTGTCCCAGATCGCTTTCGCGCTCGCCTTCGGAATGACGCCGATCTCGGCAAGCGCGTCGCAGGCATGCGCCTCGATCTCGAACCAGATGCGAAAGCGCGTCCGCGGCGCCCAGATCGCGACCATTTCGGGGCGGGAATAGCGAGGGATCATCGGAGCGTCCAGCGGCGGGAGACAGGCCTACGGCTGTATAGGCGATCGCGCCGGCGATTTCGAGGCCGCGCCGGCGCCGCTCTTGCAGCCTTGCCTGCGCGACGCGGCCATGCACAGTGCCGCCTCCGCCGTCGAGGAGAATCGCCGATGCCGCTGGTCAAGGTCGACGCGATCGTACTCGGGGCCGGAATCGTCGGCGTCTCGGCCGCGCTGCACCTGCAGGCGCGCGGGCGCGACGTCGTCGTCGTCGATCGCGGCGGGGTAGCCGGCGAGACCAGCTATGGCAACACCGGCATCGTCCAGAGCGAGGCGATGTTCCCATACGTGTTTCCGCGCGCGCCCCGCGAACTCGCGCGCGCCGCGCTCAATCGCGATCCCCGCGCGCAGATCCGCTACGCGTCCCTGCCCGCGATCGCGCCCTGGGTCTGGCGCTATTTTCTCGCCTCCGGCCAGAAGCCGCGGCTCGCGAGCGCGATGGCGCTACGCCCGCTGACCATGCGCAGCGTCGCCGAACACGAGGCATTCGCCGTGGCCGCGGGGTCCGGCGCGCTGCTGCGCAAGGGCGGCTGGATCAAGGCCTATCGCACCGAGCGCGGCCGCCGGACTGCGCTCGCCGACGCCGCCGAGGTCAAGCCCTACGGCGTCGCCTCGGCGGCGCTCGACCGCGCGCAACTGCTCGCGCTGGAGCCGCATCTGTCGGAGGCGGCGGTCGGCGGGGTCCATTTCACCGATCCCTCGACGACGCCCGACCCCGGCGCGCTGGTCCAGTCCTACGCCGATCTGTTCGTCGCGCGCGGCGGGCGCGTGCTCGCGGGCGACGCCCGCGGGCTCGCCCGATCGGCGGCGGGCTGGACGCTCGCGGCGGGCGAGGCTGCGCTCCAGGCCCGCGATGCGGTGATCGCGCTCGGCGCCTGGTCGCCTGATGTCTGCGCCCCGCTCGGCTATCGATTCCCGCTCGGAGTCAAGCGCGGCTATCACATGCATTTCGGCGCGACCGGCAATGCGACGCTGAGCCGCCCCGTGCTCGACGCCGAGTTCGGCTACGCGCTGACGCCGATGACGCGCGGCGTGCGGCTGACGACGGGCGCGGAATTCGCGCGCCGCGACGACCCGCCCTCCTCCGCCCATTTCGACCGGCTGGAGCCGATCGCGCGCGCCCTGTTCCCGCTCGCCGAGCGCCGCGACGCGCAATTGTGGCTCGGCCGGCGGCCGTGTCTGCCCGACATGCTGCCGGTCGTCGGCGCGGCGCCGCGCCACGCAGGCCTCTGGTTCGACTTCGGTCACCAGCATCTCGGCCTGACGCTCGGCCCGGTCACCGGCCGGCTGCTCGCCGAGTTGATGACCGGCGAGCCGCCCTTCACCGATCCCGCGCCCTATCGCGCCGAGCGGTTCGGCTGAGCCTCAGGGTCGGTAGCGCTGTCGCCAGGACGGCGGCCGGACCGGGCTCGGCGACGGTCCCGCCTCGTAGACCCCGCGCGCGATCGCGCGCGCCAGGCACTCGGCCGCCAGCATGCCGATCTCGGCGAGATCGCGCAGATCGGGCCCCGCCGCCGCGCGCCCGGTGCTCGCGGCGAACACGATGTCGCCGTCCATCGGCGCATGGGCCGGCCGCAACGCCAGCGCAATCCCGTCCTGCGCCATGATCGCGACGCGCTTCATCTGCGCCTTGGCGAAAGGCGCGTCGGTGACGACGACTGCGATCGTGGTGCTGGCGGGCGCATCGCCCTTGAGCCGCATTTCGAGCGCGTCGGCGGGCGCGCGGTCAGGCGCGCCGAGGCCGCCGAACTCGTCGCCGCGCTCGTAGGGGGCCGCCCAGAAATGGGGGCCGGAGCCGCGCGTCGCGCGGCCCACCGCGTTCACGGCGGCCAGCGCGCCGACCAGGAACCCCCGCGATGAGACCGCACTCGCCGATCCGAGGCCGCCGTTGAGGTCGAAAGTCGTCGCGCCGCAGCCGGCGCCCGCCGAGCCGAGCGAAAACTCCCGTCCCGCGGCGGCGGCGGCGGCGAACCCGAGGTCCCAATACGGCGGCCGGCGGCCCCAGGCCTTGTCGCCGCCGTTGAGGAGGTCGAACAGGCAGGCGCCCGGCGCGATCGGCACGCGCACGGGGCCGACGGGCAGGCCGCGGCAGGCCGCGGCCAGGAAGGCCATGACGCCGCCAGTCGCGTCGAGCCCGAACGCGGAGCCGCCCGACAGGACCAGGGCATCGACGCGCTCGACCGTCATTTCCGGCTCGAGCAGCGCGCCGTCGCGCAGCGCCGGCGCGCCGCCGTGGATCGCGATCGAGGCGACCGCCGGTTCCTCGAAAAGGACGACGCTGACCCCGGAGGCGACCCGCGCGTCCTGCGAGCAGCCGACGAGGACGCCCGGAAGATCGGTGATCAGGTTGTTCATGGGCGGCGCCCCGGGCGGGATTTCGGGGCTGATCTAAGCTGCGCCCGCGGCAGTTTGGCAAGGCGGGGCCGGCGACAGGCGATCGGAACGACCGGCCAAGGCGGCGCCGTCGTCGCCGGCGTCGCCATGGCCCATGACTCCGCGACCGTCCGTTTCCGCGCCCCGCCGCCGGCGCGCTCGCTGATCGGGCGCGATGGCGGGCGAACGCCGGGCCGGCGAGGATGGGCGAGGCGCCGATCGGGGACCCTTGGCGGTTCGAAGTCCGAACGCGCCGCCGTCGCGCGCATCCAGCCGAGATCGGTCGAGAAAATTGGTAGTGATTTCCTAGACATTTACGCTCTTGCTTATGCGAGGTTTAAGACTTCCGGCTTTATTTTCCCTGAAGCGAACCTTGGGGAAGGTCGATGTCGCTCCATGCACTTTCGAAACTTTTGCGTGTCTTCGGACGCGATCGCCGCGCCAACGTCGGCATAATGTTCGGGCTGATGGCGCTGCCGCTGACGATTTCCGTGGCGGTCGGCATCGACTATGGCCTGGCGGCGAGCGCCAGGACCAAGCTCCAATCGGCGCTCGACGCGGCGGTCCTCGCCGGGGCCGAGGCGTCGGGCGGGTCGCAGAGCCCCGCGGCGTTCGGCGTCGCCCAGCAGATCTTCGACGCCGACGTGGAGGATCTCGGCGCGAGCGCAAAGGCGAGCTTTTCGTTCAGCCCCAGCGGCGCCTTTCAGGGCAGCGCGACATATACGGTCAGCCAGGCCTTCGGGGTCCTCGTCACCGGCTCCACGACCACCAAGGTCGGCGTCAGCGCGGAGGCGGCCCCGGGCGGGGCCGCCACGGTCTGCATTCTCCTCCTCGACGCCTCGGCGAGTCCGGGCCTGATGGCGAACGGCGGCACGAACGTCAACGCGCCCGGTTGCGAGGCCGACGTCAAGAGTACGGGCAATCCCGCAGCGACCTTCAACAACGGCTCGAACATCACAACGGCGAGGCTGTGCATCCAGGGCGGCAGCATCGTCGACAACGGGGGCACGCACCCCAACCTCATGACGGGCTGCAGCACGGCGAGCAATCCGTTCGTCGGGAAGCTCCCCGCGCCCGCCTCGACGACCTGCAGCGGCCCCAACGCGAACGGCGGCAACTACAATGGCGGCACGGTCAATCTCAGTCCGGGCGTCTATTGCGGCGGGTTCAACTTCAACGGCGCGCCGACCGTCAAGCTGTCGCCCGGCGTCTACGTGATCAAGGGCGGCGGCTGGACCGTCGACGGCGGGACCTGGTCCGGCGCCGGGGTGACTTTCTACTTCGCCGACACCTCGAACATCCAGTTCAACAGCGGCATGAGCATGACCCTGTCGGCGCCGACGAGCGGAACCTATGCCGGGATCCTGTTCTACGAAGCCGATGGCCTCGCGCTCTCGTCGTTCGTCTTCGACGACAGCGTCTCGGAGAGCCTCAGCGGACTGATCTACCTGCCGAGCCGACAGCTGACGTTCAACTCGACGTCGAACATGTCGAGCCAGCAGCTCACCCTGGTCGCCGACACCGCGATCTTCAATACGGCCAACTGGACCCTCACGCCGAGCACGACCTGGAGCATCACCAACGGCGGCGGCGGCACGATGGTCGCGCTGACGCGCTAGCCGGCCGGCCCGCGTCGCTATAAGGCCATCGCCCCGCTGGCCCGCCGCCGGGAACCAACGGCGCCGGGCTCGGTTGTCCCGCCTCCTGAACGCGGAGGCTCGAATGGCGCACGATATGATCAAGTCGGCGGCGCTCGCCCTCGCGCTGGCGCTGCCTGTCGCCAGTCTCGCTGCGGGCGGCGGCGCCGGCGGCGCGGCGGGAAGCTCCGGCGGCGCGACCGGAGGCGCGGGCGGTTCGACCGGCTCGACCGGCGCCGGCAGGACCGGCGTGAGCGGCTCGGCCAATGGCTCGATGAACGGCGGTTCGGCGCAGAACTGCGCGCCCGGCGTGGCCAATTGCACGAATGGAAAATCGTCCACTGAATAGCGGTCGGGCCAGAAGGTCGAGGCCGGCGTCCCGGGCGGGACGCAGGCCGCTTCTCGTCGATCGATCTCGACGCGACGTCCGCCGCGCGCAGGCGCCGGCGCTGGTTGATCTGCATCAAGGCCGTGGCGCCTACCGCGCTTCATCCTCGCAACGGCGGCGGCGCCCCGCCGCCCCCGAGCGGGTCGCGGCGCGGCCTGCGTGAACCGGCGCGGCGGTCCGGCATGAACGAAGCAGCCTCCACGGCTGAGGGCCAAGCGGCGGACGCGCGTCGCAGAGCCGCCCATGCGCCGCGCGGCGGGCTCGCGACGCTCACCGTCGGCGCGCTCGGCGTCGTCTATGGCGACATCGGGACTTCGCCGCTCTATGCGATCGACCAGATTTTCTTCGGGCCCGCCGGCGTCCCGGCGACGCCCGCCAACGTGCTCGGCGCGATCTCGCTCGCGATCTGGACGATCACACTGATCGTCGCGATCAAATACGCCGCGCTCGTGCTTCGCGCGCAGAACGACGGCGAGGGCGGCGTGTTCGCCCTCTACGGCCTGCTGCACCGCCACAAGAACCGGGGCGCGCGGGTCCTGTTGTGGGCGCTGATGCTGGGCGCCGGGCTGCTGCTTGGCGACGGCATGATCACCCCGGCGATCAGCGTGCTGTCGGCGGTCGAGGGACTCGACGTCGTCACGCCTGCCTTTGCGCCCTGTGTCGGCCCGATCACGATCGTCCTGCTGACCGGCCTGTTCGCCATCCAGTACAAGGGCGCCTCGGGAATCGGATTCGTGTTCGGCCCGCTGTTGGTAGTCTGGTTCTTCGTCATCGCCGCGCTCGGCGCGATCGCGATCGCGCGCGCGCCCGCCATCCTGCGGGCGTTCGATCCTCTGTTCGGTCTGACGTTCCTGTTGCGCGCGGGGCCGCGCGAAGCGCTGCTGATCCTCAGCGCGATGATGCTCGTCGTCACCGGCGGCGAGGCGATGTACGCCGATCTCGGCCATTTCGGCGCCCGGCCGATCCGCATCGGCTGGTTCGCCGTGGTGTTTCCCGCGCTGCTGCTGAACTATCTCGGCCAGGGCGCCTATCTCCTCGGCGGCGCGTCGGCGGCGGGCGGCAAGCTGTTCTATGCGCTCGCGCCGGCGCCGCTGGTGCTGCCGCTGGTCGTCCTGGCGACCCTGGCGACGGTCGTCGCCTCGCAGGCGCTGATCTCCGGAGCCTTCTCGCTGACCTCGCAGGCGATCGGTCTCGGGCTGTTCCCGCGCCTCGCGGTCAAGCACACCCACCGGGCGCACGCCGGGCAGATTTACATCGGCTTCGTCAACTGGGGCGTCTATCTGGGTTGCGTCGCGCTGGTGCTCGGCTTCGGCTCGTCCGTGATGTTGATCACCTCGCTCGCGATGGTCGCGATCGCGCGGCGCGAATGGGGCTGGGGCGCGGCGCGCACGGCGCTGGTCTGGTGGCCGCTGACGGCGCTGAACGGCGCCTTTCTCATCGCCAGCTCGGTGAAATTCCTCGAGGGCGGCTTCGTGCCGCTCTCGGTCGGCGCCGCAGCCTTCCTGGTAATGGCGACTTGGCGCTGGGGACGCAAGGCGACCTTCGCCGCCTATGCCGCGCGCCCGACCATGACCATGGCCGAGCTCGTCGCGCTGCATCGCGCCAGCCCGGCCTTCATCGAGCGCAACGCGCTCGTGATGGCGCCGGCGCCGCTGCGCCACCCGAGCGATCGCGCGCCCGCCCTCGTCCAGCTGCTGTGGGAACGCTACGGCCTGCTGCCCCGCAACCTGATCCTGGTCGAGGTGACCCACCCCAAGGTCCCCTACGTCCACGACAGCCGCTATCACGTGACCGTGTTCGACCGCGACAAGACGCGCGGCGGGGTGATCGGGGTCGAGTTGCGATTCGGATTCATGGAGGACCCGAACGTCGAACGCTATCTGGCCGATCTCGCGCGCCACCGGGAGATCGACCTGCCCGCGAACCCGCGCCGGTGGATCGTCCACGTCTCGCACGAGAACTTGCTGCCCGCCAGGACGATGAGCCTGTTCAAACGGCTGCGGCTGCGCCTGTTCCTGGTGCTGCGGCTGGTGTCCCGGCCGGCCTATTACGCCTATGGACTCGGCGACGAGGTCCAGCTGTCGGCCGAGATCATGCCAGTGCGGGTGAAGTGAGCGGGAGCGGCGGCGCACGGCGATGGAGCAGGGCTGTTTGGTTCTCACGGCTTCACTGCCATCTTCGGACTCGTCCGCCTCGTCCGCCGAGCCAATTTTTGCCACGCCGAAGGCGCCCGGCGCGTTGGGGCGGTCAAAGGGCCCGGGCGCAGGGAGGTCAGAACCAGGACGAATGGCGCCACGAACGAACCAGAGTCGGCCACGTCCTTTGCCTCATCGCGTCGCGCGCCTCGGAGGAACTTTCGGCGCCGTCTGGGAGTCGTTTGAGGCCGTTTAGGGTCGTTTGGGGCCGAAACGACCCTTCGCGACCCTTCGAGATTGCGGCTAAGTCCTTGATGGCGAGCCCGGCGAAGGGTCATTTGAATCCTCGGATCGTTTGATGTCAGAGGCTTGGCGGCTTTTCGCGGCGGGCGGCGGCGGCTCGCGACGGCGATCGCGCCGGACGAGGCTTTCATCGACGGCGACCCGCCCTTGCGGGCTGGCCTGGCGGGCGGGTTCATCGGCGGCTCCCAGTATGTCCAACGAGCCTTCACCATATCAGAAATTCTGTTTTTCGAAAAGGATTTTCTGGGCGGCATCGGTTAGCGCCGCTCGCCGCGACGCCGGGATCAGAACGGCCGCCTCCCGCCCGCGACGAACTTCCCTGTCCTGTCGTCACGACGCCAGGTCGCGCCGGCGCCGGACAAAGCGAGGGAAGTCAAGCGGCGAAGCCAGCCAGAGGAGGCCGCGCCCCCGCCCGGTCCGGATCGCCTCGTCGCTGCGCTCCCTTGCGATGACGACGGCGGGCGGCGCCGCGCGCCGATTAAGCCAGCGCAAACCATGCCCCGCCGTTCCCGCGCATTCACCGCGAATCGCAACGCCGGCTTAAGCGCCCGCCGCGCAACATCGACGCGTTCGGGGAGGATTTCGCGTTGAAGAGACTCGTCAGCTTCCTCTTCTTCTTCGCGCTCGCCTACGTCACGCGCAGAACCCTGATTCCTTTCCTGTTCCACCGCGGCGGCGCACCGGCGTACACCGCGCAGGCCGCCGCTTCGGCGGCGCCGGCGCAACCCAGCTGGCTCGTCGTCAAATTCGCCGGGTTGTTCCAGCATCTGACCGGCGCGCCGCTGACCTCCAGGGAAACGAGCGCGCTGTCGCTCGGGCTGATGCTCTATTGCATCCTGTTCGGCCGGCTCTCCAGCCTCGCCCTGGGATCGCGCGGCTTCGGCGCCCTCCTCAACGGTCTGATCGGGCTCGCCGGGGCCGGCGCGGCGCTGGCGGCGCTCGGCCTCGTCGCGCCGGCAGGCCTGGCCGACGGTCTGTATTGGCTGATGGGCGGGGCGGTCGTCTCCTCCTTGGTCGCGCTTGGCGCGGCGGCCGCGCTCAAGGCCTTCGTCAGCGCCGAAGCCGACACGTTCATGCGCGGCGGCGAGACGCGGGTAGGCAGCGCGGCCAAATCGCTCGGCGCCGGACCCGCCGCGCCGCGCGCCGCAGGCCCGAGCGCGGCGCGCATCCAGGCGGCGCTCGAACGGCGGCGCTGAGGCGCGGCGGGGCGAGGGGCGCAGCACGATTTGTGCGCCGCCCCGAGGTTTGCGTGATAGGACCCTTCGACGGTCTGGCGCCGGTCTTGCTGCCGGCCACGCACGCGTCGCTCCCTCCCCCATGTCCGGCCCGCCCGAACGGATGCCCCCGATGACCGAAGCCGCCCCACATCGCATCGTCGTCGTCGGAGGCGGCGCCGGCGGGCTCGAACTCGCCACCAAACTCGGCGACCGCGTCGGCCGCGACGGCCGCGCGCACGTCACCCTGGTCGACAAGAGCCGCACCCACATCTGGAAGCCGCTGCTGCATTCGATCGCCGCCGGCAGCCTGCGCCGCTCGCAGCACGAACTGAACTACATCGCCCAGGCGCACTGGCGCAATTTCCGCTACCGCAACGGCGAGATGATCGGCCTCGATCGCGCCGCCAGGACGATCGCGCTCGCCGCGACGCTCGACGACGAGGGGCGCGAGATCACCCCGCCGTCGCGCCTCGCCTACGACACGCTGGTCGTCGCGGTCGGCAGCGTGACCAATGATTTCGGCACGCCCGGCGCCCGGCAGTTCGCCGTGCCGCTGGAGACGCCCGAACAGGCGAGCCGGTTCAACCGCCGCCTCGTCAACGCCTGCCTGCGCGCGCAGAACCAGGAGACTCCGGTCCGCCCCGGCCAGCTCCATGTCGCGATCATCGGCGCCGGGGCGACCGGCACGGAGCTCGCCGCCGAACTGCATCACACCGCGCGTGCGATCATCGCCTACGGGCTCGACAAGATCGACCCCGAGCGCGACCTGCGCATCGTCCTGATCGAGGCCGCCGACCGCATCCTGCCCGCCCTTCCGCCGCGCATTTCCGGCTCGACCCAGGATCTCCTGGCCAAGATGGGCGTCGAAGTGCGCACCGGCGCGCGCGTCGCCGAAGTGCTCGCCGACGGGATCCGGCTCGCCGACGGCGAGATCATCCCCTCCGAGCTGGTCGTCTGGTCGGCGGGAGTCAAGGCGCCGCCGTTCCTGGCGGAGATCGACGGGCTGGAGACAAACCGGATCAACCAGCTCGTCGTGCGCCAGACCCTGCAGGCCACGCGCGACGATTCGATTTTTGCGCTCGGCGACTGCGCGTCCTGTCCGCGCCCGGGCTTTCCCCAGCCGGTGCCGCCGCGCGCCCAGGCCGCGCACCAGCAGGCCGACTTCATGGTCGGCCAGCTGGAGCGCGTCGTCGCCGGCAGGCCGCTCGCCGATTTCGCCTACCGCGACTTCGGTTCGCTCGTTTCGCTCGGCAAATTCAGCACCGTCGGCAACCTCATGGGTTTCCTTGTCGGCCGCAATTTCTTCATCGAGGGCTATTTCGCGCGGCTGATGTATCGCAGCCTGTACAAAATGCACGAGGCGGCGCTGCACGGCCGGGGCCGCACCCTGCTCGGCCTCGTCGGCCGGGGCGGGCGGCCGGCGCCGACGGTGAAGCTGCACTGAGGCCGGCGCCGGCGCGCGGCAACTCTCCGGTCGGGCGGGCGTTGTGCCTGTCAGAGAAAACAAGGAGAGTCGCCATGTCGCACGCCCAAGCGAGAATCGATCGCGTCTGGTCGCTGATGAACGACGTCAAGGTCGCGATGGTGGTGACCCACAACGGACGCGACGACCAATTGCGCGCGCGCCCGATGGCGGCCCATCCGGCCCCCGACGAGAACGCGATCTACTTCCTCACCGACTCCGGATCGCCCAAGGACGACGAGGTCAGCCGCAACGAAAACGTCTGCCTCACCTTTTCCGACGCGAAGGCGCACAAGTTCGTTTCGGTGACCGGACGCGGCGAGATGTCGAACGACCGGCCGCGGATCGGCAAGTTCTGGACCGCCGCGGACAAGGCCTTCTGGAAGGACGCGAACGATCCGGCGATCCGTCTGCTTTGCGTCACCCCGGATGAGGCCGAATATTGGGAAAGCCAGAATTTCCTCGTCACGTCGGTCAAGATGATCGCGGCGGGGGTCACCGGCCGGCGTTCCGACCTCGGCGAGAACGAGAAGGTGCATCTGAGGGGAACGGCGGCCGGCTGAGCGACTGTCCCCTTGGTCGGCGAAGCGGCCGCGGGCCGCCGGAATTGGCGACGTGCGAGCCGACGACGGCCGACGCCGGAGCGGCTGACGAATCCGGACGCGCCGGGCGGCCGGCGCTCGGGGCCGGCTGGTCTGGCGGCCGACCGAGCCGGCCTCGGAGCCGGCGGAGCGCCGCCGATTTTCTTGCATTTGTCTTCCGAATTACACCGGTCTTTCACCAGCCGCGAACCCATACCGAAGGTTTTGGGGGTCCTTAACCCGTTGGGCGCCCCTTCCGTCCCAGAACTGACGCGTCGGTATCCGGGAACGAGCCATGACGACGACCACCTTCGGCAAGCGCGGACTGGCGCAGCCTGCGGCGAATGGGCCGCCGCGGTTCCAGGCCGCCTCCGGACCGTCGGCGATCGGCAGCGCGACCATTTCGTCCTCGGGCGCCGCGCCGCGAGCGGCGCGCGAGCGCACCCTGGTCGACAATCTCCCGATCATGACGGTGCTGATGATCGCGGCGCTGCTGTTCATCTTCTACGGCGTCGAGCAGCGGCTGGCGTTCAGCATTGGCAAGACTGGCGAACTGGATCTGGAATCGCTGATCGCGCTCGGCGGCGCCAGCTACTACCGGGTGGTCGACGACGGGCAGTGGTGGCGGGTCTTCCTGGCGCCCCTGCTGCACGCGAGCCCCTCGCATGTGATCGGCAACAGCATTGCGATGTTTCTCGTCGGCCTGAGGCTCGAGGCGATCATCGGCCGGGCCTGGCTGGCGGCGACATTCGTCGTCAGCGCCCTCGGCGGGGCGGCCGGATCGCTGCTCGGCAACGATCACCTCGTGACCACCGTCGGCGCGTCCGGGGCGATCACCGGGATGGTCGGCGCCCTGTTCGTGGCGTGCTTCCATTGCGCCGCCAATGCGACCCAGTTGCGCCGGATGCTGTGGACCGCCGGCCTGCTCGGCGTGCCCGCGCTCGGGCCGCTCGCCTATGGGGCCTCGGGCCACACCGACTATTTCTGCCATTCCGGCGGCGCAGTCGCCGGGGGCTCCTTCACCCTCCTGATGCTGGCCTTGTGGACCGGCGATCGTTTCCGCCCGAACTACCGCGGCGCCGCGGCGCTCGCGGCCACGGTCGGGCTCGTCGTCGCGCTCGCCTCCTGCCTGTTCGCGTGGAAGCATTTCGCGGGCGAGGCCGCCGAGGCGGCGCGTTTCATACCCGGCGCCGAAGTCCAGGATTCGATGAACGGCGACTCGAAAAAGGCGTTCGAATTCCTGCGCCGCTATCCCGACGACCCGCGTTCGCACATCGCCGAGGCGATGGTCTACCTGAGGCGCGAGCCGGTTTCGCCCAGCGACCTGTCGAGCGCAGAGGCGGAGCTGCGGACCGCGATGACCCTGGAGGGGCCGATCGAGGTCCGGCGGCAGGTGAAGAATCTCGTGCAGTTCATCCTCGCCACCGTCGTCTCCGAACAGGGACGAGCGGGCGAGGCGCAGGCGATCGCCTCGGGACTGTGCCACGCGCGCGACGGCATCGCCGCGCCGCTGCTCGCGCTTCTCGACAAGTCGAAGCTCTGCGACTGATCGGGGGGCTCGCCGAAGCCGCCCCCGGCCGGCCGGCGGGCCCGCGAATCCTCCCCCGATTCGGATTCCACGAGGGGCGCTCACTGCATCGTGATCGCGACCGCGTCCGCCGTGCGCGCGGCCGTCCCGTAACCTTCCGCCGTGACCCGATCGCGGCGCCGCCACGGCAAGCCGCTCAGAATATGGAGAAACTCATGCGCGCTTCCCTGACCAAGACCCTCGCGGCTTCGGCGGCCGCCCTCGTCGTCGGCCTCGCCGTCGTCGGCTCGACCCCGGCTTCCGCCAACCCATGGCCGCACCATCATCACGGTTTCTGGGGTCCGGGAATCGGCATCGGCATCCTCGGCCTCGCCGCCGGCGCCGCCTACGCCGCCTCCGAGGACAATTGCCTCGAATATCGTCCGATCTACGATCGCTGGGGCCGCGTCGTCGGCCAGCAGCCGGTCAACGTTTGCCAATGAGGCCGAACAGACCGGGCGCGCCTTCCACTTGGGGATGCGCCCGGTCGGTTTTCCCGACCGGGACGACGACGCGCTGACGCCCGCGCCTGGTCGCTCCGAACGCCAGCCCCGCCGGGAACAGCGGCCGGACGCTGGCGATTCCTGATGAAATTGATATTTTTCAATCCATTGCCTGGATTGCTGGCACTCTTCCAGGATGAGTGCGAAAATTTTTCGATTCCGCCCTTGAAGCCAAAAATCGTCGTTCCCACCTCCGTCACCGCCGCCCGGCCCGAGCCGGCCCGGCGGTTTTCAGGTTCCGATTGGCAAATGGAGGCATTGAATGAAATTCCGTCCCTTGCACGATCGCGTCGTCGTCCGCCGCATCGAAGCCGAGGAAAAGACGGCCGGAGGCATCATCATCCCCGACACCGCCAAGGAAAAGCCTCAGGAGGGCGAGGTTGTCGCGGTCGGTCCCGGCGCCCGCAACGAGAAGGGCGAACTCATCGCGCTCGAGTTGAAGGCCGGCGACCGCATCCTGTTCGGCAAGTGGTCCGGCACGGAGGTCAAGATCGACGGCGAGGATCTGCTGATCATGAAGGAGAGCGATATTCTCGGCGTGATCGAAGGCGCCGCGACCCTCAAGAAGGCCGCCTGAGCCGGTCGGCCGCCTCATCCCCATCCAACCCGATCGAAGGAGCGAAGAAGCGATGGCTTCCAAGGAAATCAGGTTCTCGACCGACGCGCGCGACCGGATGCTGCATGGCGTCGACAAGCTCGCCAACGCCGTCAGGGTGACGCTCGGGCCCAAGGGCCGCAATGTCGTGATCGAGAAATCGTTCGGCGCGCCGCGAATCACCAAGGACGGCGTGACCGTCGCCAAGGAGATCGAACTCGAGGACAAGTTCGAGAACATGGGCGCCCAGATGGTGCGCGAGGTCGCCTCCAAGACCAGCGACACCGCCGGCGACGGCACGACGACGGCGACCGTGCTCGCCCAGGCGATCGTGCGCGAAGGCGCCAAATATGTCGCCGCCGGGATGAACCCGATGGACCTCAAGCGCGGCATCGACGTCGCGGTGGCGGCGGTGGTCGCCGACCTCAAGGCGCATTCCAAGAAAATCACCTCCAACGACGAGATCGCCCAGGTCGGCACGATCTCGGCCAACGGCGACAAGGAGATCGGCCGCTTCCTCGCCGAGGCCGTCCAGAAGGTCGGCAAGGAGGGCGTGATCACGGTCGAGGAGGCCAAGAGCCTGGAGACCGAGCTCGAGGTCGTCGAGGGCATGCAGTTCGACCGCGGCTTCGTCTCGCCCTATTTCGTGACCAACGCCGAGAAGATGCGCGCCGAGCTCGAGGATGCCTACATCCTCATCCACGAGAAGAAGCTCTCGACGCTGCAGCCGCTGGTGCCGCTGCTCGAATCGGTCGTCCAGTCCGGCAAGCCGCTGCTGATCATCGCCGAGGACATCGAGGGCGAGGCGCTGGCGACGCTGGTCGTCAACAAGCTGCGCGGCGGGCTGAAGATCGCGGCGGTCAAGGCGCCGGGCTTCGGCGACCGCCGCAAGGCGATGCTCGAGGACATAGCCATCCTCACCGGCGGCCAGATGATCGCCGAGGATCTCGGCATCAAGCTCGAGAACGTCACCCTGGCGATGCTCGGCCGCGCCAAGAAGGTGACGATCGAGAAGGAGAACACCACGATCATCGACGGCGTCGGCAAGAAGTCGGAAATCGAGGGGCGGGTCGCGCAGATCCGCGCCCAGATCGAGGAGACCACCTCGGACTACGACAAGGAGAAGCTGCAGGAGCGGCTCGCCAAGCTGGCGGGCGGCGTGGCGGTGATCCGCGTCGGCGGGGCGACCGAAGTCGAAGTCAAGGAGCGGAAGGACCGGGTCGACGACGCCCTGCACGCGACCCGCGCCGCGATCGAGGAAGGCATACTGCCGGGCGGCGGCGTCGCGCTGCTGCGCGCGCTGAAAGCGCTGGAATCCATCACGCCCGCCAATGACGACCAGAAGGCCGGCATCGACATCGTCCGCCGCGCGCTCCAGGTCCCGGCCCGGCAGATCATCCAGAATTCGGGCGAGGACGGCTCCTTCGTCGTCGGCAAGCTCCTGGAGAAAGCCGACTACGCCTGGGGCTGGAACGCCGCGACCGGCGAATACCAGAACCTCGTCAAGGCGGGCGTGATCGATCCGGCCAAGGTCGTGCGCACGGCGCTGCAGGACGCGGCCTCGGTCGCCTCGCTGCTGATCACCACCGAAGCGCTGGTCGCCGACAGGCCCAAGAAGGAAAAGCCCGCGGCCGGCGCGCCGGGCGGCGGCATGGGCGACATGGACTATTGAGGACGACGAGCCCGGCGGAAACGCCGGGCTTTTTTGTTCGGGGCGCGGACCCTACCCCCGCATCCGCAGTCCCTGCGGATCGAACGCCGGCGCATCGAGCCGCTTCGCCGGCCGGCGGTCGCCGATGATCTCGATCTCGAAGCCGGCGGTCGCGGCCGCGACCGCCTTCTCGACATAGCCGAGCGCGAGCGACTGGCCGACGCTGTGGCCGTAGCCGCCCGAGGTGACCCAGCCGACGACGCGGCCGTCGTGCCAGATCGGCTCGTCGCCGATCGCGTCGGCGTCGAGCGCGTCGACCGAAAAGCCCAGAAGGCGCAGCTTGCCGCCGGTCTCCTTCTCGCGCGCGGCCGCGGCGCGGCCGACGAAATCGTTCTTCCTGAGATCGACGAAGCGGCCGAGCCCCGCTTCATAGGGCCCGTAGATCGGCCGGTATTCGCGCGCCCAGGTGCCGAAATTCTTCTCCAGCCGCATGCACAGCAGCGCGCGCATGCCGAACTGGGTGAGCCCGAACGCCGCGCCCTCCTTCAGCAGGAGGTCGTAGAGCGCGCGCTGATATTCCGGCCGCGCCCAGATCTCGAAACCGAGGTCGCCGGTGAAGCTGACGCGGCCGACCAGCGCCGGGATCATCCCGACATCCATGCGCCGGAACGACAGGAACGGGAATTTCTCGCTCGAGACGTCCTCGCGCGTCAGCGCCTGCAACAGCGCACGCGACTTCGGTCCGGCGATCGACAGACCGGGATAGTCCATCGACGCCGCGCGCAGCCGCACCCCGTCCTTCGGCAGATGGCGCTCGAACCATCTGACGTAATAGCCCTCCGCCGCATAGGAGCAGACGAGCAGGAACTTGTCGGGCGCCCAGCGCCCGATCGTGAAATCGCCGATCAGCTTGCCATGCTCGTTGAGCATGGGGGTCAGCGCGAGCCGCCCGACCGCCGGCAGTTTGTTGGCCATGACGTGCGAGAGGAATTCGGCGGCGCGCGGCCCCTCGACCTCGATCTTGCCGTAATTGGCGATCTCGGTCATGCCGACGCCCGCGCGCACCGCGCGGCATTCGGCGCCGACGTGTTCATGCGCGTTGGAGCGGCGGAAGGTGACGTCCTCGACCGGCGCCATGCCCTTTGGCGCGAACCACAGCGGATTTTCGAGCGAGCAATATTCGCCGAACACCGCGTTCTCCGCGACCAGCCGGTCATAGATCGGCGTCGTGCGCAGCGGCCGCGCGGCGGGCAGTTCCTCGTTGGGGAAGCGGATGCGGAAGCGGCGCGAATAATTCTCGCGCACCTTGGCGTTGGTGTAGGCGAGCGTCGCCCAGTCGCCGAAGCGCGCGACGTCCATGCCCCAGACGTCATGGCCGGGATCGCCGTCGATCATCCAGTTGGCGAGCGCGAGGCCGACGCCGCCGCCCTGGCTGAAGCCCGCCATGACGCCGCAGGCGACCCAGAAGTTCTCGAGACCCTTGACCGGCCCGATCAGCGGATTGCCGTCGGGCGCGAAGGTGAAGGGCCCGTTGATCGTCTTGCGGATGCCGACCTCGCCGAGCCTGGGGAAATGCTCGAACGCGGTCTCGAGACTCGGCGCGATGCGGTCGAGATCGTTGGGCAGCAGGTTCTGGCCGAAGTCCCAGGGCGTCGCGACCTCCGACCACGGCTGGCACGCCTGCTCATAGGTGCCGATCAGCATGCCGCCGCCTTCCTGGCGCATGTAGATCTCGCCCTCGAAGTCGATGACGTGGAACTTGTCGACCTTGGGATCGATGACGCCGGGAATGTCCTCGGTGATGAGATAATGGTGCTCCATCGCCAGGATCGGCAGCTCCAGCCCGACCATCCGGCCGACCTCGCGCGCCCACAGTCCGCCGCAGTTGACGACATGCTCGGCGATCACGGCGCCCTTGTCGGTGATGACGTCCCACGATCCGTCGGGGCGCGGCTGGAGATCGACCACGCGGGTGAAGCGGTTGATCTCGGCGCCGGCCATCCCGGCGCATTTGGCGTAGGCGTTGGTGACGCCCCAGGGATCGAGATGGCCCTCGACCGGATCGAACATGGCGCCGACGAAATGCTTCTTCTCGATGAACGGATACATCCGCGCGGCTTCGTCGACGGAAATGATTTCGAGGTCCATGCCGAGATAGCGGCCCCGCGCCCTGGCCATCTTCAGCCAGTCGAGCCGCTCCCTGGTGCCGGCGAGGTTGAGGCCGCCGGTGACGTGCATCCCGCAGGACTGGCCGGAGATCGTCTCGATCTCCTTGTAGAGATTGATCGTATATTGCTGGAGCTTGGCGACGTTGGGATCGCCGTTCAGCGTGTGCATGCCGCCCGCCGCGTGCCAGGTCGAGCCCGAGGTCAGTTCGGCGCGCTCGATCAGCATGACGTCCTTCCAACCGCCCTTGGTCAGATGGTACAGCACGCTGGCGCCGACGACGCCGCCGCCGATCACGGCGACCTGGGTATGCGATTTCATCGATCGAGCCTCTCGTTGGATGGGACGCCCGGCGAAGGCGCAGCGGCGGCGAACAGATGCATGCCGGCGCAGGCGAGCGCGAGCAGCACGGCGTAGAGCGCGAAGGCGCCGGTCAGCGAGACGTAGCGCGCGAGCGCGCCCATCGCGAGCGGGGCCGGCAGGCGCGCGAAGGTCCCGAACAGCGCGACGGTCGACAGCGCCGCCGCCGCTGAAAAGCCGCGATGGCCGACCGCGAGCGCGAAGCCGCAGGGCACCACCGCCCCGGTGCCGAGCCCGATCAGCGCGAAGCCCGCCACGGTGATCCAGAAGCCGGCGTCGAACGCCACCACGACGAAGCCGAGGCAGGCCACCGCGAGCGACAGCACGATCAGCCGGCGGTCGCTGACGAGCCGGCGGATGCGGTCGGCGTTGAGCCGAAGCGCGGCCTGGCACACGCAGAAGAACGCCGCGCCGAGCCCGGAGATCGCCGCGAGCCTCGGCGCCTCGCTCTGCAGCAGCAGCGCGGACCAGAAGATCGCGGCGCCCTCGCTCGCGATCGAGACGCCGATGACGATTCCGAGCACGACGAGGCTGCGCGTCAGCAGCGCGCGCCGTCCCGACGGCGCCTCGAGCGCGCGCTCGGCCCCGCGGCGGGGCGTCGCGACGAAGACGTTGGCGGTGACGCCGGCGAAGGCGGCGAGCGCGATCAGCGCCGACAGCCAGGAGCCGATCGTGACCGCGATCAGGCTGCCGAGGATGGCGCCGACCGCGATCCCGCTCGAGGCGGCGCCGTGGAGCCCGGCGAGGATCGGCCGGCCGAGGTCGCGCTCGACCCGCGCGCCCTCGGCGTTCATGGTGAGATCGACGAGGCCGCCGAACAGGCCGAATGCGATCAGCGCGACGAAGATCGCGCGCGCGTCCGCCGCGACGAGCAGCAGCGCGACGGTGAGGCCGGTCAATGGCGCGCCCACCAGCAGCACCCGGCGCAGGCCGAACCGGCCGCCGAAAAACCCGGCGCTCGCCATTGCCGCCAGATAGGCCGCGATGAACAGCGTCATCGCGATCCCGAACACCGGGGCCGTGACGCCGGCGCGGGCGAGGACGGTCGCGGAGGCGCCCGACCACAGGCCGAGACCGACGCCGAAGACGAAGAACATCGCCGCCGCCGCGCCATGCGGCGTCGCGAGGAACGCCAGCGGCTGGTCGTCCGCGACGGCGGCGAGGATCGGCGCGCGCGCCATCTCAGAAATCCGTCGGCGCGCCGCCCTCGGCCTTGCGGCGGGCGACGAAGGCTTCCATCGCCTCGCGGCGCTCCGGCTCGATCGGCGGGGCGACGAATTGGTCGAGGCGTTCCTTGAAGAGCCGGTTGGCGGCGTCATAGGCGGTCGGCGAGCCCGCCTCGCGCCAGGTCTCGTAATTGCGCCAGTCCGAGATCATCGGCGCGAAGAAGGCGTCGCGGTAGCGCGACTGGGTATGCGCGGCGCCGAAGAAATGGCCGCCGGGGCCGACCTCCCGCATCGCCTCGATCCCGAGTTCGCCCTCGTCGACCGCGAGCGGGCGCAGGAAGTCGCCGACCATGCCGAGCAGGTCGGCGTCGAGCGCCATCTTCTCGAACGAGGCCTGCAGGCCGCCCTCCATCCAGCCGGCGCCGTGCATGACCATGTTGGCGCCGCCCATGATCGCGCCCCACAACGAGAACACGCTCTCGTAGGCGGCCTGCGCGTCGAGGCTGTTGGCGGCGTTGGTGTTGGACGAGCGGTAGGGCAGCCCGTGACGGCGCGCGAGCTGGCCGCCGACGATCGCGGTCTTCATGTATTCGGGCGTGCCGAAGGCGGGCGCGCCCGATTTCATGTCGACGTTGGAGGTGAAGCCGCCATAGACGAACGGCGAGCCAGGCCGCACCGCCTGCGCGAGCACGAGGCCGGCGAGCGCCTCGGCGTTCTGCTGGACGAGGGCGCCGGCGAGCGTGATCGGCGCCATCGCGCCGGCGAGCGTGAACGGCGTCAGCACGACGACCTGGTTGCGCCGCGCCATCTGGATCACGCCTTCGAGCATCGGCGTGTCGAGCCGCAGCGGCGAGGAGGAATTGATGATCGTGAACAGCGACGGCTCGCGCTCCAGCGTCGCATCGTCGATTCCGCGCGCGAGCCTGGCCAGCTCGATCCCGTCGCGAATGCGCTCGCGGCCGAGGCTGTAGGCGTGGATCGGCTTGTCCGAGAGAGTCAGCATGTCGAACAGCGCGTCGAGATGGCGAACCGAGGCGTGGATGTCGATGGGTTCGACGGGATAGCCGCCCCACAGATGGATCTGCTCGAAGCTCTGCCCCAGCCGGATGAAATTCCGGAAGTCGCGATGATTGCCGGGCCGGCGGCCGCCGTCGCGGTCGAAGGAATTGGGCGCGCTGGCGACCGAGCAGAAGGCGGTGCGGTCGCCGCCGATGACGAGCGCGCGTTCGGGATTGCGCGCATGCAGCGTGAACTGCTCGGGCGCGAGGCCGATATGCGCCTCGACCAAAGCGGGATCGAAGCGCACGCGGTCGGAGGCGGGATCGACGTCGGCGCCGATCCCGCGCAGGATCGCCTTGGCCTCGGCGTGGAGAAAATCGACGCCGATCTCATTCAGCACGCTCAGCGAGGCCCGATGGATCGATTCGACCTCGTCGGCCGAAATGAGCGCGACGGGCTGGAAAGGGAAGCGCGGCTGCGGCTTGCGCGCCGGCGCCCCCGGCGCGGCGCGCTCGCCACCGCGTCGGCGGCGGCGCGGGGAGTCTTCGATCGGCGGCGCGGCCTCGGTCATCGCTCCATCCTCGATCCATCGCGCGCGGGCGCCCCCGCGCGGCGCCCGTCGAGCGGCCGGCGACGCTGGCCGCCGGCGGCGCCAAACTAGCCGCCGCTTCGTTCGGCGGCTTACGTTATTTAGGCATCGGCGCATACCAAATTGCGCTTCGGCGCGACCCCGGAATCGGTCGGCACGCCCTGCCCACGTCACGATGCTCGATCGTCACGCCCCGCTGACAAGTCCGACGCGCGGGCCGGCACGTCGCGCGTCGATCGCGCGTCTCACGCGGGGCCGGACTGCCGGACTGTTCCGTCTCCCACCAGGCAAATCGGCCCCTCTCGGCGGAGCCCGCGCGCCCTACTTCACCGCCCGCACCCGCGGCGGCTCGGGCTCCTGCGTCTCCCCAGGCTCGTCGGCCGGCGGCGTCGCGGTGGAGAAGCGCGCGATCAGCCAGGAGCGGAACAAGGCCACCGCCTCGTTGCTGAGGTCCTCGGGATGGGTGGTGAGATAGTAGCCATAGCCCTCGTCGAGCGAAACATCGAACGGGCGCACGAGCCGGCCCGCCTCGATCTCCTCCTGGAACAGCTCGGGATCGGCGAGCGCGAGGCCTTCGCCCGACAGCGCGTATTGAACCGCCAGTTGCGACGTGTCGAAGACAAGGCCGCGGTCGACCGACAGATCGGGGCGTCCGATCGCGCGCGCCATCATCTCCCAGAAGAAATGCCGCGGCCGCTCCTCGATCTTGACGTGCAGCAGATCGCAGGAGGCGATGAGGCGCGCCGGGTCGGGCCGCTCGATGCTCTGCAGCAGTTGCGGGCTGCACAGGATCGTGCTGCGGACCATCCACAGGAGGTCGTGGATCGCGTCGGTGACGCGCGGCTCGGAATAGACGATCGCAATGTCGATGTCGCCGTCCATCTCGGCGCCGCTGACCGGCTTGGAAACGATCTCCAGCGCGATGCCCGGATGTTCGGCCCGAAAATCGCGCAGGATCGGAATCGCGAGCCGATAGGCGAAAGTCGTCGGCAGCGCCACTTTCAGCACCCGCTTGGGCCGGCCCTTCTCCTTGATCACTTCGCGCAGGGCCTGGTCGATTCGATCGAAGGATTTCGAGACCGCCGGCAGGATGTGGCGGCCCGCCTCGGTGAGGACCAGCTGCTGCGGCCGGCGCTCGAACAGCGCGACGCCGAGAAAATTCTCCAGCACGATGACGTGGCGGCTGACCGCGCTCTGCGCGACCGTCAGGCTGTTGGCGGCCGCGGTGAAACTCAGGTGCTGGCCCGCCGCTTCGAAGGCGCGCAGGGCGTTCAGCGGCAGCCACTTTCTATCCATCGTCGTCTCCCCGGGACGACGCGAGAAGGAGTCATCCGGTGCGCGTTCTGGCGAGCATGCCCTCCGCCAATTGATATCCCATGCCCGGCCTATCAGTCAGCACGATATGGCCGGAGCCGTCCACCTTCAAGGGCTCTGCCATCATGTAATCACGACGATCCACATCCCATTCCGGCGGATCGTAGGGAAATTCGAGGAATGGCGCGTCGGCGACGCCGGCGGTGAGATGCGCATTGGCGACGACGCCGATGCCGTTGGTCCAGGTGTGCGGGGTGAACACGAGATTGTGCTCCTGCGCCATCAGCGCGACGCGGCGCAGGCCGGTGAGACCGCCGACCAGCGCCGCGTCGGGTTGCAGCACGTCGAGGCAACCCTCCGCGATGAGGTCGCGGAACTCGTAGAGCTCGCGCGTCATCTCGCCGCCCGCCACGCGCACGTCGACCATTTCGCGCAGCCGCCGCATGCCCGCGCGGTCGCCGCGGTGCAGCGGCTCCTCCATCCAGTAGACGCCGAGCCGTTCGAGTTCGCGCGCGACCGCGACCGCATCCTTCAGCGACCACGGCGCGTAGGTGTCCCACGACATGCGCCAGCCCTGATTGCAGTCGACCATCAGTTCGAGCCGGTCGCCGACGCGCGCGCGCACCGCCTCCAGCGCCTTGATGTCGGCGCGCCAGTCGCCGCGATGAAACCGGATCTTCAGCGCCGTGAACCCCTCGGCGAGATAGCGCTGCGCCGCGTCGGCGAGCGCGTCGGGCCCGCGCAGCGTGCCCGACGAGGCGTAGGCGCGCACGCGGTCGGACAGGCCGCCGATCAGCTTCCAGCACGGCTGGCCGGCGATCTTGCCCGCGAGATCCCATAGCGCGATGTCGAGCGGCCAGCAGCGCCCCCAGTGGAAGCTGATGTTGTTGAGGATGCGCCAATGCCGCTCGAGCGCGAGCGCATCCTGGCCGACGAACAGATGCTCGTGCCCCTCGAAGCCCAGCATCATGTCGCCCGAACCGATCCCGGTGACGCCGAGATCGGTGTGGACGCGCACGATCGCCGCGTCCCAGAACGTTCGCGGCTTGGAATCCCAGCTCGCGTTGAACGGCGGATCGAAGCGATGGCGATGGCGGGTGATCTCGATCGCGGCGATGATCGCCTTGGGGGCGTGGGCGAGCACTTTGAGCGCTTCCGACATCACGGGCTCCGTGGGAACGAGAATCCCTTCTCCCGCTTTGCGGGAGAAGGTGGCGCGCAGCGCCGGATGAGGGCCTTGCGGCGCGCAAGCGGCATTTCTTTGCACCCGGCTTCGAGGACCTCATCCGTCATGCTGGGCATGACACCTTCGCCCGCGCAGCGGGAGAAGGGAATGGGGGGCCTCAGGAGACCGACAGGACTTCGCGCGCGAGCATCAGCAGGTCGTCCTCGCTCGCCGCGCGCGCGTTGGCGTCGCGCATCGCGGCGTTTTCGGGGCGCGCGGTCTGGGCGGCGAGCTGCCGCGCGCTGACCCCTTCGAATTCCTGGCGCAGCGAGAGCTTCATGCCGCTCGCGCGCAGCAACGCCTCATAGGCGGCGACGAAGCCGCGGGCGCTCGGCTCGGCGCCCATGTCGGCCGCGCAGGCCGCGAAGGCCGCATTGTCCTTCACGTTCCACGGCAGGCTCGCGAGCATGGCGATGCCGACCGCCCGGCCATGGTGGATCGACCGCAGCGAGCCCATGGCGTGGCCGAGCGCATGGGCGATCGCGGTGCCGCAATTGTCGATCGCGATTCCGGCATAGGCCGCGGCCCATTGCAGCGCGGCGCGCGCCTCGAGATCGCCCGGGTTCTCGACCGCAGCGACGAGATGGCGCGCGACCAGGCGGATCGCCTCATGCGCATGGAGCGAAGCCGCCGGATTGGCGTTGCGGTTGGTCGCCGCCTCGACCGCGTGGACGAGCGCGTCGATGGCGGTCGCCGCCGTCAGCGCCGCCGGCAGGCTGACGGTCAGCTCGGGGTCGAGCACGACGTCGTCGGCCTTGATCTCGTCGCCCCACAGCCAGACCTTGGCGTGATCCGCGCGGGTCAGGATCGCGGTGCGCGTCGTCTCCGATCCCGTGCCCGACGTCGTCGGCACGCAGATCCTGCGCAGGCCGCGCGGCGGCAGCGGGTTGGCGGACAGCTGGTAATGCGCCGCCGATTCGGCCGCCGGCGCGATCGCGGCGACCGCCTTGCCGAGGTCGAGCGCCGAACCGCCGCCGAGGCAGACGACCGCGGTCGAGCCCTCGGCGCGCGCCAGCGCCGCGGCGGCGTCGGCCTGCGCGATGGACGGATCGCTCTGGAACGCGTCGAAGACCGCAAGCCCGACGCCGCGGGCGCGCAAGCCTGCGGCGATCTCCTCGACGATTCCCGTCGCCTTCAACCCGGGATCGGCGACAAGCAGGACCGGCCCGGCGCCGGCGAGCGCGGGGATGCGCGCGCGGGCGCCGATTCCCGCCACGATGCGCGGCGTGCGCGCGAGTTCGATGAGCTTCATGATTCGCCGTTCGCGGGTTCGAGAGGTCGGCGCACACCATCGGCCTTCGGCGCCCCGCGGGGAATATGATTTTGAAGATGCGGCGATGCCTTGCCATCATGCGCGCAACCGGATGCGGCGCGCGGCCGGCCGGCGTCGCCGGCGAAGGCCGACCCGAGCCCCGTTAGGGTTAAGCCGACTCTCGAGCCGCATCGCTAAATCCAGACTCGCGACGGCAACGGCGTGTTAATGCCGGAAGCCCAAGTCTGGCATGGTGTTTGCGCCCCGCGTCCAGCTTCGGCGCGCTCGAATCGCCGCCCGCGAGGCGCGCCGCTTCGGAGCGTCGCCGCGGCGGGCGGCGATCGATCATGTGGAGCGGGATCGCGGCGATCCCGTCGGGCGGCGGGGAATTCAAATGTCCGGTCAGACGGCGCGTCGAACTCGTGATCCCGAGCCGGACGACCATGCAGCCGCGGAGGCGTTGCGCCAGACCCACGACGCGCTGCGCCGCGAGATCGCGGGCTTGCGGCAGTCGCTCGAGGAGCGCGCCGACGATCGAATCTCGCTGCAGGTCCTCATCGACCAGATGCCCGATCGAATGTTCGTCAAGGATGCCGCGAGCCGCTTCATCGTCGCCAACCGGGCGGTGGCGGCGGACCTGGGCCGGGCCCATGACGGCGACCTGGTCGGCCGCTCCGATTTCGATCTCCATCCCCCGGACATCGCCCGGCGACTCTTCGAAATCGAACAGACCATCGTCCGCACCGGCCGGCCGATGGTCGATCTGGAGGAGACTTTCATCGACGCCACGGGCGCCAGGATCTGCCTGTCGACGACCAAGGTCCCGTTTCGCAACATTCGCGGCCAGGTCGTCGGGCTGGTCGGCATCGGGCGCGACGTGACCAAGCGCCGGCAGGACGAAATCCTCCGCAACGGACAGGCGCGCATCATCGAGATGATCGCCAAGAACATGCGGCTTGACGACGTGCTCGACCAGCTCGTGCGGCTCATCGAATCGCAGCTGGTCGGAATCTATGGCTCGGTTCTGCTGATGAGCAGCGAGGGGACCCACCTGCGGCACGGCGCCGCTCCGAGCCTGCCGAAGGCCTACACCGCCGCGCTCGACGGCGTGCGCGTCGGACCCGATGTCGGCTCGTGCCCGACGGCGGCCTATCGGCGCGAGCCGGTGGTCGTCGCCGACATCATGAGCGATCCGATTTGGCGCGACCATCGGGATCTCGCCGCCGCCCATGGCCTTCGCTCGTGCTGGTCGACGCCGATCCTGTCGCACCAGGGCGCGGTGCTCGGCACGTTCGCGATGTATTCGCGAGAAGTTCGCGAGCCGACGGACGCCGAGATGCGCTTCGTCGAGGTCGCCACCCGGATCGCCGCGATCGCGATCGAACGCAGGCAGGCCGAAGAGCGCATCCACTTCATGGCCAATCATGACGCGCTGACCGGCCTTCCCAACCGCGCCCTGCTCGAGGACCGGGTCACCCAGGCCGTGGCGTTCGCCGAGCGGCACGGTCGCCGGGCGACGCTGATGTTCGTCGATCTCGACAATTTCAAATTCGTCAACGACAGCCTCGGCCACAAGGCCGGCGACGAACTCCTGAAGGCGGTCGCCAGACGGATGGTCCATTGCGTGCGCGCCACCGATACGGTGGTGCGGCTCGGCGGCGACGAATTCGTCATCCTCCTCTTCGACCAGCCGAGCAGCGGGGAAATGGTTTCGGCGACGCTGCAGAAACTGCGGGCGGCGATCGCGGCGCCGATTCATGTCGCAGGCCAGGAACTCCAGGTCACCTGCAGCATCGGCCTCGCCAATTATCCCGACGACGGTCCCGACGCGGAAACGCTGCTCGCCAACGCGGACGCGGCGATGTACCGCGCCAAGGAGATCGGCCGCGACAATTTCCAGTTCTACACGCCGGCATTGAACGTCAAGGTGCACGAGAAATTTCTGCTGCTGAAGGAGCTGCGCAGCGCGATCGCGCGCGAGGAATTCGTCCTGCATTACCAGCCGCAGGTCGACCTGCGAACCGGGCGCGTGTTCGCGACCGAAGCGCTGATCCGCTGGCGCCATCCGACGATGGGCACGGTCGAGCCGATGCGGTTCATCCCGCTGGCCGAGGAGACCGGCCTGATCGCGCCGATCGGCGACTGGGTCCTGCTCGCCGCCTGTCGCCAGAACAAGCTCTGGCAGGACGGCGGCCTGCCGCCGATGACGATCTGCGTCAATGTCTCGGCGCGCCAGTTCAAGGAAAGGAACTGGGTCGGCCGGGTCGCCGCCGCGCTCGCCGAGAGCGGCCTGGAGGCGCGATATCTCGAACTCGAGCTCACCGAGAGCGTGATCATGCAGGACGCCCGCCTGGCGGTCGCGATCATGAACGAGCTGCAGGCCCTGGGGGTGCAGCTTTCGGTCGACGATTTCGGCACCGGCTATTCCAGCCTCGCCGCGCTGAAGAGCTTCCCGGTCCGGCGGCTCAAGATCGACAAGTCGTTCATCGACGACATCATCGACGACGGCAACGACAGGGCCGTCGTCGGCGCCGTGATCTCGCTGGGACAGAAGCTCGGCCTCAGGGTCATCGCGGAAGGCGTCGAGACCGAGGAGCAACTGGCGTTCCTGCGCGCCAACGATTGCGACGAAATGCAGGGCTATCTGTTCAGCAGGCCGGTCCCCGCCGCCGAAATCGCGGCGATGCTCGCAGCCCCGCCGCCCAAGCGCTCGTAGACGCGGGCGGCGACCGCGTCTCCATGCGCCGCCGCCGCGGCCCGGGTGCGGCCTGCGGTTGCGCCGCGCTGCGCGGCGCCCGACAATGCGCGATGCAGAATTCTCCGTCAGACGCGCAAGCCCAGGTGTTCGACTTCGTGATCGCCGGCGGCGGCATGGCGGGGCTCGCGCTCGCCGCCGCGCTGCAACAGGCGCTGGGGCGCGGCGCGCGGACGCTCGTCGTCGATCCCGGCCGCGGCGCGCGCGAGGGGCGCGACCGCGCGAGCGCGATCGCCGCGGGGTCGCGCCGCATGCTCGCGCGGATCGGCGCCTGGGACGCAATCGCGCCGCTCGCCCAGCCGATCCTGCAGATGACCATCGCCGACGGGGGCGCGCGCGACGCCGTCCGCCCCGCGCAGATGCGCTTCGAGGGAACCAGGGACGCGCCGCTCGCCCATATGGCGATGAACGACGACGTCGTCGCCGCCCTCCAGGCGCGGTGCGAGCGCCTCGGCGTCGTCTTCCGGAGCGGCGCGATCGCCGGCTTCGCTCCCGGGCGCAATTCGCACAGGGTCGAAATCGTCGGCGCCGAGCCGGCGCGCGCGCGGCTGCTGGTGGCGGCGGACGGCGCGCGGTCGCGGTTGCGGACGGCCGCCGAAATCCCGACGGTCGGCTGGCGCTACGGCCAGTCGGCGATCGTCGCCACGATCGCCCACGAGCGCGACCACGACGGGCGGGCCGAGCAGCATTTTCTCCCCGCCGGCCCCTTCGCCATCCTGCCGCTGCCCGGCCGCCGCTCGAGCATCGTCTGGAACGAGGCCAACGACGAAGCCGAGACGCTGGTCGCGCTGCCGGCCGAGGCGTTCCGGCGCGAGCTGGAGTTCCGGTTCATGCACCGGCTCGGCGCGATCGAGACGGTCTCGCCGCCGCGCGCGTTTCCGCTGGGCTTTCGGATCGCCCGCCGCTTCGTCGGCGCGCGCCTGGCGCTGATCGGCGACGCGGCGCATGTCGTCCATCCGCTCGCCGGACAGGGCCTCAATCTCGCGCTGCGCGACGCGGCGGCGCTCGCCGAAGCGGTCGCCGAGCCGATGCGGCTCGGCCTCGATCCCGGGGCGCCGGCGGCGCTTGCGCAATACGAGCGGGCGCGACGGTTCGATGTCGCGGCGAGCGGGCTCGGCATGGACGCGATGAACCGGCTGTTCTCGAACGACGTCGCGAGCCTGCGCGCGCTGCGCGACTTCGGCCTGCGCCTGGTCGATCGCGCGCCCGCGCTCAAACGTCTGCTGATCGAGGAAGCGGGCGGCGCCCGCGGCGCCGCGCCGCGCCTGCTGCGCGGCGAAGCGATCTGACGCGCGGGCGCGGGCGGGCGCGCCTCAGGCGCGCCAGGGAAAGGTCCAGGTCTCGGTCAGCGCGCGATTGGCGCCGCGCAGGAAGACGCGCAGGTCGCACGACTGGCCGGGATCGATCTGCACGTCGATGGCGGCGCGAAAGCCGCGCACATGGGTATTGGGGGCCAGAAACGACCGCGTGATGCGCCCTGCCGAGGTCGACGGCACGATCTCGACCAGCGTGGGATCGCCGAGGAAATAGGCGAGATCGCCGCCGGAGAAATCGATCAGGAAGCGCGATGCGCCCGGGGCCACCGGCTCGGCCGAGCCGAGCGCGCGCGGCGTGGTGCGCCAGGTGTTGATGGCGCGTGCGCCCGGGGTCAGGCGCGCGTCGTTCATCAGCGCCGTGACGCGATAGCCGTAGGACAGCGAGCGGCCCGCCGCGATCGTCTCCCTGGGCGTCCAGGACGCCACGACATTGTCGTTGCTCTCGTCGCGGGTCGGCAGTTCGACGAGGCCGACCCGGCCCTCGCCCCAGCCCTCGCGCGGCTCGACCCAATAGCTCGGCCGCAATTCATAGGCCAGATCGAGATCCTGGTAATGCTCGAAGCTGCGGTCGCGCTGGAGCAGCCCGAATCCGCGCACGTCCTTGTCGAGGAAGGCCGAGACCGCCGGCTGCACGGGATTGCTGAGCGGGCGCCAGATCCATTCACCCGATCCGTTATGGATCAGCAGGCCGTCGGAATCATGCAGTTCGTTGCGGAAATCCTCGTCGAAGCGGTGGTCGTTCTTGCCGGCCAGGAACATCGAGGACAGGGGCGCCATGTCGAGGGACTGGATCGCGCGGCGCGCGAACAGCGTCGCCGTCGCCTCGACGCTCGTCTCCATCCCCGGATAGAGTTCGAAGCGGAAGGCGCCGGTCGCCGATTCCCCGTCGAGCAGGCCATGGATGACCGCGCGTTCGGCGCCGGGCGGCGGCGTCTCGATCCAGAATTCGCGGAAGAACGGAAATTCCTCCTGCTCGCCGGCGCCGATCGCCAGCCCGCGCGCGGAAAGCCCGTAGCGCTGGCCGCGGCCGAGAAAGCGATAGTAGCTGGCGCCGAGGAACGCGATCACCTCGTCCATGACATGGGGCGCGTTGAGCGGATAATGCAGCCGGAAGCCGGCGAAGCCGAGATTGACCGGCAGCGCGCCGTCGATCTTGTTGCGCCCGTAGTCGAACAGGTTGCTCGCATAGGGCACCGGCGCCGGCAAGCCGTCGCGCAGCACATTGACGGTCACCGGCCGCTTGTAGAGATGGCCCAGATGAAACAATTCGAGCCGGAACGGACTTCCCGGACCCAGCAGCGGCTTTTCGGATCGGAAGCGGATGTCGCGCCAGGCGTCGAAATCGAGCCGGGCGAGCGAGTCGGGGAGCGGCGCGACCTGGACGTCGAACGGCGCGCCCGCCAGATCGCGCGCGCGCTTGACGACATCGTCATAGCCGAAGGTCGGCGGCGCTTTGGCGGGTTCGACGCTCTGTTGGGCCATGGCTGGCGCGAGACCTCCCGACGCGGCGACGAATCCGGCGAGCAGGGTCCGGCGGTTGATTTCAGGCATGGCGTCCGGTCGATCGAGAGGGTGCGGGTGAACTATCGCGGCTGCGGAGAATCGGCAACCGGGTTCGGCGGGAAGCCGGCGACAGCGTTACCGCGGCCCTTCGGATCGGACCGGACTGGCGCGCGTCACGGCGGCGGCGCGAACCCGCGCCCGGTTCCCACCACCGCGGCGAGCCCGACCGTCGTAGTGCTCGTCAGCGCATAGTTGAAGCCGGCGCCGAAGACGCCGCTGCCGCTGAGGCCGCCCGCGCCGTCGAACAGGGCGTTGGCCGAATCGGCCGGACTGAGATAGCCCGCGCCCGGCGCGCCATTGGGCCTGGAGAGCGCGACGCCCGCCGTCAGGAACGGCGTGACCCGGCCCATTTCATAGCCGACCCTGGCGCTGACCTCGGCGTAGTCATAGCCCTTGAACGGGCTGTGCTGGAGCGAAAACGGCGCAAAGCCGGTCGACGCCTCGACGCCGATCACCAGATTGTTGTCGAGACGCCGGTCGTAGCCGACGAATCCGCCGCCGCCGATCAGCCCCTTGACCCCCTTGCCGCCGGAGAAAAATATGTCGGTCCCGACATAGAGCCCCTTCCAGACCGAGGGCGACGGCGCCTGCGGGTCCTGAGCCAGCGACGGCAGCGCCTGCTGGGCATAGGGCGTGGTCGGCTCCGGCAGGCCGGGCGGCGGATAGTCGCCGGCCCAAGCGGCGGGCCCGGGCGCGGCGAGCGCGACGACGACCACAAGCGACCTGACTGCCAACTGCGCCTCCCAGCGACCGGCGATTTCGGATGGCGTCAGAGACCAAAGGAGTGAGGCGGCAAAATGGCGGGACGGCAGCCGCGCCGGCCCGATCGCGCGCCGCCGGCCCGCGCCGCCCTCACGCATCCGCCATCTTCGCCCGCTCCGCCCGCTTGCGCTCGTTGGGATCGAGGAAGGTCTTCCTCAGCCGCACCGACTTCGGCGTCACCTCGACGAGTTCGTCGTCCTGGATGTAGGCGAGCGCCTTTTCCAGGGTCATCTGGATCGGCGGGGTCAGGCGGACCGCTTCGTCCTTGGAATGGGTGCGGATGTTGGTGAGCTTCTTGCCCTTCAGCACGTTCACTTCGAGATCGTTGTCGCGGGTGTGCTGGCCGACGATCATGCCCTGATACACTTTCCAGCCCGGCTCGATCATCATCGGGCCGCGATCCTCGAGATTCCACATCGCATAGGCGACCGCCTCGCCCTTCTCGTTGGAGATCAGCACGCCGTTGCGCCGGCCGGCGATCTCGCCTTTCCACGGGCCCCAGGCGTGGAACAGGCGGTTCATGATCGCAGTGCCGCGGGTGTCGGTCAGCAATTCGCCGAGATAGCCGATCAGCCCGCGGGTCGGCGCGTGGAAGACGAGCCGCAGCCGGTTGCCGCCGGACGGGCGCATCTCGACCATCTCGCCCTTGCGCTCGGACATTTTCTGCACGACGATTCCCGAATGCTCCTCGTCGACGTCGATGACGACCTCCTCGATCGGCTCCAGCAATTCGCCGTCCGCGTCGCGCGAGAACAGGACCTTGGGGCGGGAGACGCCGAGTTCGAAGCCCTCGCGGCGCATGGTCTCGATGAGGATGGCGAGCTGCAGCTCGCCGCGGCCCGAGACGACATAGGCGTCGGTGTTGGCCGCCGCCTCGACCTTCAGCGCAACATTGCCCTCGGCCTCCTTGAACAGGCGGTCGCGGATGACCCGGCTCGTCACCTTGTCGCCCTCGGTGCCGGCGAGCGGGCTGTCGTTGACCAGAAACGTCATCGAAAGCGTCGGCGGGTCGATCGGCTGGGCCTGCAGCGGCTCGGTCACGTCGATCGCCGCCAGCGTGTCGGCGACGTTGAACTTCTCCATGCCGGCGATGGCGACGATGTCGCCGGCCTCCGCTTCCTCGATCGGCACGCGCTCGATGCCGCGGAAGGCGAGGATCTTGGACACGCGGCCCTGCTCGACGAGATTGCCGAGACGATCGAGCACCTTGACCGGCGCATTGGCCTTGATCGAGCCGGAGAAGATGCGTCCGGTGACGACGCGACCGAGATAGGGATTGGATTCGAGCAGCGTGCCGAGCATGCGGAAGCCGCCCTCGATCACCCTGGGCGGCTCGACGTGGCGGACGATGAGATCGAACAGCGGCCCCATGTTCTCCTTGGGCCCGTCGGGCGAATCGGCCATCCAGCCCTGCTTGGCCGAGCCGTAGATGATGGGGAAGTCGAGCTGCTCGTCGGTCGCGTCGAGCGCGGCGAACAGGTCGAAGCACTCGTTGGCGACCTCGGTGACGCGCGCATCCGACTTGTCGACCTTGTTGATGCAGACGATCGGCTTCAGGCCGATCTTGAGCGCCTTGCCGACGACGAACTTGGTCTGCGGCATCGGCCCCTCGGAGGCGTCGACCAGCACGATGGCGCCGTCGACCATCGACAGGATCCGCTCGACCTCGCCGCCGAAATCGGCATGGCCGGGGGTGTCGACGATGTTGACGCGGACGTCCTTCCAGACCACCGAGGTCGCCTTGGCGAGAATGGTGATGCCGCGCTCGCGCTCGAGATCGTTGGAATCCATCACCCGTTCGGCGACGCGCTGGTTCTCGCGGAACGCGCCGGACTGCTGCAGCAGCCGGTCGACCAGCGTGGTCTTGCCATGGTCGACGTGGGCGATGATGGCGACGTTGCGGAGCTTCATGACGAGGGCTTTCGGGACGGCGGGCGATTCCGGGCGCGGCGGACCGCGCGCGGCTTCACATCGGACGAAGGTTACGGGAATGCGACGGCGCGGCGGCGATTCCCGCTGAACCGTTCGATTGTGCGGTGCGATACACGAATATTGTGACGAAGGGAAGCGCGCGCAAGCGCCGCGCCGGCGCGCGCCGCTAGCCGGCCCGGTGCGTCCAGGCGATTTCGGCCTCGTCGATCGCCTCGTCGGCGCCCGCCGCGCGCAGCGCGTTCAGCGCCATCCGCCGGTAGCGGCCGCGCTCTTCGGTCCGCTTCTGGCGCCCGACGAGCGTCGCCGGCTCCTTGACGAGGAACAGCAGCGGCGGGCCGACCGCGGCCATGACGATTCCCGCGCCGTCCCAGCCGACGTCGATCCAGCCGCCGACCGCCTTGATGCGCGCCTCGATCATCATCGCCCCCCTGCCCCGCCGTCGCCTCGGCCACCGGCGACGGCGCTCTTGCCTCGGCGGCGCCCGGCGGGGCAAGCTCGGCCCGCCCGCGCCGGAGACCCCTTCGCCCCATGCCCGCTCTCGCCGTCGAGATCCATCGCGTCGCGACCGGCGCGCTCGAAATCGCCTATGAGGCGCATGGGCCGCCCGACGGCGATCCGGCGATCCTGCTGCATGGATTCCCCTATGACCCGCGCAGCTTCGACGCGGCGGCGGCCGCGCTCGCCGGGCGCGGCCTGCGCGTTCTCGTGCCCTATCTGCGCGGCTTCGGGCCGACCCGGCTGCGCGCGCCGGCGGCGATGCGGTCCGGCCAGCAGGCGGCGGTCGCGCGCGATCTCGCCGATTTCATGGACGCGCTGGCGATCCCGCGCGCCGCGCTCGTCGGCTATGACTGGGGCGGCCGCGCCGCCTGCATCGCGGCCGCGCTGTGGCCTGAGCGGGTGCGCTGCCTGGTCACCGGCGCCGGCTACGCCATCCAGGACATAGCCGCCGCGGTCGCCCCGCAGGCGCCGGAGACCGAGCATCGGCTGTGGTACCAGTACTATTTCCACACCGAGCGCGGCCGCGCCGGGCTGGCGGCGAACCGGCGCGAGATCGGCCGGCTGCTGTGGCGGCTGTGGTCGCCGACCCGGCGGTTCGACGCGGCGGCCTACGATCGCACCGCCGCCTCGTTCGACAATCCCGATTTCGTCGAAATCGTCATCCATTCCTACCGGCACCGCTTCGGTTACGCCGCCGGCGAGCCCGCCCTGGAGCCGATCGAGCGGGCGCTGGCGCGCCGGCCGCCGATCGCCGTCCCGACGATCGCGCTGTGGGGCGCGGACGACGGCGTGACCCCGCCGCCCGCCCTCGACGCGGACGCGGACCGCTTCACCGGCCGCTACGAGCGCCGCATCCTGCCCGGGATCGGCCATGACATTCCCGGCGAAGCGCCCGACGCGACCGTGGCGGCGCTGCTCGCCCTGCTGGCGGGCGAGGCGGGCGGCTGAGCGCGGCCGGATCGCGACGCCGCGCCGGTCAATAGGTCTTCTGGTCCTGCATCGCCGGATGCGCCGACCCCTCCTCCCGGCGCCGTTCCTCCACCTTCCTCTCATGATGGCCGTAGAGGCAGCCGCCGACGGCGCCGAGCACGGCGTGATGGTGCAGCATGTGCCCGGCGACGGCGCCGGCGACCGCGCCGGAAGCGCATCCGATCGCATGGGCGGGCGGGGCTGCGAGCGCCCCGACGGCGGCGATGGCGGCGATGGCGATGAACGTCGATTTGAATTTCATGGATGATCCCTCTTGCCGCCCGTCAACGCGCCGGATGAAATCCCGTTCCGCGAACCCGGCGCGGCGCGGCGTCCGAATTGCTTTCCCGCCGCCGCGCTCCTATATATCGGACCAATCCGGAATTTTCATGGTTTGAGGACGGGCCTCTCGCGGCCGCCGGCCGGGAGGGCGCGTCCGGAGCGACAGGAGTCTCACCACTATGTCCGAAGCGCCGCTGATGCCCAAGGCGACCGCCGTCTGGCTGCTCGACAACACCTCGCTGACCTTCGACCAGATCGCCGATTTCTGCAAACTCCACCCGCTCGAAGTCAAGGGAATCGCCGACGGCGAGGTGGCGACCGGCATCAAGGGCCACGATCCCATCACCTCGAACCAGTTGACCCGCGAGGAGATCGCCGAGGGCGAGAAGGATCCCCAGCATCGCCTGACGCTCGCCGTCGCCAAGGTGCGGCTGCCCGAATTCAAGAAGCAGCGCGGCGCCCGCTACACCCCGCTGTCGCGCCGGCAGGACCGGCCCAACGCGATCCTCTGGCTGCTGCGCAACCACGCCGAATTGAAGGACGCCCAGATCATGCGCCTCGTCGGCACGACCAAGACGACGCTGGAGTCGATTCGCGACCGCCAGCACTGGAACTCGGCCAATCTCCAGCCGATGGACCCGGTGACGCTCGGCCTGTGCTCGCAGATCGACCTCGACTTCGAGGTCAACCGCGCCGCCAAGGACCGCCCGAAAGTCGAGGAGGACCGCGGCCAGACGCTGGTGCCCGCCGAGATCACGACCGCCCGGCCGACCCCGACCAGCCAGGCCGAGGTGTTCGGCACCGCCGCGCCCAAGCCCAAGCCGAAGGAAGAGAAGATCGACGTCGACTCGGTGTTCGGCAAGCTCAAGGAGCTCAAGAGCGCGGGGTGACCGGCCCGCTCGCGCCGCCCGGGCCGGACGCGCCCGTTCCGGGCGCGGGCCCGATCGTCGTGTTCGACACCGATTGCGTGCTGTGCAGCGGCATGGTCGCGTTCATCCTCGCCCACGAGCGCGATCGCTCCCTGCGCTTCGCCGGCGCCTGGTCGGAGGCGGGGCTCCGGCTCGCCGCCCGCCACGGCTTCGCCAGGGCCGACCTCGACCAGACCTTCCTGGTGATCGAGGACGGCGTCGCCCACAGCCGTTCGGAGGCGGGCCTGCGCATCCTCAGCCGCCTCGAGCCGCCCTGGCGCTGGCTCGCCGCGCTGCGGATCGTCCCGCGCCCGGTCAGGGACCGGATCTACGCCGCCGTCGCCGCCCGCCGCTACCGCTGGTTCGGCCGGCGCGACAATTGCGTCGTCGTTCCGGCGGACCAGCGGGCGCGGTTCATCGGCGTCGCCGGCTGAGCCGAGGGCGGGCGAGCGACTGCCGCGGCGCCCGGCGCCGGAAGCCGTCGCCATCCGGCCCGTCAATGCGATTGCTCGACAATGCCCGAACGCGGGCACAGCAGTTCGTCCGCGGCGATCTTGACGAAGCGGATCGCCTTCGCGTCGATCGTCCAGGCGGCTTCGGCGGGGAGTTCGTCCTTGCCCGGCTCGTCGCGCAGGATGGCGACGACGGCTTCCGGCGCCGGTCTGCCGCCGCGCTTGCACGAGGCGAAGAATTCCGGCCTCGCCCTGGAATGGGGCGGGATTTCCAGGGCGTCGTGGACGGTCGAGGTCCTGGCGTCCTCCAGCACCATGAATTCCCTGCCGCAGATCAGCCAGGACACCGAGGACAGGCGGTCGTCGATCTCGTCGCCGCCGAGATCCCGCAGACCCAGATCCTTGTGCCGGCCTTCGATCGCCGCGACCGGTTCGTTGGAGCCGCGCCGGCCGATGAGGGCCCTGGCGATGTCGCCGTCGCACCGGACCTTGTCGAAGCCGTCGCGGGCATGGGCGGGCGAGCATCCCAGCAGGGCGAGGAGAAAGACGCCCGAGATCCTGTTCATCATGGCTTGCCGACGGCCTCGTCTGTCCGGCGCGCGGACGCATCCCGCCCATCTGATATCGTGAACCACATCGTTGTCGAGACCGGCGCGCGCGAATTCAGATGAGCGCGCCCGTCGCCGGGCTCAGCCTCCGCGCCCCCGCCGGCGCCACTGCTGCCTCAGCCCGCCGCGCGGGCGCAGCGAGAATCGCGCCTCGGGCTCGGCGATATGGTCGGGCGCCGCCGGCGTCCAGCGCCCCAGCACGGTCGCCAGCGCGAGCGTGAGTTCGAGCAGGCCGAAATACTGGCCGATGCAGACGCGCGGGCCGCCGCCGAACGGCAGATAGGCGTAAGGCGGCGCCGCCGAGGGCGCCAGGAAGCGTTCGGGACGGAAGCCGTCGGGGTCGTCGAACCAGCGCGCATCGCGCTGGGTGACGAACGGGACGATCTGCACGAGGTCGCCCGCCGCCACCTCGATTCCCTCGAAGGCCGCCCGCCTGGTCGCCCGGCGCGGGAACAGCGCATAGGCGGGCGGATAGAGCCGCAGGGTCTCGTCGACCACCGCCCTGAGGAAGCCGAGCCGCGGCAGGTCGGCGGCGGCCGCGGCGCGATCGCCGATTTCGCGATCGATCTCTTCCTGCGCGCGCGCCAGCGCCTGCGGATTCCGGCTCAGCAGGTCGCTCGCCCAGGCGAGCGCCGCCCCGGTCGTCTCGTGGCCGGCGATCAGCAGCGTCGTCGCCTCCTCGCGCACCGAATCGGCATCGCCGCCCGCATGTTCGATCAGCATCGACAGGAGATCGCCGCGGTCGTCGCCGCGATCCGCCATCCGCGCCTCGACGATCGCGCGCACCAGCCGGTCGAGGCTGGCGATCGCCGCCTGCTTGCGGCGGTTCGAATCGGCCGGCCACCAGGCGGGCGCGCGCGACAGCGCGGTCGATTCGCGGAACGCGACCTCGGAGAGAACCGCCATCGCATCGCCGAATTCGCCGAGGCCGCGCACCGTCTGGTCGCCGAACAGCGCGTCGGCGGCGATCCGCAGCGCCAGATCGGCCATCGCCCGGTCGGTGTCGAGCGCGATCAGCCCCGACGGCGCGGCGGCGTCCCATTCGGCCGCCATCGCGCCGGCATGGGCGACGATCCGGGCGCCGTAGCCGGCCATCCGGCTGCGCGCGAAGGCGGGCAGCGCCTGGCGCCGGCGCGTCCGCCAGCGCGCGCCCTCGCTGATGAGCAGGCTATCCCCGTTCCATTGGCGCAGCACCCGCATCACCGGCTCGAACCGGACGAAGCTGTCGGCATGGGTGGTCAGCGCGGCCTCGATCGCGGCGGGGTGGAACAGCAGCCAGATCCGGTAGGGACCGATCCGCAGCCGCACGACATCGCCATGGCGGCGATGCAGCGCCGCGTAATAGTCGAGCGGGCGGCGCAGCCGCCACAGCGAATCGAGCCCGAGAACGAGCGATCGCGGCCCCCGGACGGCGAAAGCCGCGCGCAGCGGCAGCAGGATCAGCAGCGCCGCCGCGCCGATCAGGGCGGCGACGAAATTGCAATGGCTGAGGGCCTGGGCGAACGCCGCGGCGCCGTCGAAGCCGCGGCGGTCGGCGTAGCCGAGCGGTCCCGGCCGCGCCGCGATCGTCAGGCCGGTCGGCGCGAGCAGGCGCAGCGCGCCGACCGCCGCGCGCTGCCGGCGCGAGGCCGGATCGAAGCCGAGGCGGGCGGGCTCGGCGACCCACGGCCGCCAGCGCGGCAGCCATTCCCCGACATGGGCGCGATATTCCGGCCAGCCGGCGGGGAACCGCACCGCCAGATCGTTGCGGTGGTGCCAGCGGACCATGCCGAGCACGAACACCACCGCCATCGCCGCCGCCAGGCTCACCCAGACATTGCCGAGGACGGCGCCGAGCGCGGCGAAGGCGAGCGCGGTCGACAATTGCATGGGATTGCAGACATAGGCGTAGACGCCCTCCCGGACGAGGCGCCGGGTCGGGTCGAGCGGAATCGGCGTTCCCTCGCCATAGAGGACGAACATCTGCACGCCCGACAGGCCGATGACGGCGATCCCGGCGAGGCCGAGGCCCGCCGCCGCCAGCGCCCAGCCGGGGCGCGAGGCGAGCGCCGACCAGTCGCCGCCCATCGCCTGCATGATGACGGTCGGGACGAGAAAGAACGCGGTCGCGCCGAAGCCGATCGCGAGCAGGAACGCCCGTCGCGGCAGATGTTCGTCGCGCCCGGTCCAGCGCGCCAGCAGGAGCGCCGGCAGATGGACCGCCAGCACGATTGCGACCACGCCGGCGAACCAGTGCGGCCCGGTGGTCACGAACGGCGACAGCGCCGGCAGCGCGAAGCCGTCGAGGCCGATCAACGCCGCCGCCAGCAGCCACGGCGACCAGCCGGGGCCGGCGAGATAGAGCGCCGGCCCCAGCAGCGCGCCGGCGAACCAGATGTCGGCGGGGAATTCGAGCATTTTCAGCGCCGCGCCGCCATAGCGCCACAGGCCGAGCTGGATGGCGGCGACATGGGCGATGAACAGCGTCGGCAGGCCATAGAGCAACGCGAACAGCGCCCCGACGACCACCCGCGGCTGGTCCCGCCGCCGCGCCATCAGCAGCCCGACCGCGCATAGCGGCCCGAGAAACAGCGCATGGCGCAGCAGGAACAGGACCGCCGGCG
>JBEKEI010000019.1:0-41443 GCA_050013915.1 Roseiarcus sp.
AATCTGGCGTTTCGCGGCCATTGGGTCGCCAATGCCTATTATCGCCTGCCCGAGACCGCGGTCGGACCCGAGGCCTGGTTCCAGACCGGCGATGTCGGCGTGATCGATCCCGACGGCTTCGTCGTGTTGACCGACCGCACCAAGGACCTCATCAAGTCGGGCGGCGAATGGATCAGTTCGATCGCGATCGAAAACATCGCGATCGGCCATCCCGACGTGCTGGAGGCGGCGGCGATCGCCGTGCCGGACGCCAAATGGGGCGAGCGGCCGCTGCTGATCGTCGTCCCGCGCCCCGGCGCCGCGCCCGATCCCGCCGCGCTGCGCGCCTATTACGAGGGAAAGGTCCCGCACTGGTCGATCCCGGACCGCGTCGTCGTCGCGGCGGCGCTTCCGCATGGCGCAACGGGAAAGATCCTCAAGACGGAACTCCGCCGATTATACGCGCGCTGAAGGCGCCGCGGGGGTCCGCAAAGGTCGAGGCTGCGCCTAGGTACATTCCGAGCCTAGCCGCTCGCCGACGCGACGCTATTCTGCGGCGCGTGGTTCCAATGCCGCGAACGGCGCCGGCTCGTTCGTACCGCAGCAGCCACCGACGGACTGCGGCGCGCAGATCAAAGGGCGACGGATTGAAAGACAGCAGATGCGCTATTACATCGCGCTCGTTCACAGCCGACCCGATCTCGGCTTCGGCGTGACCCTCCCGGACTTTCCGGGCTGGCGCGCCGCGGTGCGCCGGTTCGACGAGGCGCGGCCGGCGGCGGCCGATGGACTGGCGGCCCACATCCGGGAAATGGTCGCCTATGGCGAGGCGATTCCCGAGCCCTCGTCCTTCGAGGACCTGGCGGCGGATCCGCGCTGCCAGGATTGCGAGGCGCTGCTCGTCGCGGCGCCGCGGGTCGACGAGGGCGTCGCCGCGCGCGCCCCGGCGCGGGATCCGTTCCATCGGATTTCGAACGACGAATGGCCGGAAGCCTCGGCCTGAGCCGGCGCCCGCCCGCAGACCCCCGCGCCCGAAGCCAGCGGTCCGACGCGCCCCGCTAGGCCAGTTGCGCGCGGATCGCATCGAGTTCCGCGCGTCGTTTCGCATCCGTCTTCGGATAGGTCATGTCGAGACCCTCGAGGGCTTCGAGGATGATGGTGGAGACGAGCAGCCGGGCGTTCTGCTTGTCGTCGGCGGGAACCACGTGCCATGGGCAGTCGGCCGTGCTCGTCGCCGCCAGGCATTTTTCATAGGCGGTCCGGTATTCCTTCCAGAACTTCCGCTCCTCGATGTCGGCGAGGCTGAACTTCCAGTTCTTCTCGGGTTCGTCGATGCGCGCGAGGAAACGCTTGCGTTGCTCCTCCTTGGAAATGTGCAGGAAGAATTTCACGATGCGCGTCCCGTTGGCGTGCAGGTGCCGCTCGAGCTGATTGATCGAACGATAGCGCTCGCGCCAGAAATCCTCGTCGTGGCGCGGCAGATCGGGGATCGCCTCGCTGCGCAGGATTTCGGGATGCACGCGCACGATCAGCGCCTCCTCGTAATAGGACCGGTTGAAGATGCCGATGCGGCCGCGTTCGGGCAGGTTGCGCGTCGTGCGCCAGAGAAAATCATGCTGGAGCTCGACGGCGCTCGGATGCTTGAAGCTGAACACCTGGCAGCCCTGCGGATTGACCCCCGACATCACATGCTTGATCGCCCCGTCCTTGCCCGCCGCGTCCATCGCCTGGAAGATCAGCAGCAGCGCATAGCGGTCGGACGCATACAGCAATTGCTGGAGGTCGCTCAGCCGGGCGACATGTTCGGCCAGCAGCTTCTCATAATCCTCCTTCGACGTGTAGACCGGCTCGACCCGGGTCGGCCGCTTGCGGAGGTCGACCTTCTCGCCTTCGGCGACGCGGAATTCCTTTGAGCTGATCTTCATTGCACTCTCTCGCGCGTCGGGACCGGTCGAGCGAAACGAGGAAAGGGGGGGCGCGGTTGCCGCCGGCGTCGACCCGAGCGGGACGGCGCCCGGATGAGTGTCGCGCCGCGGCTGCCGCGACGCAAGGCGGGCGCCGACGGCATGTCGCCAGGCGCCGAAGCTTCGGCTAACATGCCGCCATCCGAGGAACCCTCGCCGCTGGCGGTCGCGCCGCGCGAGCAGGCAGGCAGGCAGGCCCGCAATGCCCGAGATCGCGCCGGTCCAATCGAAACTCGGCGCCGTGCTGCGCGCGACGGGGGGCAACTTCCTCGAAATGTTCGATTTCTTCCTGTTCGGACTCTATGCCGCGCCGATCGGCAAGGCGTTCTTCGCGACCGGAGACGAGTTCACCGACACCGCGATCGCGCTGGTCGTCTTCTGGCTCGGCGCGCTGATGCGCCCGCTCGGGGCGATCTTCCTCGGCGCCTATGTCGACAGCGTGGGCCGGCGCAAGGGGCTGATCGTCACGCTCGCGATCATGGCGGCGGGCACGATCATCATCGCCGTCACGCCCGCCTATTCGACGATCGGCCTCGCCGCGCCGATCGTCGTGGTCGTCGGCAGGCTGCTGCAGGGCTTTTCGGCCGGGGTCGAACTCGGCGGCGTCTCCGTCTATCTCGCCGAAATCGCCGGGCCGGCGAACAAGGGCTTCACCACCTCCTTCCAGTCGGCCAGCCAGCAGGTCGCCGTATTCGCCGGCGCGCTGATCGGCTACGGCCTCGACCGGTTTCTCGACGCCGGTCAAATCCTCGCCTGGGGCTGGCGCATCCCTTTCCTCGTCGGCTGCCTCATCGTGCCGCTGATTTTCGTGCTGCGCGGTTCGCTGCAGGAGACGCCGGACTTTCTCGCCCGAAAGCATCACCCGACGCCGGCGCAGATCTACCAGAGCGTCGCCGAGAACTGGATCGTCGTCGCGCAAGGCATGACGCTGGTCGTGCTGACGACGGTCTCGTTCTATTTCATAACCGTCTACACGCCCGATTTCGGCAAGAGCCTGAAGCTCCTGCCGGGAGACTCGCTGCTCGTCACCCTGCTGGTCGCCTTCGCCAATTTCCTCTGGCTGCCGATCGGCGGCGCGCTCTCGGACCGGATCGGGCGCAAGCGCGTTCTGCTCGGCGCCGCCGCGCTCGTGCTGATCGGCGCCTATCCCGCGCTGACCTGGCTCGCGAACGGGCCGACCTTCGCCAAACTGATCGGCGTCGAAATGCTGCTGTCGTGCGGTTATGGTCTCTACAATGGCGCGATGGTGGCGGCGTTGACGGAGGTCGTGCCGGCCGACATCCGCGCCTCCTGCTTCGCGCTCGCCTATTCGCTCGCCACCGCCTTGTTCGGCACCTCGACGCCGATCGTCTCGAAAATGCTGATCCGGAACTTCGGCGATTCCGCGCCCGCGCTCTGGCTCTGCGCAGCGGCGCTCTGTTCGATCGCCGGAACCCTGATGCTCTATCGCGAGGGCGCCGCGGGAAGGCCGCGCCGCCCGGAAACCCTGAAGGGATTCGCCCATGCCGCTCACCCGCGTGTCGATGCTGAGCGGTAAGCCGCCCGGCTGGCGGCGGGCGATCCTCGACAGCCTGTACCTGGCGATGCGCGAGACGTTCAACGTGCCGGAAGACGACCGCTTCATGACGATCACCGAGCATGAGCGGGACGATTTCGTCTACGGCGCCGACTATCTGGGCATCGCGCGCTCCGACGATCTCGTCATGATCCAGATCACGGTGAGCAACACGCGGGGGGTCGCCCAGAAGCAGGCGCTGTTCGCCCGCATCGCCGAGCGTCTGGCGCAGAGCCCCGGCCTGCGAAAGGAAGACGTGTTGATCAACCTGGTCGAAACGCTCCCCGAGAACTGGTCTTTCGGCTCCGGGCTTGCGCAATATGTCGAGAAATCCGGGTGACGGCGGCGAAGGGCGCCGCCGGGGTCGGCGGAACTCCGGTTTTTCGATCCGGCGCCTGGCGATTGCGCGGCCGCGATTCGCTGGCCTGAACGGGGGAATTCGACGATGCGCTATGAAATTTCCGGCACGATCATGCAGACGGTGGCGATCGACCTCAGCCCCGGCGAGACCGTCTACAGCCAGACCAACACGATGGCCTGGATGAACGACGCGATCGACATGAACACCCATACCGGCGGCGGCTTTCTCGCCGGCCTCGCGCGCACCTTCGGCGGCGGCTCGCTATTCGTCACCGATTTCACCGCGACCGGCGCCGGCCATGTCGCCTTCGCGCCGCGCTTTCCCGGCACGATCGTGGCCGCCCAGCTGCAGGCCGGGCAGTCGCTGATCTGCCGCAAGGAGACCTTTCTCGTCGCCGAGAAGTCGGTGACGCTGGAGATCGCCTGGCAGAAGCGGCTCGGCGCCGGCTTCTTCGGCGGCGACGGCTTCATCCTGCAGAAGGTGACCGGACCCGGCATCGTCTGGCTCGACCTGTCGGGCGAGGTCGTCGAGAAGGATCTGGCGCCCGGCGAGCGGCTGCTCGTCCACGCCGGCCATGTCGGGGTGTTCGAGCCGAGCGTCGGCTTCGATATCCAGATGATGAGGGGTTTCAAGAACATCCTGTTCGGCGGCGAGGGCCTGTTCCTCGCCACGCTGACCGGCCCAGGCCACCTCTGGCTGCAGAGCATGCCGATCATCAATCTCGCCGAGGAGATCGGCCGCTACCTGCCCGGCCGCACCGACGGCGGCGGCTCGACCGGCGGCCTCGCCGCGACCGGCGCCGCGCTCGGCGTCGCCGGACTCCTCGGCGGCCTGCTCGGAGGGAGCGAGAGCTGACCCATCAGCGCGAGCCCCGCCGCGATCGAATGGAGCGGGTCGGATTCGAGGATCTCCCGGCCCGGAAAGCGGCTCCTCAGCATCGCGCGCACGGCGGGCACGCGCGAGGTGCCCCCTGTCGCCACGACATGGTCGATCGCGCCCGGCGCGACGCCCGCCGCCGCCAGCGTCTCGTCGAGAACGCGGCCGATGCGGGCGACGTCGCCCGCGATCCAGGATTCGAACGCCGCGCGCGTGATCGGCTCGGCGATCGCGACGCTTTCGAGATCGACCTCGAACAGCGCCGAGTCCTCGCCCGACAGCGCCGCCTTCGCCCTGGCGACCGCGCGATAGAGCGGCAGGCTGAGATCATGTTCGATCACATGGACGAAAGCGGCGATCCCCGCGCCGTCGTCGGCCTGTCTGGCGAGCGCGCGCAATTGGTCGAGGCTGCCGTCGCCCTTCATCATCGCGAGTTGGCTCCAGCTCGACAGACTCGCGTGGAAGCGGTTGGGGATCGCGAGCCGCTTGCCGAACGACAGATAGGTCGTCCCGCCGCCGAGGCGCGGCGCGACCAGCCGCTCGATGATCCGCCGGTCGAAGGAATCGCCGGCGATTCCGACGCCGCCCTGGCCGAGCGGAAGGATGCGCCGCGCCGCCGCCGGGCCGTCCATCCGCAGGATCGAGAAATCGCTGGTGCCGCCGCCGAAATCGGCGATCAGCACGAGGCCGTCGAGCGGCAGCGCCCGGCTCGCGTAATGGGCGGCGGCGACCGGCTCGTTCTCGATTCCGGCCGCGCCGAGGCCGAGCGCCCCGAGCGCGCGCCGGTAGCGCGCGATCGCCAGATCGTCGTCGGCGAGATGGCCGGCGAAGCGGACCGGTCGGCCGACGACGACGCGGCAGCCCGCCGTATCGATCCCGGCGTGATCGAGCACGCAGCGCAGGAACGCGGCCATGATCTCCTCGAAACCGAAAGCTGCGCCGAAGATGCGCGTCTGGGTGAAGGCGGCGCTGCCGGCGAAGGTCTTGAACGACTGCAGCAGCCGCACGCCGCCGATCCGTTCGAGATATTCGTCGACCGCCCAGGGACCGACCTCGCGGCGCGTCTGCCGCCCGCCGGGGCCGGATTCGCTCCAGAAGCACAGCGCCGAAAGCACGCTCGAAAGGCTCTCGCCGCGATGGTCGAAGCGCAGGAATTCGACCTCGCCCGGCGTCTTCGAGAGCGCGAGAACGGTGTTGGTCGTGCCGAAGTCGATGCCGATGGTCGGCGTGGGCGCCGCCGTCGGGGACTCGATGCGGGCGAAGGCTTTTGTCACGATAGGCGAGACCTGAGGGTTTATGGAGCACGACAATGCTCGCGTGGTGGTTTGCGCGGGGCCTGCGGCGCCGATCGTTGGCCGATTGACTTCGGCGTTTGCATGCGGTTTGGTATTGGTCAAGCTAGTCAAGGAAATGCGGCGTGACCGAAACCGTCAGTCTCTACGAGGCCAAGACGCATCTCTCTCAACTCGTCGACCGGGTCGCCGAGGGTGAGGAAATCGTGATCACCAAGAACGGGGTCGCGATGGCGCGTTTGACGCCGATCGCGTTCAAGGGCGAGCGACGAAAGCCGGCGGGCGCCATGGGCGTCACTTATATCTCCGATGATTTCGACGCGCCCCTGCCCGACGATCTTCAGGCCGCGTTCGAAGGCGAAGCCTGAAGTCCGATGGATCTGCTGCTCGATACCCACGTTTTCCTGTGGTGGGATCGCTCGGACAGCCAACTCGGCGAAGCGGCCGCAGCCGAAATCGGCGACCCCGCCAACAAAGTGTTCATCAGCGCGGCGTCGGTGTGGGAAATCGCGATCAAACGTCAGTCGGGACGACTGGCGTTCGCCAGGTCGCCGTCCCAAGCGATCGCCGAAAACGGGTTCTTTGCGCTGCCTATCTCGGGTGAGCACGGGGAAGCGGCTGCCGGGCTTCCCGCGATTCACAAGGACCCGTTCGACCGCATCCTGATCGCGCAGTCGATCGCTCGGGACCTCGTCCTCGTCACCGCGGATGATGTCATCCGACAATATGCGACGCCGCAACTCTGGGCGCGCTGACCTCGCCGGCCGCCGCGAGCCCCCGCTTGCGCAGCAGCGCCTCGGTGCGCGGCGCCCGCCCGCGGAACGCGGCATAGGCGGCGTCGGGCGGGCGGCTGTTGCCGGCGGCGTAGACGTAATCGCGCAGGCGGCGCGCGAGCGCGGGATCGAAAATATCGCCCGCCTCCTCGAAGGCCTCGAAGCCGTCGGCGTCGAGGATCTCCGACCACAGATAGCTGTAATAGCCCGCCGAATAGCCGGAGCCGGCGAAAATGTGCTGGAAATGCGGGGTGCGGTGGCGCATCACCACCGCCTCCGGCATGCCGAGCCGGTCGAGCTCGCGCTTCTCGAAGGCGACGACGTCGAGCCCGTCGGGCGCGGCTTCCAGATGCAGAGCGAGGTCGACGAGCGCGGAGGCGGTGTATTCCACCGTCGCGAAGCCCTGGTTGAACTGGCGCGCGACCAGCAGGCGCTCGACCAGCGCCGCCGGCATCGGCTCGCCCGTTTGGTAATGGACCGCGAAGCGGCGCAGGATCTCCGGCCGCTCGAACCAGTGCTCATAGACCTGCGAGGGAAATTCGACGAAGTCGCGCGCGACATTGGTGCCCGACAGCATGGGATAGACGACGTCCGACAGCATGCCGTGCAGGCCGTGACCGAATTCGTGGAACAGGGTGCGCGCATCGTCGAAGCTCAGCAGGCAGGGCTCGCCCGGCCCCGCCTTGGCGAAGTTCATCACATTGACGACGATCGGCAGCACGACGCCGTCGAGCTTGCGCTGGTCGCGAAAGCCGCTCATCCAGGCGCCGCTGCGTTTGGACGCCCGCGCGAAATAATCGCCGATGAACAGCGCGATCGGCGCGCCGTCGGGGCCGCTGACGGTCCAGGCGCGCGCGTCGGGGTGATAGAGCGCGACGTCGTCGCGTTCGGCGAAGGTCAGGCCGAAAAGCTTCCCCGCGACGTAGAAGGCGGCCTCGATCATCCGGTCGAGCTGGAGATAGGGCTTGATCGACGCCTCGTCGAGATCGAACAGCGCCTTGCGCCGCTTCTCCGCGTAGTAGCGGCCGTCCCAGGGCGCCAGCGCGAAATTGCCGCCCTCCGCCGCGATGATGTCCTGCAGCTCCTGCGTCTCGCGCAATGCCTGCGCGCGCGCCGGCGCCCAGACCGCATGCAGCAGATCGAGCGCGGCGCCCGGCGTCCTGGCCATCGTGTCGTCGAGGCGGAAATCGGCGTAGGTGGGAAAGCCGAGCAGCCGCGCGCGCTCGGCGCGCAGGCGCACCGTCTCGGCGGCGATCGCGCGATTGTCGGAGGCGCCCTCGTGCTCGCCGCGCGCGATCCAGGCGCGGAACGCCTTTTCGCGCAGGTCGCGCCGGGCGGAAAATTGCAAGAACGGCTCGACGCTCGAGCGCGACAGCGTGATCGCATGCGCGCCCGGCAGCCCCCGTTCTCTAGCCGTCGCCGCGGCGGCGGCGCGCAGCGAGTCCGGGAGGCCGGCGAGATCGTCGGGCGTCGTCAGCGGCAGCACGAAGCTTTTTTCGTCGGCGAGTACATTCTGGCCGAACTGGGCCCCGAGCGTGGCGAGGCGGGCGTCGATCTCGGCGAGCCGCGCCTTCGCCTCGGGGCCGAGCGCCGCGCCGTTGCGCAGGAAGCCGATCCGGTAGCGCTCGAGCACGCGCGCCTGCTCGTCCGTGAGGCCGAGCGCCGCGCGCGCCTCCCACAGCGCGTCGATGCGGCGGAACAGCGCCGCGTTCTGATAGAATTCGCTGCGGTGGCGCGACAGCACCGGCGCGATCTCGCGCTCGATCGTCTCCAGCGCGTCGTCGCTATGGGCGCCGGCGAGGTTGAAGAACACCGACGCGACGCGGTCGAGCGAATTTCCCGCGCGCTCCAGCGCGTCGATCGTGTTGGCGAATGTCGGCGGCGCTGAATTGTCGGCGACTGCGGCGGTCTCGGCGCGGCTTCGGGCGAGCGCCTCGTCGAAGGCCGGGCGGAAATGCTCGGCCCGGATCGCCGCGAACGGCGGCGCCTCGAACGGGCCGGTCCAGGGTTCGAGCAGCGGATTCGGGGCGGGGGAGGGATCGGTCATCAGGGTCTCGGGTTCGGGGCGTCGGGCACAAATAGACTCATGCGCGCGGGAAAGGTAAAAATATGTCGTGACCCGGAAAAGCCCGCTCTACGACGAGGATTTCTACGCCTGGAGCAACGAGCAGGCGGCGCTGCTGCGCGCCGGCCGGCTCGCGCAGGCCGACATCGCCCATATCGCCGAGGAAATCGAGAGCATGGGCCGGACCGAGAAGCGCGAACTCGTCAGCCGGCTGACGGTTCTCCTGCTGCATCTCATCAAATGGCGCTTCCAGCCGCGCCGGCGCACGGCGGGCTGGGAGGCGAGCGTCCGCGTCCAGCGCAACCGGCTCGCCGATCATCTCGACGACAATCCGAGCCTGCGCCCGCTGCTGCCGGCCGCCCTCGCCGCCGCCTATCGCGACGCCGCGCTGGAGGCGGTGGCGGACACGGGCCTGCCGGGCGCGACATTTCCGGCGACCTGTCCCTGGCGGGTCGAGGATGTGATGGATGCGGGCTTCTGGCCGGGATGAGCCGCGCTAAGTCGGCGCGACATTGCGCTTGCTCTCGACCGCGCGCGCCGGCCCCGGCTTGTCGTCGTCGGGTCTGCGGACAATGCCGAGGACCGGCGCCGACAGGTCAGGCGCCGCATCGGGATCTGACGCAATGCCGCGCGCGATGGCTGCGTCTTCGGCCTCATCGGGCCGGATCAATTTTTCTTTCATAAGGCTTGGCCCCGCTCGCGAATATTTCACAAGCGATCAGGAATCGCCCAGCGCCGTCCGCCGCGCAAGTCGCTTCGCCCTCACTTCCCCAGCGTCGCGATATAGGCCGCGATGTCCTGCGCCTCGCCGCGCGTCAGCTCCATGTTGGGCATTTTCGGATGGGGATCCTGCAGGAACACGGTGAGCTTGTCCGCGTTGAAACCGGGTCGCCTGGCGACGCTCTCGAACGTCGGCACATTGTCGGCGCCATGGGCCTGGTCGGGCGCGACGATGTGGCAGGCGGCGCACCAGCGCTTGACGATGACAGCGCCGTGGTCGGGGTCCGGCGCCGCAGCGGCCGCGCCGGTGGCGGCCAGGAGCCCAGCCAGCAGAATGGTCGAAGCGCATTTCATCGTCGAGTTTCCTTCCTGTCGCGGGGACGCAGGCGCGGAACGTCCGTCACGCGACGCCCGCGCGCCCCGATTCGCCCTGTCTAGCGGATCGCGGCGATCGCCATATTGATCGATGTCATGGTCTTCGGCGCGGCCGCGGACCACGATTGGGCGTCACCGCCCCTTCCGCTCCGCGATCTTCGCGAGCTCGTGCATGATCGCCAGCGTCCCGTCGAGCCGCTCGGGAAGCTCTTCGAAATCCCCGGTCACCACGATCCGCATGTCGGGGCGCACCTTGGCGAGCGAGCCCTGGTTCGTCACCCATTTGACCAGCGCGGCCGGATTGGCGAAGGAATTGTCGCGGAACGCGAGCGTCACGCCCTTGGGGCCGGCGTCGAGCTTCTCGACATTGGCGCGCCGGCACAGCGCCTTGATCGTCACCAGCTTCATCAGCAGCGCGACCTCGGGCGGCGTCGGCCCGAAGCGATCGACGATCTCGGCGCCCATCGCCTCGATGTCGGCGTCCGCCTCCAACGCGGAGAGGCGGCGGTAGAGCCCGAGCCGGGTCGGCAGGTCGGGGATGTAGGCCTCCGGAATCGTGACCGGCGCGCCCAGCGCAATGCTCGGCGACCAGATGTCCTGCACGCTGTCCTCGGCGCCGCTCTTCAGCCGCTCGACCGCCTCCTGCACCATCTGCTGGTAGAGTTCGTAGCCGACCTCCTTGACATGGCCCGACTGCTCGTCGCCGAGCAGGTTGCCGGCGCCGCGGATGTCGAGATCGTGGCTCGCGAGCTGGAAGCCGGCGCCGAGCGTGTCGAGCGACTGGAGCACCTTCAGCCGCTTTTCCGCCTGCGGCGTCATCGGCTTGTTGGCGGGCACGGTGAAAATCGCATAGGCGCGCGTCTTCGACCGCCCGACCCGGCCGCGCAACTGGTAGAGCTGGGCGAGGCCGAACATATCGGCGCGGTGGACGATCAGCGTGTTGGCGGTCGGAATGTCGAGCCCGGATTCGACGATCGACGTCGACAGCAGGATGTCGTATTTGCCGTCGTAGAAGGCGCCGATGCGATCCTCGAGCTCGGTCGCCGCCATCTGGCCGTGACCGACGACGAACCTGGCCTCGGGCACGTTCTGGCGCAGGAAGGCGGCGGCCTCGTCGAGGTCGTCGATCCGCGGACAGACGTAGAAGGACTGGCCGCCGCGGTAGCGCTCGCGCAGCAGCGCCTCGCGCACGATCAGCGCATCGAACGGCGATACGAAGCTGCGCACCGCGAGTCGGTCGACCGGCGGCGTCGCGATGATCGAGAGATCGCGGACCCCCGTCATCGCGAGCTGCAGCGTGCGCGGGATCGGTGTCGCCGACAGGGTCAGCACGTGCACCTCGGCACGCAGATCCTTCAGCCGCTCCTTGTGGCCGACGCCGAAATGCTGCTCCTCGTCGATCACGACGAGGCCCAGGTCGTGGAACGCGACGGTCTTGCCGAGCACGGCATGGGTGCCCACGACGATATCGAGACTACCTTCGGCGAGCCCCTTCTTGACCTCGCGCTGCTCGGCGGCGCCGACCATGCGGGAGAGCTGACCGATCCGCACCGGCAGGCCGGAAAAACGGGCGGCGAAAATCTTGTGGTGCTGGCGCGCGAGCAAGGTGGTCGGCACGACGATCGCAGTCTGCTTGCCGTTGATCGCCGCGGCGAAGGCGGCGCGCAGTGCGACCTCGGTCTTGCCGAAGCCGACGTCGCCGCACACCAGCCGGTCCATCGGCTTGCCGGAATTGAGGTCGTCGAGCGTCGCGTCAATCGCGGCCGACTGGTCGGGCGTCTCGTCATAGGGGAAGCGCGCGCAGAATTCGTCGTAGAGCCCCTCGGGCGGGTGCAGGCGCGGCGCCTCGCGCAACTGGCGCGCGGCGGCGACGCGGATCAGTTCGGCCGCCATTTCGCGCACGCGCTTCTTCAACCGCGCCTTGCGCGTCTGCCAGCCGGTCGAACCGAGCCGGTCGAGCTGGGCGTCGCCGCCCTCCGAACCGTAGCGCGAAAGAAGTTCGAGATTCTCGACGGGCAGGAACAGGCGGTCGCCGCCGGCATAGTGGATTTCGAGACAGTCGTGCGGCGCGCCCGCCGCCTCGATCGTCTTCAGCCCGACGAAGCGGCCGATGCCGTGGTCGATGTGGACGACGAGATCGCCCGCGGCGAGCGAGGACGCCTCGGCGAGTACGTCCTGCGCGCGCCGCTTGTGCCTGCGCTGGCGCACCAGCCGGTCGCCCAGAATGTCCTGCTCACCGACAATGGCGAAGTCGCCCGCCTCGAAGCCCTGCTCGAGCGCGATCACCGCGAGCGGCAACGCCCCGGGGCGCGCGGCCTTGGCCTGCGCCCAGGAAGAGACCAGCTCCAGCGATTTGAGCCCGTGCTCGGCGAGCACGTGCGAAAGGCGCTCGCGCGAGCCGTCGGTCCAGCCGGCGACGACGACGCGCAGGCCGCGGTCGCGCAAGCCGCGGATGTGGGCGACCGCGGCGTCGAACACGTTGACGTTCTCGTCCTGGCGCTCGGGCGCGAAGCTGCGCCCCGCGCGGGCGCCGCAATCCACGACGTTGGCGGCGCCCGGCGGCGAAGCGAACGGGGTCAGGCGGGCGAGCGGCGCCGCGGCGAGCCGCTCGCGCCATTCGTCTTCGCCGAGGTACAGACGATCCGGCTTCAGCGGCCGGTAGTTCGCCTTGGCCGCGTCCTCCTCATAGGCGGTGCGGCGCGCCTGATGATAGTCGGCGATCTGGGCGAAGCGCTCGTGCGCGACCTCCTCCGCGCGCGCGTCGAGGATGACCGGCGCGTCGGCGAGATAGTCGAACAGGCTATCCATCCCGGCGTAGAAAAGCGGCAGCCAGTGCTCGAAGCCGGCGGGTCGCCGCCCCTCGCTGACCGCGTCGTAGAGCGCGTCGCCGCGCGTCTGCGCGCCAAATTCGGCGGTATAGGCCTGGCGGAACCCGCGGATCGTCTCGGTGGTGAGCTGCGCCTCGCTCATCGGCACGAGGTCGAGCGCGCGCAGCTGGCCGACGCTGCGCTGGGTCTCCGGATCGAACGAGCGGATCGATTCCAGCGCATCGCCGAAGAAATCGAGCCGCACCGGCGCCGGGGCGCCGGGCGCATAGAGATCGAGAATGCCGCCGCGCATCGCATAGTCGCCGACGTCGCGCACGCTGCTCGCGCGCGAAAAGCCGTTGGTCTCCAGCCAGCGAGCGAGCGCCTCCATGTCGACGCTGTTGCCAGGGGCGGCGGAAAAGGCCGCGCCCGCCACGAAACCCTTGGGCGGAATCCGCTGCACCATCGCATTGACGGTGGTCACCAGAACGCGCGGCCGCTCGATCGCGCCGCGGGTGCGCGCGAGCCGCGCGAGCGCGGTCATGCGCTGGGCCGAGATCGCCGCGTTGGGCGAGACGCGGTCGTAGGGCTGGCAGTCCCAGGACGGCAGGTACAGCGCCTCGACCTGCGGCGCGGCGAAGGCGAGCGCGTCGATGAAGCTCTGCGCGCGCTGGCCGTCGCGCGCGACGAAGCACAGCGCGGCGGCGCGCGCCTCGCCCGCCCGCGCGAGCCCGAGCGCGAGATCGGCGACCACGAAGCCGTCGAACCCCTCGGGCGCGGCGGCGAGCGTCAGCGCGCCGCCGTCGGCGAGCCGGCTGACCGCGGCGCCGAACAAGCCGGCGGGGGCAACAGGCTTGTTCACTGGCGCCGCACCTTTCGGGCGCGGGCCTCGCGCGGGGCGAGGCGCAATTGCGCGAGTAGCGGCGTGTCGTATTCGGCCGGCGTCGGCGCCTCGCCGGTGATCCAGGCAAGCACCGACGGATCGGGCGCGTCGAGCAGGCGCTCGAACGCGTCGAGCTCGGCCTCCGACATTCCGGGCAGCCGCGCGTCGGCGAATCGGCCCATCACGATATCCATCTCGCGCATCCCGCGCCGCCAGGCGCGGAACAGAATGCGGCGACGGCGGGCGTCGAGCCCGGCGCTCGAAAGATCCGAGCCGGTCATGAGATTCCCCTCGGGGGAGGCGCCGATCGATCCCGCGGCGCCCGCGCGGCGCCTTATAGCGGGCGGTCGCCGGGATGTCAGCCCATGACCCGCAACGGCCCGGCGCCTCGGCGCCGCGCGAACGCCGCAGCCGCCCGGGGAATCGGACCGCCGCCGCGCGTCCGCGGGGGCGGCCGAGCGCCTCCGGCGCGCGCTGCCATCCAGTTGATCCCGATCATTGAATTTCGCGCCGTCGCGGCGCTCAGTGCCGCCAGGATCGAGGGGGAGCCCATGACGCAACCGGCCCAGGTGGTCATCGGGCGCTCCGCGCTACCGGGATTGCTGACGATGCCGAAAGCGCCGGCCGGGCTGGTGATCTTCGTCCAGGGCGGGTCGAGCCGCTTCGGCCCGCGCTACCGCGGCGCGGCGGACGATCTGGGCCGCCTCGGCTTTGCGACGCTGCTGTTCGCTCCCGTGACCGAGGTCGAGGCGGCCGATCGCCGCGGGACATTCGAGCTGTCGGTGTCGGGCGCCCGCGTCGTCGAGGCGATCGACTGGGCGCGCGCCGACGCCCGGACCGCGGGGCTCGGGATCGGCCTGTTCGCCGCGGGCGCGGGCGCCGGCGCCGCGCTCGTCGCGGCCGCGGCGCGTCCCGAAGAAGTCTGCGCGATCGCTTCGTGCGGCGGCCGGCCGGAGCTCGCCGCGGACGCGCTCGGCGACGTCCGCGCGCCGACGCTGCTGATCGTCGGCGGCGAAGATCACGAAGTTCTCGCGTTCAACCAGTCCGCAATGGGCCGGATGAAGTCCCGGACGTCGCTCGCCGCGATCCCGGGCGCCCTAGGGTTGTTCGAGGAAAGCGGAGCCTGGTCGAAGGCGGTGGCCGCCGCCGGACGATGGTATGCGAACCATCTTCGCGCACGGCGGCTCGTCTTCGACGACCGGGCGGCGGCGGGCCGCGCGCTCGCGGTCGCGGTCGCCAGCCTGGCTCCGTCACGGCCCGCCGTCTATGCGCTGCCGCGCGGCGGCGTCCCGGTGGCGCTCGAAATCGCGAGTGCGCTGGACGCGCCGCTGGACCTCCTGTTCGTGCGCAAGATCGGCGCTCCCGGCAACGAGGAGCTCGCCGCCGCGGCGGTCGTGGATGGCGAACGCCCCGACCTCGTCCTCAACGAGGACGTCATGCGGGCGGCGCGGCTGACGCGGCGCGACATCGAACGGCAAGTCGGGCCGCACCTGAAGGAGATCGAACGGCGGCGGGCGCTCTACATGCCCGGCAGGCCGCCCGTTTCCGCCGAGGGACGCACGGCGATCCTGGTCGACGACGGGGTCGCGACCGGCGCGAGCATGCGCGCCGCGATCGCCGCGGCGCGCCGTCGATCGCCGCGGCGGGTGATGGTCGCCGTTCCCGTCGCCCCGGCGGCGACGGCGGCGGCGCTCCGCGAGCTCGCCGACGAAGTCGTCTGCCTGGCCGCGCCGGTCGATTTCCGCGGCGTCGGCGACTTTTATCGCGATTTTCACCAACTGACCGACGGGGAGATCATCGATCGGCTCGCGCGCCGGGCGCCTGCAGGGTCGTACCCGGCCGACTCCGGGCGGGCGAAGCGCTGAAGGCGAGGATCGCCGGCGCCAGAACCCCAATTCCGGGCCGATTCGCGCGCCGGGCCTGACGCGCCGAATTCGTCGAAACGCCGGGCCGGCTTTGGGTAGATCGGCCGCAACACGCAGGAACTACTCACGAAATCGGTTGCGTCGGCGAAGGTCGACTTCGGCGACGCGGCCCATTGTCGCAATCCGTCCGAAGCAGCTTCCTCAGCGGGCGCGCGCAAAAGCCGCCTCGCGACGGGATTTGCCGCGCCCCGCCTCTTTTCGCTGCGCGCGGCGCGCGTTAGTGATGGCGCGGCGCGACGATCGCGGGCGGCAGGCCCCGGCGCGCCGAGATGGAGAGACAAGAGCGATGAAATCCCTGAAGATCACGGCGGGGCCATATGTCTTCGACGCGAAGCTCGAGTCCGTCGACGCCCCCAAGACCTGCGAGTCCTTCCTCGCGAGGCTCCCGTTCGAGAGCAAGGTCGTCCACGTCCGCTGGAGCGGCGAGGGCGTCTGGATTCCGCTCGGCGACATGGATTTCAAGGTCGGCTACGAAAACCACACCTCCTATCCGGCGCCTGGCCAGATCGTACTCTATCCCGGCGGAGTCAGCGAGACCGAGATCCTGCTCGCCTATGGCGGCGTGCGCTTCGCCTCGAAAGTCGGCCAGCTCGCCGGCAACCATTTCATCACGATCACCTCGGATCTCGAGAACGTCGCCGCGCTCGGCAGGCTGACGCTGTGGGAAGGCGCCCAGAAGATCAGGTTTGCGCTGGAGTGATCCGGAGGACGGCGGGCGCCGCCGGCGCGATCCGGCCGTTCAGTTCGCGATCGCGCTTCCCTCGCGGATGACGATCGCGTCGTCTTCGTGATTCTCGTAGCCGCTCAGCGCCTTCAGCGCGGGCGCGTCATGGACGGTGACAAGTCGATCCCGGAACGTCATCAATCCACGCTCGCGCAGCTGCCGCAGCACCCGATTGACGTGAATCGCGCTGAGCCCCAGCGCGTCGGACAGCACGTTCTGGTTCAGCGGGCAGGCGAACGAATCGTCTCTCGCCAGCCCGACCAGCTTCAGGCGGTCGTGAAGCTCGAGGAAGAAATGCGCGGTCCGGCCGACGGCGTTGCGACGGCCGATGCTGACGAGATGCTCGACGAGCATCGCTTCGTCGCGCGAGGTCGCCCACAGGATCGCTGCGCCCAGACGCGGCAGGTCGCTGAAAATCTCCCTCATGCTCGCGGCGTCCACGCGGCTCACGGTGGCGTCGGTGAGGGCGGAGAAGGAGTGATCCGACGTGCGCAGCAACATGCTGCGCAGTCCGACGCAATCGCCGGGGATCGGGAACGCAATGATCTGCCGACCGCCGTCGGGCAGAAGCTTGAAACTGCAGGCCCAGCCGGCGTGAATGATATGGGCGACATGGCCGGTCTGCCCCTCGTGCACGAGTTCCTTGCCGCGCGCGACGCGGATGCGCGGCGATTCGATCCGGGCGAGGTGGCGGAGTTCGCGCTCGGACAGGTGAACGAAGGCGCCGATCTTCCTGGCCAGCAGACTCTGGTCGCTCCGCATCGCGTTCGCACTTTCATGATGCGCCCCCGAACACGCGACGGCGCATCCCGACGAACCCCCGTCATCATAGCCCATGAGAAAAGCGCCCTTCGCTAACCGGTGTTAGTCGCAAAGCGCGCACGATCGACTACAGTGAAGCACCGAGACATTGGGTACCAGCCAATATTTTAGCACAGGTGACGCAGCATGGTCGAATCCACTGAGGTCAATAGCGCCGCTCCGGGAGTCGCCGCGCTGTCGATCTGCGAGTCGCTACTTCTTGCGCTGGGCGATCTCAAGCTGATGGGCGAAAACGAGGTCGTCGGCGTCGTCGTCGACGCGGCCTCGGCCCATCGTAACGTCGGAGGCTCCTCGCGCGCCAGGGCGCTCAATATCGAAGTCGTGGCCATTCTCGACCGGATCGTCGCGGGCGGAAACTCGATCCGGCGGCCCTGACGCCGCCCGCCCGCGCGACGGTTCTGCGCCGGGCGATCCCGTGGCGCGCCGCGAAACAATCACTTCTTTGGGGGGGACCATTGCGCCTGCGCGTGCGTCGAGTTCCGTGCCATCGTACGTCCCAGAGGAGAGCCGCCCATGGAAGCGAAAAGTCAGTCGACCGTCTGGTCGGACGCCGGCGTCGGGCACGGCCGCTGGCTGCCGCACGAGGCTCGGCCGCGCCGCGCCGCCTACCCCGCCTGGCTGCCCGCCGCGATGGCGTTGCAGACGCGGACCATCTTCATCGTCGATCCCGACCGCGCGATCCGCGAAGCCCTGCGCGGCCTGTTCGAGGACGATGGCTACCAAGTGCGGCTGTTCGCCGATCGGCGGGCGTTCCTGCGCGCCTATCGCCCGGTGCGCCGGGGCTGTCTCGTCATCGACGAGTCCTCGATGGCCGCGGGCGGGCTCGAATGGATCGAGAGCTGCGCCGGGCGCAGGCTGCGCTACATCGTGATGTCGGCCCATTTCACCCTGCCGATCGCCGTCCAGGCGATGCGGGCGGGCGCATTCGACCTCGTGGAAAAGCCGCTCTATCGCGCCGACATCCTGGCGAGCATGACGCGCGCCTTCGATCAGCCCAACGACGTCGCCGAGGATTCCGCGCTGCGCGACGCGGCGGCGCTGCGCATGGCCGGCCTGACCGCGCGGCAGCGCGAGATTCTCGACCTCGTCGTCGCCGGCCACCCCAGCAAGAACATCGCCGCCGACCTCGGCATCAGCCTGCGCACGGTCGAGAACCATCGGGCCAAGATCGCCAAGCGGACCGGCTCGAAATCGCTCCCCGCGCTGATCCGCACCGCGGCCTGCGCCGGTTGCACGCTGTCGATGCGGACGGTCCCCGACGGAGCTTCGGCCAGTCAATGATCGGCGGCCGCGGGCGGGCGCCGGCGGCTCAATTGGCCGGCGGAGCCTGGACATCGGGCGCGCCGGCGTTCGATCGCCTCGAATCCACCCAGCGCCGGACCTCCTGGCCGTCGTGATCGACCACAATGAACCCGTCCGGCGGCCTGGCGAAGTGCCGGAGCCGGACGCCATAGAGCGCGTCCTTGCAAATGTAGACGATCCGATCGAGGTCGGTATGGATGCTTTCGTCGATCTCGACGGGCTCGCTTTCCTTGCCGCGCTCGATCCATTTCACGGTATACATCTCAATCTCCCGCCACTCTCCCGCTTGGTCCAGGGGAATCATATTTTCACTCGGAACGAATTGCGTTAGCGTGGGTTAGCGCGCTGCCTGGGATTTTGTCCGCCGCGCCCGAACTGGCGCAGGCGGGCGCGAGGCGTATAAAACGGGGCCATGCGTCCCGCCCTGCTCGACCCCGTGTTCGCGCCCGCCGCCGCTCTTGCGGGCGTCGGGCCAAAGATCGCCAAGCTGCTCGATCGGCTGCTCGACCGCCCGCAGGGGGCGCGCGTCGTCGATGTGCTGTTTCATTTGCCCCATGCGACGCTCGACCGGCGCGCGCGGCCAAAAATCCGTGACGCCCAGCGCGACGGGATCGTCACGCTCGAGGTGCGCGTCGCCGAACACCGTCCGCCGCCGAGCCCCCGCTCCAAGGCGCCGTTCAAGGTGCTGGTCGAGGACGAGACCGGCGACGTCGAACTCGTGTTCTTCCTCGCCAACCACGAATGGATTCGCAAGATGTTGCCGCTCGGCGCGACCCGCTGGGTGTCGGGCAAACTCGAACTCTGGGACGGTCATCTCCAGATGGTCCATCCCGACCGCGTGATGGACGAAGCGGCCCTCGCGCGCATGCCTGCGGTCGAGCCGGTCTATGGGCTGACCGAAGGCCTGTTTCCGCGCGTCATGGCCAAGGCGGCGCAAAGCGCGCTGGCGAGATTGCCCCGACTGCCCGAATGGATCGCCGACGCGACCGCGCAGCGGCTGCGCGCGCCGAGTTTCGCAGCGGCGCTGGCGGCGATGCATGGGCCCGAACAGCCCGGCGACATCGCCCCCGAAGCACCCGCCCTGATGCGGCTCGCCTTCGACGAATTGCTCGCCAACCAGCTCGCGCTGCTGATGGTGCGCGCACGGATGCGGGCGATGGCGGGGCGCGCGAATCTCGCCGACGGGCGGCTGGCGGCGAAGATCGAGGCCGCCCTGCCCTTCCGCCTGACCAGCGCGCAGCAGCGCGCGCTCGTCGAAATCCGCGCCGATCTCGGCTCGGAAAAGCGCATGCTGCGGCTGCTGCAGGGCGACGTCGGCTCGGGGAAGACGATAGTCGCGCTGCTCGCGATGGCCGACGTCGTCGAGGGGGGGCGGCAGGCCGCGCTGATGGCGCCGACCGAAATCCTGGCGCGCCAGCATTTCGAGCGCATGCGCCCGCTCGCCGCGGCCGCCGGCCTGCGCGTTGCGATCCTTACCGGGCGCGATCGCACGGCTGAGCGCGCGCGCACGCTGGAGGCGCTCGCGCAAGGCGAAATCGACCTCGTCGTCGGCACCCATGCGCTGTTCCAGGAGGCCGTGGCGTTCCGCGATCTCGGCCTCGCGGTCGTCGACGAGCAGCACCGCTTCGGCGTCCACCAGCGGCTCGCGCTGGCGGCCAAGGGCGAGGCGGTCGATCTGCTCGTCATGACCGCGACGCCGATCCCGCGCACGCTGGTGCTCACCTATTTCGGCGACATGGACGTTTCCGCGCTCACCGAGAAGCCGCCCGGCCGCACGCCGATCGACACGCGCGCGCTCCCGCTCGACCGGCTCGCGGAGGTCGTCGCGGGCCTCGGCCGGGCGGTCGCCGCCGGGGCGCGCGCCTATTGGGTCTGCCCGCTGGTCGAGGAGAGCGAGGCGCTGGACGTCGCCGCCGCCCAGGAGCGCGCGGAGGCTTTGCGCGCCGTCTTCGGCTCGGCGGTCGCCGTGATCCACGGCCGGATGAGGGGCGCCGACAAGGACGCGGCGATGGAGCGGTTCCAGCGCGGCGAAACGAAGGTGCTGGTCGCGACCACCGTGATCGAGGTCGGCGTCGACGTACCCGAGGCGAGCGTCATGGTGATCGAACACGCCGAGCGCTTCGGCCTCGCCCAGTTGCACCAGCTGCGCGGCCGGGTCGGGCGCGGCGCGGCGCGCTCGACCTGCCTGCTGCTCTACAAGTCGCCGCTCGGCGAGGTGGCGCGCGCGCGGGTCGCGATCTTGCGCGAGACCGAGGACGGCTTCCGGATCGCCGAGGAGGACCTGCGGCTGCGCGGCGAGGGCGAGGTGCTCGGCGCCCGCCAGGCCGGCGCGCCCGGCTTCCGCCTCGCCCGGCTCGAAATCCACGGGCAGTTGCTGACGCTCGCTCGCGACGAGGCGCAGGCGGCGCTGGCGCGCGCGCCGCGGCTGGCGGGCGAGGAGAACCGGGGCTTGCGCGTGCTGCTCTATTTGTTCGAGCGCGACGAGGCGGTGCGGCTGCTGGAGGCGGGCTGAGGCTCAGGCGCGCGCCGCCTGCGCCAGCATCGCCCGCACGATGGCGCGGTGGAACGGCTTGATCAGCCCGAGATAGGCGCGGCCGGCGAGGTTGTGGGTGCGCACCAGCGTCGTCGCCGTCACCTGGCGGCGCGCGGCGCCGAGGTCGCGCACGTCGACGACGACGCGAAAATCCAGATGCCAGTCGTCGAAGCCCATCACGACGCGCTCGGGCGTCTGGCTCACGACGGGAAAGAAGCCGATGCGGGGGCCCGCGTCCGGGTGCGCTTCGTCGGTGCGCCTCAGGCCGACGAGGCCGACGAGCCGGTCGCGCAACGCGAGCAACGCGCTGACCCAGCGCGGCGTGCGCGCGAAGATCCGCCGCGCCGCATCCGCCGCGTCGAACGGCGGACTCTCGACTTCGAGCCGATAAGCGTCGGCGAAATCCGCGCCGGCGAGCAGCGGCGCGGTCGTGGCTTCGGGCGCAAGCTTGCAAACCGACATGAACGCTCCCTCGCACCGCGACCGCCCCGCCGTCCCGGGAAGGAGCGGGCGCGACGCCCGCGCTCCCGGCGCGCAGCGGTTCACTCCGCGGCGTCGCCGATTCCCTCTAGCCGCGCCGCGCGCGCCATTGCGGCGAGCGCCGCCTGGCCCTCCGGCTGCACGACGCCAGCCGATACGATCAGCTTGACCGCGTCCTCGGGCGTCATCGGCAGTTCGATCACGTCGCGGATGGGGATGAAGAAGTAGAAACCGGTTGTCGGGTTGGGCGTGCAGGGCAAAAACACGGAGGTCATCTCGCCCGGCGGCAGCACGCCGGCGACCGCGGCCGCGGGATCGGCGGTGATGAACACGATCGACCACGACCCCTTGACCGGGAATTCGACCAGCCCGACCTTGCGAAACTGCGTGCCGCTCCGGCTGAACACGGTCTCGAAAATCTGCTTGACGCTCTTGTAGATGCCGCGCACGACCGGGGTGCGGTCGAGTAGCGCTTCGCCGACGCTGACCAGCGTCCGCCCGGCTATGTTGGCGGCGAGGAAGCCGAGCAAGGTCAGCCCGACGACCGCGATGACGACGCCGAAACCGGGGACGTGGAACGGCAGGTAGGAATCGGGCCAGTAGCGCGCCGGCACCAGCGGCTTGACCCAATTGTCGACGGTGTCGATGAGCCACCAGGCGATGTAGACGGTGACCGCCACCGGGCCGAAGATCACCAGGCCGGTGAAGAACCACGCGCGCAGGCGGTAGCCGAAGCCGCGGCCGGGCGCAACGGTCGGCTCGCTCGCGATCGGGATGGACGGCGGCGCTGGGGTCATGGCGATCTCATATCCCTGCGAAATGGACGCCGCCCCGCGCCGAGTCAAGCCGGCGCCGCGATCGTCAAGACCATCCGGCGCCATGACGGTCGGCGGCCGTTTTTGCGGTTCGCTCCAGGTTCGGGCCGCCTCGGCGGGGCTCGCCGTCGCGCCGGGTCAAGGTGGCCAGCGGCCGATTTGATCCGGGGCCGACGATCCGTGTAGGATGCGCCCGATGAAAAAGTCGCCCGACGCCGCCGAGAACGCCCGCCAATGGGCGATGACCATCCGCCTGCTGTTCGCCGTCGGCGCGCTCGGCGGAATCCTGGTCTGCATGCTGATCGCCCGCCTCATGTGATCCGGGCGGCGGCGCGAGCGCGACCGGCGTTCTTTGTTCGTTCATGGCCGCCCATCATCCCCGCGGGATCGCCGACGCTCGCGAACCACCGGTCGCCGCGGCCGCGTGGATCGCGCGGCTGACCAGGCCGCGCCGATCGCTATTCCACCGTCACCGATTTGGCGAGATTGCGCGGCTGGTCGGCGTCCTTCCCCATGATGACCGCGGTGTGGTAGGCGAGCATCTGCACGATCGCGGCGTAGACGATCGGCGCGAAATGCCGGCCTGTTTCCGGCATCGGCAGGAAATGGGCGAGCGCCACGCCCGCCTCGTCCGCGGCGGAGGCGTCGCCGATCAGGATGATTCGGCCGCCGCGCGCGGCGACCTCCTGCATGTTCGAGACAGTCTTCTCGAACACCGCGTCGCGCGGCGCGATCACGATCACCGGCATCGCCTCGTCGATCAGCGCGATCGGCCCGTGCTTGAGCTCGCCCGCCGCATAGCCCTCGGCGTGGATGTAGGAGAGCTCCTTGAGCTTCAGCGCGCCCTCGAGCGCGAGCGGGTAGGACGTGCCGCGCCCGAGATAGAGGGCGTCGCGCGCGCGGGCGAGCGAATGGGCGATCGTCTCGATCGCCGGCTCGAGCCTCAGGACTTCGGCGATCAGGCCCGGCGCGGCGATCAGTTCGGCGATCAGCGCCGTCTCCTCGTCCTCGTCGAGCGTGCCGCGCGCACGCGCCAGATTGACCGCGAGCGCGGCCAACACGGCGAGCTGGCAGGTGAAAGCCTTGGTCGAGGCGACCCCGATCTCGGGGCCGGCGAGCGTCGGCGCGAGGCTGTCGCTGAGCCGGGCGATGCTGGATTCCGCGACATTGACGATGCCGACGATCGCGCTGCCGTTGTCCTTGGCGTAGCGCAGCGAGGCGAGCGTGTCGGCGGTCTCGCCAGACTGCGAGATGACCAGGGTCACCCCGGCGGGATCGACCGGCGCCTCGCGGTAGCGATATTCCGAGGCGACGTCGATCTCGACCGGCAGGCGCGCGAAGCGCTCGATCCAGTATTTGCCGATCAGCCCGGCCATATAGGCGGTGCCGCAGGCGCAGATCGTGATGCGCGAAAGTTCGGCCGGATCGACCGGCCAGGCGAACAGCCGCGCGCGCTGCGCGCCCATGTCGACATAATGGGCGAGCGTATGGCCGACGACCTCGGGCTGCTCGTGGATCTCCTTGGCCATGAAGTGGCGGTAATTGCCCTTCTCGATCAGCAGGCCGCCGGCCCGGCTGCGCACCATCCGGCGGGTCACGATCTTGCCGGCGGCGTCGTGGAAGGTCGCGCCCTGGCGCGTCAGGACGACCCAGTCGCCCTCCTCGAGATAGGCGATCCGGTCGGTGAACGGCGCGAGCGCGAGCGCGTCCGATCCCAGATACATCGTCCCCTCGCCGTAGCCGACCGCCAGCGGCGCGCCCCGGCGGGCGCCGATCAACAGGTTTTCGCAGCCCTCGAACAGATAGGCGAGCGCATAGGCGCCCCGCATCCGCGGCAGCGCCGCCGCGACCGCCGCCGCCGGGCTCTTGCCAGCGGCCATTTCGTCGGTGACGAGGAAGGCGGCGACCTCGCTGTCGGTCTCCGTCTCCAGCCTGTGGCCCCTGGCAATCAGTTCTTCGCGCAAAGCTTTGAAATTTTCGATGATTCCGTTGTGGACGACCGCCAGACGCCCGCTCGCGTGCGGATGGGCGTTGGCCTCGGTCGGCCGGCCGTGGGTCGCCCAGCGGGTGTGGCCGATGCCAATCGCGCCCTCCAGCGGCGCGGCGGCGAGCCGCGCCTCCAGGTTGCGCAGCTTGCCCTCGGCGCGCCGCCGGGTCAGCCGCCCGCCCTCCAGCGTCGCCACCCCCGCCGAATCGTAGCCGCGATATTCGAGCCGCTTCAGCGCCTCGACGATCTGGCCCGCGACCGGCCCATTGCCGAGAATGCCGACGATGCCGCACATGGGTCAATCCTCAGGAGTCCGGGTCAAATCCGCAGCAAGGGTTAGACCAGCCGAGCGCCGCCGCTCAAGTCACTTTGGGTGAGCGAAATGTCGCAATCCGGGAGGCCGGGCCAGCGGCGCGCCGCCCGCGCGCTCACCGCCCCGCATCGTCGAGCGTGGCTGCCTGCGTGCGCGCGCCGAATGGCGGGTTCATCCGGACGATCACGAAGTTGAGCCAGGCGGCGAAGGCGACCCACAGAAGGTAGGGCGCCAGCAGCCAGCCCGCCGAGCCCGCATAGGTGGTGACCCCGACGATCAGCCCGACGATCGACAACCAGAGGAACGGCACTTCGACCAGCGCCCAGTCGGGTCGGCGCAGGTTGAAGAACAGCGGGCTCCACAGCATGTGCAGGACGATGTTGACGCCATAGAGCAGGCCGATCGTCAGCCGCGCCGCGCCGTCCGGCGCCTGCGTCCAGGCGAGCACGCCCGCCCAGGCGGCGAGGCCGAGGATCACCGTCCAGGCGGGACCGAAGACCCAGTCCGGCGGGTTCCATGTCGGCTTGCGCAGCGCCCGATACCACGGGCCGACCGTCGTCAAGGCGCCGCCGACCCCCAGCACGAGGATCGTCAGGACCGCGGCGACGATGATGGTGAGCTTCATGAGAGACCTGTTCGTCGACCTATTCCCGTCCGCCAATATAGCACGTCGCGCCCTGCCCCGGCGCGCCGAAGCGATTGCCGCGGCTCAAACGCCGCAGTCTGCAGCAAGAGCGGCCGCGGCGGCGCGTTCCCGCGCAGGCCTGAGGAGATCCTAAACAATTGTTCATGGGCGGTCGCGCAACGCTTCGGCTTCCCCGGGATTACACTCCGACAAGGACGCGCGCGGGGCCCCATCGCTGCGGGCCCGCGAAAATCCGCCGTTCTCAGGAGCATCCAGATATGTCGTTCGCATCGATTGCCAGGACGGCCGCGGTCGCGGCTTTCGCCGCCGGGCTCGCCTTAGCGGGGCCGGTCGTCTCGTCCGCCGACGCCGCCATCCGCAATGGCGGCGGTTTTCACGGCGGCGGTTTCCACGGCGCCGGGGCCTTCCACGGCGGCGGGTTCCGCGGCGGCCGCTGGCATGGCGGCGGCTATTATGGCGGCTATGGCGGGTTCGTCGGCTATGGCTGCCCGTACTATGGCTATGGCTACGGCTACCCCTATGGCTATCGCTGCGGGCCGTTCCCGCTCGGCGCGATCGCAGGCGGTTGCTGCTGAGCGCGGACGGCGTCGCGCCCGCCCGCGACGCCTGCGCGTGACCATGTCCATTCCCGCTGAAGGCGCAACGCCCTGCTTTCGCTCGCGAATGTCGAGGAGCGCGTTCCTCTGGAGCTGGCCCGAAGCCACTGATGACCGTATCGCATGGATGCGTGCGCGAGGCCCCTCGCGCCGACCTTGCCCAAAAAGCCGGAGAGCTGGCGATCCGCCGAGGGCCCCTTAGCGCGCTGGCCACTTCCACTCCGCCGCCTCATCCTTCTCGTCCGCCTCGACTACCGTCTCGCCGAGGCGCTTGCCAAGCGCAATCTCGCGCGCGCCCTCCGCGCGCAGCCCCTCGGCGAGCGCCCGCGCGTGCGACACCACGATCACTTGCGAGCGCGCCGAGGCGCGCGCGATCAGGCGCGCGAGCGGGGCGAGCAGGTCCGGGTGCAGGCTCGTCTCGGGCTCGTTGAGGATCATCAGGTCGGGCGGGCGCGGCGAAAGCAGCGCGGCGGTCAGCAGGAGGTAGCGCAGCGTGCCGTCCGAGAGTTCCGCGACGCTCAGCGGCCGCAGCAGGCCGTGCTGCGCGAAGGCGAGCTCGAACCGCGCGTCGGCGCCGCCGACGTCGAGACTGGCGCCGGGAAAGGCGTCGGCGATCGCCTCGTCGAGTTCGTCGGCAGCGCCGATATCCTGGATCGTCGCGATCGCGGCGGCGAGATCGGCGCCGTCGCCGGCGAGCGCCGACGTGCGGGTGCCGATCTGCGGCCGGCGCGCCGGCGCGTCGGGGTCGGTGCGGAAATAGTCGTAGAACCGCCAGGCGCGCAGGCGCTCGCGCAGCGCCAGCAATTCGCCCGCCTCGCGCGGATCGGCGCAGTGGGTCACCATGCTGTCGAAGGCTGCGAGGTCGGTCATCCCCTGGCGCCAGACGCCGTCGGCGTCGCGGATACGCACCGAAGGGCCCGCGCGCTCGGCCAAGACGTTGCCCCGAGCAAGCGTCCCGCCCGCCCACAGGCTCTCGCGCTTGATTTCCGGGTCGCGCAAGAAGCGCGAGCGCGGGGGGACGGGGACGGGCAGGCCGAGATCGATCGCATAGCCGAACACCTCGCCGGAAAAGCCGAGCCTCAGACTGATCGGCGCCTTGCGCCGCAAGCCCTCGATCGGCTGGACGCCCTCCTTCATGCCGCGTGAAAACGCCTCCGGCCCCGCCCACAGGACCGACCCGAGCCCGCCCTCGAGCGCGAGCGAGGGAATGATGCGCCCCTGGGCGATGTCGGCGAGCAGCCGCAGCGCGCGATAGAGGCTCGACTTGCCCGCGCCGTTGGCGCCGGTGACGACGTTCAGCGCGCCGAGTTGGAGCGTCACGTCGCGCAAAGAGCGGTAGCCGGAGACGGCGAGCTGGTCGATCATGCGCATCGGCCGATGGTGGCCGAGACCCATGGGCGTTGGCAAATCGGACCGCAGGCGCAGCGTGCGCGAGGGAGCAGAAGAGGCGGCCGGGACGGTCGCCGTCGCGGGCCCGGCGCCCCGCGCCCTTAGCTCCGACGTAACCATTTCCGGCTACACCCGAGCCCGGTTCCCTGCCCCGGAGTGCGCCTTGAGCCAGCTTTTCGACGCCTATGACGCCAATTACCGCGCGGTGGTGCAATCCTCGATCGGCTTTTCCGGCCTGCCGCACGATTTCTTCATGCAGGCCAAGGCGGATCTGCTCGGCGCCGTGATGCGCGAACGGCTCGGCGTCGCTCATGCGCCGCGCCTGCTCGACATCGGCTGCGGGGTCGGCACGCTGCATCCCTATCTCGCCGGCCTGTTCGACGAAATCCACGGCGTCGACGTTTCGGCGCCCTGCGTCGCCGAGGCGCGGCAGCGCTGTCCGAACAACGCCTATGCCGTCGGCGCGCCCGGCGCCCCGCTCGAAGGTTCGGGCTATGACGTGACGCTCGCGGTCTGCACGCTGCACCACGTGCCGCCCGCCGAGTGGAAGGCTTTCGTCGCCGACATGACCCGCGTCACCCGGCCGGGCGGACTGGTCTGCGTCATCGAGCACAATCCTTTGAACCCGCTGACGCGGCTCGCCGTGTTCCGCTGTCCGTTCGACGAGGATGCGGTGCTGCTGCGCGCGGGGCGGACCGAGGCGCTGCTGCGCGAGGCCGGCGGGAAGGACGTTTCGACCCGCTTCTTCCTGCTGCTGCCGACCAGGATGCGGCTGGCCCGGCGGCTCGAGCGCCTGCTCGCGGGCGCGCCGCTCGGCGCGCAATATCTCGCCTGCGCGCGGGCGTGACCGCCCTGCCCCCCTTGCGCCGCCTCGCGACCTTCGCGACCGTCGGGGGCGGCGCGACCGTCGGCTATGCGGTCATCGCGGGCGCCCTCGCCTGGTTCGGCCTCGCCACGCTCTGGGCCTCGCTGATCGCCTATTCGCTGTGCGCCTGCTGGTCCTATTTCGGCCACAAGCGCTTCACGTTCGGCTCGCCTGCCGCCCATCGCGTCGAATTCCCCCGCTTCGTCGTCGCCACGCTCGCCGGGCTCGCCGTCGCCGCCGCGATGCCGGTCCTGTTCGCGCGCCTCTTCGGGCCCTCCCCCTATTTCGCCGTGCTGGCCACCTGCGCCCTGGCGCCGATCATCAGCTTCATCGCCGCGCAGACCTATGTGTTCCGCGCGGCGGCTTAGCGACGTCCGGCCTCAGCCGCCGGCGCGCTTCGGCTTCTGGCGCGCGCGGAACGCCTTCGCCCAGCCGGGCTTTTCGACCTGTCGGCCGCGGCCGAGGGCGAGCGCGTCGGGCGCGACGTCCCGGGTCACGACCGAGCCCGAGCCGACGAACGCCCCGGCCCCGATCGACACCGGCGCAACCAGCGCCGAATTGGAGCCGATAAAGGCGCCTTCGCCGATTTCGGTGCGAAATTTCGAAAAGCCGTCATAATTGCAGGTGATCGTCCCGGCGCCGACATTGGCGCCCGCGCCGACCCGCGCGTCGCCGATGTAGCTGAGGTGGCTGACCTTGGCGCCCGCATCGATCGCCGCATTCTTGATTTCGACGAAATTGCCGACCTTGGCCGATTCGCCGATCGTGGCGCCGGGCCGCAGCCGCGCATAGGGGCCTACCGAAGCGTCCCTGGCGATCGTCGCTCCTTCCAGGTGCGAGAAGGCGTGGATCACCGCGCCGTCGGCGACCGTCACGCCGTCGCCGAACACCACATGCGGCTCCACGATCACGTCGCGGCCGAGCCGGGTGTCGTGGCGCAAGAATACCGTCTCGGGCGCGATCAGCGTCGCGCCCTCGCGCATCGCGCGCAGCCGCAGCCGCTGCTGCATGACCGCTTCGGCGGCGGCGAGCTGGACGCGGTCGTTGACGCCCATGACCTCGTCCTCGGACGCGAGCCGCGTCGCGGCGGCGAGGCCGCGGGCGACGGCTGCCGCGACGACGTCGGTGAGGTAGTATTCGTGCGCGGAATTGTCGGCGCCGATCGCCTCCAGCAGGCCGAGCGCCTCGCGACCCGAAATCGCGATCGGCCCGGCGTTGCACAGCGCGAGCGCGCGGGTCGCCACGTCGGCGTCCCTATGCTCGACGATCGCGACCAGCCGCCCGTCCCGCTCGACGAGGCGCCCGTAGCCGGCTGGATCGCGGGCGCGGAAGCCGAGCGCAACGACCGCGACGCCGTCCTCGAGGCCAGCGAACAGGCCCGCCAGCGTCTCAGGCCGCACGAGCGGAATGTCGGCATAGGCGATCAGGATTTCGTCATGGCCGCGCGCGAGCGCCGCGCGCGCGGCGAGCGCCGCGTGGGCGGTGCCCCGGCGCTCTGCCTGGACGAAGACAGCGACGTCGGGAGCCGCGCGGCGCGCCTCGGCGGCGACGTCCTCGCGGTCGGGGCCGACGACCACGGCCAGATCGTCCGCTCCCGCCGCAATCGCCGCGCCCAGCGCATGGGCCAGCATCGAGCGGCCGGCGATTTCGTGCAGCGCCTTGGGCCGCGCCGACTTCATCCGCACGCCCTCGCCGGCAGCCAGGACGACGGCGAGGCGCCGGCGCGGGTCAGAATCGGTCATCGCTTTTCCCCGGGCGGTTCGCGCTTCGCCCCGGCGAACCATTCTCCGTACGGGGCGTTGGACTCGGCTTAGCCGCAGCGGCGCGAAAAAGTCCAGATCGATGCTCTAAAAAGCGTCTCGCCGCACTGCAATAATGCGATATAGAAGGCTGCCGTTTGCCGGTCCGCCACGCTGCAGATGATGCCGGATCCACCGTCAAGTGCCTGTCGTAACGAGGTTTCAGAGGAAGAATGCGTCAGGCGGCCCGGACCCGGTCCGGGAGTCGCGGCGGGGCTGGCCAACATGAAGAACGACAAGTCGATCCGCCGGCGTCGCGAATTTCTCAAACTCGCCTTCGCCGGGGCCGTGGCGGGCGCGGGCTCGAAGCTGGCGGGCTTCGTCGGCGTCGCGGCGGCAGCGATTCCCTCGCTCGGGCCGCCGGCCCCGTTCGCCGCCGAAAACGTCGTCGAAATGGCGCGCCAACTCGCCAGGTCGCCGTTCAAGGCTCCTAAGAACGCGCTGCCCGACCCCTTCGCCAACCTGAGCTACGATCAATATGTCGCGATCCGCTCCAGACCCGACTCGGCATTGTGGAGCGCCGACAACGTCGGGTTCGCGCTGGAGCCGCTGCATCGCGGTTTCATCTTCTCGACGCCCGTCGACATCGCCATCGTCGAAAACGGCGTGGCGCGCCGGCTCGCCTACGACCCGGGCGCGTTCGACTTCGGCAAGCTGCAGCCGCCCGCCGACCTGCCCGACATCGGCTATTCCGGCTTCAGGGTCCTCACCGCGGTCGAAGGGCGCGGCTTCCAGGAGGTGGCGATCTATCAGGGCGCGAGCTTCTTTCGCGCCAAGGCGCGCGGCCAGACGATGGGCGTGACAGCGCGCGGACTGTCGATCCGCACCGGCGATCCCGACGGCGAGGAATTCCCGCTGTTCCGCGCGTTCTGGATCGAGAAGCCGACGCTCGCGGCCAATACGTTGATCATCCACGCGCTGCTCGATTCGGCGAGCGTGACCGGGGCCTTCCGCTTCACCCTGCGCCCCGGCGAGGCGACGATCATCGACACGGAATCGACGATTTTCGCGCGCGTGGCGGTCGACCATATCGGCGTTGGCGCGATGACCGGGATCTATCTGTTCGGCGACCTGTTCCGGCCGAAGACCCCCGACGTCCGCCCCAATGTCTACGAGATCAACGGGCTGCAGATGCTGACCGGCAAGGGGGAGTGGATCTGGCGTCCGGTCGCCAACCGCGAGACCCTGCAGATCTCGGCGTTCACCGACCAGAATCTGCGCGGCTTCGGACTGCTCCAGCGCAACCGCGCGTTCGCCAACTTCCAGGACGACGATCAACGTTGGGAGCTGCGGCCCTCGCTCTGGATCGAGCCGATCGGCGACTGGGGCGACGGCCAGGTGCAATTGCTTGAAATCCCCACCGAGTCGGAGAACAACGGCAACATCATCGCCCAGTGGCGCCCCAAGGCGGGCATGTCGGAAGGCGCGACGCAGTCCTTCGCCTATCGCCAGTTCTGGTGCTGGACGCCGCCGGCGCGGCCGACGCTCGCGACCTGCGCGGGCGTGCGGACGGGCAAGATCGGCAAGAACGTGCGCTTCGTCGTCGAATACGTCGGCGAAGTCTTCGGCGATCCCGCGCAGACAGCGGACATCAAGGCCGCCGTGATCGCTCATCCCGGCCAGATCGTCTGGACCCGATCCCTGGTCTCGGCCGAGCGCAAGAGCATGCGCGTCGCGTTCGATCTGGAGCCCGCATCCGAGGCCTATTCCGAGTTGCGGCTCGTCCTCGAGTCGGCGGGCCAGCCGGCCGGCGAAACATGGCTCTATCGATGGACAGCGTGACCGCGCCGCCCGCCCAGCCCCTGCCCTCGATGCCGCCCGAAGCGCCGCTGGCGATGCCCGTGCAGTCGCTGACGCGCTTCACCCGCAAGGAGCGGCGCGTCTGGGCGGCGCCGTCGCTCGCCTATACGCCCTGGGCGGCGCGCCTGTTCGTGTTCGGCGGCGCTCTGGCGCTCACGCTGTACGGCGCCTATCAGATCTACCGGGTCGTCGAGGTCGGCGTCATCACACTGCTGGAATGGGTGCTGGTCGTCCTGTTCGTCGCCAACTTCTCGTGGATCGCGGTCGCCTTCACCTCCAGCGTCGTCGGCTTTCTCTGGCTGCTGTTGCGCGCGCCCGCGGCGGGCCCGCTGCCGAAGACCCTCGCCAAGAAGACCGCGGTCGTCATGCCGATCTACAACGAGGCGCCGGCGCGGGTGTTCGCCGCGGTCCAGTCGATCTGCGAGGACGTCGGGGCGACCGGCCTCGGCGACGCCTTCGACTATTTCTTCCTTTCGGACACGACCGATCCCGACATCTGGATCGCGGAGGAACGCGCGCTGCTCGCCATGCGCGAGCGCCTTCCCTGCGAGCGGCTCTACTATCGCCACCGACGCAAGAACACGAGCCGCAAGGCCGGGAATGTCGCCGATTTCGTCAGCCGCTGGGGGGGCGCCTACGACCATATGGTGGTGCTCGACGCGGACAGCCTGATGACCGGAGACGCCATCGTCCGGCTCGCGGTCGCGATCGAGGCCGATCCGGACGCCGGCATCATCCAGACGCTGCCGCTCATCATCAACCGCAACACCCTGTTCGCGCGCGTCCAGCAGTTCGCCGCGCGCATCGCCGGGCCGATCGTCGCGGCGGGCCTGAGCGCCTGGATGGGGCGCGACGGCAATTACTGGGGCCACAACGCGATCATCCGGACGAGCGCCTTCGCCGCCCATTGCGGGCTGCCCAATCTGCGTGGCCGCCCGCCGTTCGGCGGCCACGTCCTCAGCCATGATTTCGTCGAGGCGGCGCTGATCCGGCGCGCCGGCTACGCCGTCTACATGCTGCCGACGCTCGGCGGATCCTACGAGGAGAGCCCGCCCTCGCTGATCGATCTGGCGGCGCGCGACCGGCGCTGGTGCCAAGGCAATCTGCAGCATATCCGGATCCTGTCGACGAAGGGACTGACGCTGGCTTCGCGCCAGCATTTCGCCAACGGCATCATGGGCTATCTCGCCTCGCCGCTGTGGATGGCGCAGCTGCTCGTCGGCATCGCGCTGGTGCTGCAGACGAGCTACATCCGACCGGAATATTTCACGGCCGAATTCTCGCTGTTCCCGGCATGGCCGCGCTTCGACGCCGTACGCGCGCTGCAATTGTTCGAACTGACCATGGGCGTGCTGCTCGCGCCCAAATTCTTCGGCCTGATCGCGGCGCTGATCCAGACCGACACGCGCCGAGGCTGCGGCGGCGCCGTGCGGCTGATCGGCTCGGCGATCCTGGAGACCGTCATGTCGGCGCTGCTGGCGCCGATCATGATGCTGATCCAGTCGGGCTCGGTGGTGCAGATCCTCTCGGGTCGGGACACCGGCTGGAATCCGCAGCGGCGCGACGACGGATCGATCCCGCTGAGCAGCATCGTCCGCCGGCATCGCGCCCATGTTGCGCTCGGCGTCCTGACCCTGTTCGCGGGCATGCTGATCTCACCGTCCCTGGTGGCCTGGATGTCGCCGACGATCGCCGGCCTCATCCTCGCCATTCCCCTGTCCTGGGCGAGCGGCCAGTTGTGGATCGGCGTCGCGCTCCGGCGCCTCGGTCTGCTGATCACGCCGGAGGAGACCTCGCCGCCCGCGATCGTGCTTCGGTCCAACGAACTCTCGATGGAACTCGCCAGAACCGGCCGCGATGGCGACGACGGCCTGCGCGCCGTCCACGGCGACCCCGTGTTTCGCGCGCAGCATGAATTCTTCCTGCCCTCGGCCGGCCGGCGCCGGCGCGGCGAGGTCGATGTCGAGGAGGCCGTCGCGACAGCCAAGCTCAACGACGCCAAGTCGCTGGAGGAAGTCGTCGGCTGGCTCAAGCCCAAGGAGCGGATGGCCATATTGAACGACCGCGCGCTGATCTCGTTGCTGGTGCGCCTGCCCGAATCGCTGCCGCCCCCGGACAAGGGTGCGAAAGCCGAGACGGTCGCCGCGGTCAATGCGTGACGGGCGGGGATCGTCGGTCGAACAGCGGAAACAGCAACAGTCCCGCGGCGAAGCCGCCGACATGCGCGATCCAAGCGACCGGCGCGTCGGAGAGGCCGAATCGCTCCGCCCCGGCGCCGAAGAGAAAATTGGTCGCCAGCCAGATCGCGAGGAAGATCACGACGCGCCGCTCGCCGAGCAGCTGGCGCAGCGGCGGCGCGGGAACCTCATAGTCGGGACGCGCGGCCGCGCGCGAATAGCCGCCCGGACCGCCCAACGGGCCGCCAGGCTCGAAGACGAACCGCGCGGCCGCCGCCATCAGTCCCGAATCGGCCGCCGAAGCGCCGATGAGCGGCGTGAAATCCATCATCGAGAACGCCCAATGGGCCAGCGCGCCCGCGACGGCCGTCGCCACGAACAGGGCGAGAAACCGCCAGGCGCCGATGCGCCTGGCGACCGGCGGGCCGAACGCGACGATCCAGATCGCGTTCAGGCCGACGTGACTCCAGGACCCGTGCAGGAACGCGTAGGTCAACAAGGTCCACGGCATCGCGCCGCCGCGGAGCGCCGGAAACTCGCGGATCATTCGCGCCTGGCGCAGGGCCTCGGGATCGACGTTCGCGCGCGCGAGCAGATCGGCGAGACGGTCCGGCCAGAGCGCGAGCGTGAGCCGGCCCGGAATGAAGGCGAAGTCGCCGACGACCAGGTCCTGCGTCTCGGCGGATCCGAGGGCGACGATCGCGTGGACGACGACCAGCGCCGCAACCACGGCGATCACGACGCGCGGGGCGTCGAAAATCGGCTCCCTGCCCGCACGCGCCGCGATCGGCTTCCGGGGCGGCGGATCGTCAGGCGGCATCGGAGACCCTGCTTGCTGGAATGGGACGATGCGATAGCACGGCGTTCGATGGCGCGCGAAATCGAGCCGGGACGCGCGCCGCGGTCGAAAGCCCGCAGGCGAGAGGACGCAAGGAGGTAGCTGGACAAAGGAAAGGGAGAGCCCGGAGCAAGGGCTCTCCCCAATCCTGTCGAGAGACCGCTCCGCCGGTCCGCAGCTAGACCGTTGCCGGAGCGTCTCGAAGTCGACCGACCCAGCCGGGCAGCAACCGGCGAGACGACCAACCGACGTAGCGCGCCCCGTCAGCGCAGCAGATGAGGGATCGAGCGCTTCGTCTTCAATGACGAGACTATCGCCCATCGCCCGGCGGCCCGCAACGAGTTCCTTAGCCTATTGTTAATTTCGGGGGCCGGCGCCCCCAAGCGGCCCGCGCGGCGGGCAGTGCGCGCCGCAGCCGAGCCGTCTGGCGCCCGTCCTGCTGGGGCAGCGCCATGGCCGTCGCCGCGCTCGCAACATGCGCCATATCGGGACAGCGCGCCTCGGCGGGGGATGAGAGGGACTTGTGAAGCTCGCGGCGAGTCAGGAATTGCATGCCTATTGGAGCGGCCTGCGGGGGGCGCGCAGCGCGCCCGAGCGCGCGGAGATCGATCCGGCCGCGATCCGCGGGGTTCTGGCCGACACCTTCATTCTCGAACTCGACGAATCGCGCGGCTACCCGATCCGCATCGCGGGAACCCGGACCAATCTGCTGTTTGATCGCGAACTGAAGGGCGCCGCGTTCGTCGACCTCTGGCGGAAGCCCGACCAGCTCGAGATCGCCGCCGTGCTCGCCTGCGTCGCCGACGAGGCGGTCGCGGTCGTGGCAGGCGCTTCCAGCCGGCGCGAGGGCGGCGAGCCGATGGACCTCGAACTCCTGCTGCTGCCGCTGCGCCATCGCGGCGCCACCCACGCCCGCGCGCTCGGCGCCATCTCGCCTGCGTCGCTGCCGAGCTGGTTCGGCCTGCTGCCGGCCGCCGCCTTGAGTCTGCTGTCGTTGCGAATCATCGAGCCAGGCGAGCCGCCGAGCCGAGAACCGCGCGCGACGGCGGGCGACGGGGCGCCCGGCGCGGTCGGTTTCGGCCGCCCGCCCGCCCTCGCCCGGCGCGGGCATCTCTTCGTCGTCCCGGGCGCCGCCGATCTCGGCTGAATCAGCGGGAAACCGACTTATGGTAATCCGACCTTAACCCACCCGACAATATGTTGTCCCTGCACAAGTCGATGAGGCGGGAACATCCAGCCGGTTCAGGAAGGTTCGCAAGTGAATTCCAGCGCGATGCCTTTGATAGAGGCCAGATTTCAGGAGCGCCGCCGGCACCAGCGCGTCAAAGTGGTCCTGCCGGGGCGCTACATGCTCGAAGACCGACGCGAGTATCCCTGCCAGACGATCGACATATCGCCCGGCGGCGTCGCGCTCGCCGGAATGGCCCGAGGGGGCGTCGGCGAGCGGGTCATCGCCTATCTCAACCAGATAGGCCGCGTCGAGGGCACCATTGCCCGTCATCTCGACGAGGGTTTTGCGATCCAGATGAAGCTGCCCGTCATCAAGCGGGAGAAGCTCGCCGATCAGCTGACCTGGCTCGCGAATCGACAGGCGCTCGGCATGGCCGAGGATCGCCGGCACGAGCGCATCCCGCCGCGGATTTCGCACAGCACCCTGAAGCTCCCGAACGGCCAGGAGCATCTGGCCAAGCTCGTCGACATTTCCATCTCGGGGGCCGCGCTGCTCGTCACCGCCAAGCCGCCGATCGGTTCGCCGGTCACCGTCGGCAAGACGCCCGCTCAGGTCGTCCGGCATTTCGAAGGCGGCATAGCCGTCGAATTCAACCGGCCCCTGCCGGTGGATGGCTTCAGCGAGAATTCCACCCTCTGAGCCGGCCCGCCGGAGCCGGGCGCGCGGCGGGTCACGCCAGTTCGACCACCAGGCCGTCGTGGAGAGTCACGCGCCGGTCCATGCGCGCGGCGAGGTCGAGGTTGTGGGTCGCGATGAGGGCGGCGAGGCCGCTCGCCTTGACCAGCGCCGTCAGCGTGCCGAACGCATGGTCCGCCGTCTTCGGATCGAGATTGCCTGTCGGCTCGTCCGCCAGCAGGAGGCGCGGATTGTTGGCGACGGCGCGCGCGATCGCGACCCTCTGCTGTTCGCCGCCGGACAATTCGGCCGGCCGGTGGTCTTCGCGCGCGCCGAGCCCGAGATAGGCGAGCAGTTCGCTGGCGCGCCGCGCCGCCCTGGCGCGCGAAAGTCCGTGGATCATCTGGGGCAGGATCAGATTCTCGGCGGCCGAGAATTCAGGCAGCAGGTGGTGGAATTGATAGATGAAGCCGATCTCGTTGCGGCGCAGCGCCGTGCGCGCGTCGTCCGACATCGCCGCCGTCGGCGCGCCACCGATATAGACCTCGCCCGCGTCCGGCGATTCGAGCAGCCCGGCGAGGTGCAGCAGGGTCGACTTGCCGGCGCCGGACGGCGCGATCAGCGCGACGGACTGGCCCGCCCAGAGCGCCAGATCGGCGCCGCGCAGGACCTCGATCGTCGCCTCGCCGCGGCCGAAGCGCCGCTCGACCTGATGCAGCCACAGCGCGGGCGTCTCCGGCTCATTCATAGCGCAGCGCTTCCACGGGATCGAGCCGGGCGGCGCGCCACGACGGATAGATGGTCGCCGAGAGCGACAGGAACAGCGTCATCGCGACGACCGCGGCCACGTCGCCGTTCTCGACCCGCGACGGCAGTTGCGAGAGAAAATAGAGGTCCGACGGAAACAGGCTGACGCCGAACAGCCAGTTGAGGCCGAGCCGGATCGCGTCGACATTGTGCGCGACGACCACGCCGAGGACGAGGCCGGCGGTCGTGCCGACGACGCCGATCGTCGCGCCGGTGATGAGGAAGATGCGCATCACGGCGCCCCGGGTCGCGCCCATCGTGCGCAGCACGGCGACGTCATGCGCCTTGTCCTGGACCAGCATGATGAGGCCGGAGACGATGTTGAGCGCGGCGACGAGCACGATCAGGGTGAGGATGGCGAACATCACGTCGCGCTCGACCGTCAGCGCGTCGAAGAACGTCTTGTCGCGCTCGCGCCAGTCGACCGCGATCATCGGGCGCTGCAGGGCCGGCTCGATCCGCTCGCGCATGCCGTCCATGTGGTCGGCGTCGTCGACGAAGACCTCGATGACATTGGCCTGGCCGTCGAGATTGAAATAGGCCTGCGCCTCGGCCAAAGGCAGGAATATGTAGGCGTTGTCGTAGATCGACATGCCGACCCGGAAGATCGCGGCGACCGTGTAGGCCTTCCGGCGCGGGGTGACGCCGAACGGCGTCTGCGCGCCGCCCGGCGCGAGCAGCGTGAGCTTGTCGCCGACGCGCAGGCTGAGCCTTTCGGCGACGCCTGCGCCGATGGCGGCGCCCTGCCCGACGTCGAAGCCGTCGAGCGATCCCTGCCTGATGTTGGCGCCGATCCCGGGCAGCCGCCTCAGATCGGCCTCGCGAACGCCGCGCACGAGCGAGAAGGTCGAACCATAGGGCGAGGAGGCGAGCGCCTGGCCTTCCACGAGCGGCAGCGCGAAACGCACGCCGGGAACCTTGGCGACCCGGGCCGTCACGGCTTCGTAATCGGTCAGCGGCGTCTCCGCCCCCTGCAGGAAGATGTGGCCGTTGACCCCGATCATCTTGTCGAGAAGGTCGTGCCGGAACCCGTTCATGACCGACATCACCACGATCAGCGCCGCCACGCCGAGCACGATGCCGGCGAACGAGAATCCGGCGATCACCGAGATCGAGCCCTGCGCCCGGCGCGCGCGCAGGTAGCGCGCCGCGACCATCCATTCGAAGGCGGAGAACGGCCGCGGCGCCCTGACCGCCGAGGCCGGATCGAGCGCGGCGTCGGTCATGCCCGCCCGACTTCGCCGCCGCGCTGCGCCGCGCGAATGGAGCGGGCCGCGCGCTCGCCGAAGCCGCTCACGCGACGCCGCCGAGTCGCGCGATCGCTTCGTCGAGGCCGACCAGTTCGCGCTGGCCCGATCGCCGGTTCTTGATCTCGACCTTGCCGTCGCCGAGGCTCTTGGGGCCGACGATGATCTGGTTCGGCAAGCCGATGAGGTCGAGCGTGGCGAATTTCGCGCCGGGGCGCTCGTCGCGATCGTCGTAGAGCACTTCGACGCCGGCCCTGGCGAGCGCGCCATAGATGCGCGCGCAGGCGGCGTCGGTGGCGGCGTCGCCGATCTTGAGATTGGCCAGCCCGACCGCGAACGGCGCGACGGCGTCCGGCCATATGATGCCCGCCTCGTCATGGCCGGCCTCGATCAGGGCCGCCGCCAGGCGGCTGGGTCCGATGCCGTAGGAGCCCATGTGCACCGCGTGCTCCTTGCCGTCCGGACCGTTGACCACCGCCTTCATCGGCAGGGAATATTTGGTCCCGAAATAGAAGATATGGCCGACCTCGATCCCGCGCGCCGAGACCTGGACGGCGGCGTCGAGCGCGCCGAAGGCGGCCGCGTCGTGCTTTTCGGACGTCGCGGCGTAGAGCGAGGTCCACCGATCGACGATCGCCTGGACCGCGGCGGGATCGTCGAAGGCGATGTCGGCGCGCGGCGGCGCGAAGGCGAGGTAGTCGCGGTGGCAATAGACCTCGCTCTCGCCGGTCGAAGCCAGAATGACGAATTCATGGCTGAGGTCGCCGCCGATCGGGCCGGTGTCGGCGACCATCGGAATCGCGGTGAGGCCGAGCCGGGCGAAGGTCCTGAGGTAGGCGACGAACATCCGGTTGTAGGAATGGCGCGCGCCGACCGCGTCGAGATCGAAGGAATAGGCGTCCTTCATCAGGAATTCGCGTGAGCGCATCACGCCGAAGCGCGGCCGCACCTCGTCGCGGAATTTCCACTGGATGTGGTACAGATTCAGCGGCAAGTCCTTGTAGGATCGGACATGGGCGCGGAAGATTTCGGTGATCATCTCCTCGTTGGTCGGCCCGTAGAGCATGTCGCGCTCGTGCCGGTCCCGGATCCGCAGCATCTCCTTGCCATAGTCCTCGTAGCGTCCGGACTCGCGCCACAGATCGGCCGGCTGGATCGTCGGCATCAGCAGTTCGATCGCGCCGGCGCGATCCTGCTCCTCGCGCACGATCGCGCTGATCTTGGCGAGCACCCGCAGGCCGAGCGGCAGCCAGGCGTAGATGCCGGCCGCCTCCTGCCGGATCATACCCGCGCGCAGCATGAGGCGGTGCGAGGCGATTTCCGCCTCCTTGGGCGTCTCGCGGGAGATCGGCATGAAATAGCGGGAGAGGCGCATGAAGCCGGGAACTCTGAGCTTGCGGCGCCGCGAATCGCGGGGATCGGCGGGGCGGGATTGAACGGCGGGCCAAATGACCCCAACGGGCGCCAAATGACAAGCGCGGTTTGCCGGTCCGCAGGCGGCCGCCGGCGGCCGGCGCGGGATGTTCTCACATTTTCGTGATGCCCCCCGAACGTAATCTTCGCGGGGGCGCTGCGTATAGCCTTTGCCGGGGCGAGGCTTCGATCCGGCGGGCGCGGGAAAACTTTGGCGCTCTGCTCCAATCATTCACGAGGATATTCGCATGAACTCCAGGACCGCACTCACCGCCGTGACCCTCGCCGGATCGCTCGCCGCCGCGCTTGCGATGGCGACCGCCGCCAAGGCCGGCCCCGCGCCGGTTCAGCCCGGCGCCGACAAGTGCTACGGCGTCTCGCTGGCCGGCAAGAACGATTGCGCCGCCGGCGCCGGCACCTCCTGCGCCGGCACTTCGAGCGTCGACTACGACGCCCACGCCTGGAAATATGTCGCCAAGGGCTCGTGCGACACGATCATGACGCCGAAGGGCCATGGTTCGCTGACCCAGATGTGAGCGGCGCCGCTCAGCCGGAGATTTCGCCCTCCCCGTTTCGGGGAGGGCCGTCCGGGGAGAAAATCCGGCATATTTCCAGGCGATTGACGTCGTTGACATTTTGGCCTCCGGCCCAGGCGAGGCCGCCGATCTTCCAAACGGCCGCCGTCCCGCCGGAGCGCCGTCCAGCCGCTCGCGGTCAGCGGCCCGCCGTCCCTTGGCGTGGCCCGGGTCCCAAGGGCGGTCGGAAATTTTTGGAAGCTTTTGGAAGCTTTTGGAAGTGTCTTGAAGTGTTTAGAAGCGTTTTTTCGCGTTTTTGTCGGATTTCGAGGGTGTGCCGAGGGAATTGAAGCCGTTTGAAGGGCTCCGGCAAGGATCGCGTGAGAGCGCAGACGAATGGCGCCGCGAACGAACCGGAGTTGCCGGCTCCCTCGCCGCCGGCGGAACCCGCAGACCTCGGAGCCCGCGACCGGCCGTCGCCGGGGTCGGCGACCACGGCGACGCGCCGGATGAGGCTTTCGTCGACGCAGAGCCAGGACTTGTGGGTCGGGCGGGCAAGCGGGGTCATCGGAGCTCCTCTGATGGAACTTCTTCAGAATATCAGAAATTCTGATTTTTAGGAAGTACTTTCTGGAGGGCGGGGTCGACATCCCCCCCCTGCGCGCGACGCCTGGACGGCCCCTGCGTCTTGCGCCGGCGGTGGGCGGAAGCTCATCCGGCGCTTCGCGCCACCTTCTCGCGCAAGAGCGCAGGGCTGTCCGGGGAAACTCAAGCATAGCTGAAGCTCAGTTGATTGGTCGATGATCGATCGCGTTTGGCGCTTGGATTGACCGGCGGCGGCCGCTCGATATCGGCGATTTGCCTGCGTTCGAAGAGGAACTGGCCGACAAGATCGGTGAAGCGCAGTATCGGCAGGCGCACTTTGTGGACGCTTGCTGCGATGCGCAGCAGCGC
>JBEKEI010000020.1:0-41236 GCA_050013915.1 Roseiarcus sp.
CCTCGAGCATCGCCTTGCGGCGATCGCCGAAGCCCGGCGCCTTGACGGCGGCGACCTTGAGTCCGCCGCGCAGCTTGTTGACGACGAGCGTGGCGAGCGCCTCGCCTTCGATGTCCTCGGCGATAATGACCAGCGGCTTGCCGCTCTGGACGACCGCTTCGAGAACGGGGAGCATCGGCTGCAGCGACGAGAGCTTCTTCTCGTGGATGAGAATGTAGGCGTCGTCGAGTTCGGCGATCATCTTCTCGGCATTGGTGATGAAATAGGGCGAGAGATAGCCGCGGTCGAACTGCATGCCTTCGACGACGTCGAGTTCGGTCTCGGCGGTCTTGGCCTCCTCGACCGTGATGACGCCTTCGTTGCCGACCTTCTGCATCGCCTTGGCGATCATGTCGCCGATCGACTTGTCGCCGTTCGAGGAGATCGTGCCGACCTGCGCCACTTCGGCGGAATCCTTGATCTTCTTGGAGCGCTTGGCGATGTCCTTGACCGCCTCGATGACCGCGAGGTCGACGCCGCGCTTGAGGTCCATCGGGTTCATCCCGGCCGCGACATATTTGGCGCCTTCGCGTACGATCGCCTGGGCGAGCACGGTCGCCGTCGTCGTGCCGTCGCCGGCCTTGTCGTTGGTCTTGGACGCGACTTCGCGCACCATTTGTGCGCCCATGTTCTCGAACTTGTCCTCCAGTTCGATCTCCTTGGCGACGGTGACGCCGTCCTTGGTGATGCGCGGGGCGCCGAACGACTTGTCGAGAATGACGTTACGGCCCTTCGGGCCGAGGGTCACCTTCACCGCATTGGCGAGGATGTCGACGCCGCGCAGCATTTTCTCGCGCGCGTCGGAAGAGAAACGTACATCTTTGGCTGCCATGTCTGAAATCTCCTGACCCGTTCCGGGTCTCAATGACTGGAATTGGAAGGGGGAACGCCGGCTGTCAGCCGACCACGCCCATGATGTCGGATTCCTTCATGATCAGGAGTTCCTGACCGTCGATCTTGACCTCGGTGCCGGACCACTTGCCGAACAGCACCTTGTCGCCCTTCTTGACGTCGAGCGGGGTCAGCTTGCCCGCTTCGTCGCGTCCGCCGGGGCCGACGGCGATGATTTCGCCTTCCTGAGGCTTTTCCTTGGCGGTGTCGGGAATGATTATGCCGCCCTTCGTCTTCTCCTCGCCCTCGAGGCGGCGGACGACGACACGGTCATGCAGGGGACGGAATTTCATGTCTTGCGTTTCCCATCTAGGATCGCCCGCGCCTTGCCGGCGGGGCTGGTTCGGTCTCATCGACCCGAGGAGCTGGCACTCGTTAAAAAGAGTGCTAACAACTCAACGCCTAAATAGGAAAGCGGCGCGCGGTCGTCAAGCCCCGACTGCCGCGCCGCCGCGGGGATTTCCGCGAAAACCAAGGGTTGGGTAAACGGGCCGGCGGATGCCCCGCCGCCCGGCCCGATCGGCCCGCCGCGTCAGGCGGCGAGCAACCGCTGGACCTCGTTGACCAAATCCTTCAGGTGGAACGGCTTCGACAGGATGCGTGCATCTTTGGGCGCATTGTTGTCCGGGTTCAGCGCCACGGCGGCGAAGCCGGTGATGAACATCACCTTGATTTCCGGATCGAGTTCGGTCGCCCGACGCGCCAGTTCGATTCCATCCATCTCCGGCATGACGATATCGGTCAGCAGCAATTCGAACGGCTCTTCGCGCAGCCGATTGTAGGCGGACAAGCCGTTGTCGAACGAAGCGACGGCGTAGCCCGCGGTCTGCAGCGCCTTGACGAGAAAGCGGCGCATGTCGTTGTCGTCTTCGGCGAGCAGGATCTTGGTGGCGATTACGGCCGGCGCGTTCATTATTTTCCCTCGATTTGATGACTCATCATTCGCCAGCATCGGTAAAAATCGAGTGAAGGCGACCGCGAAATATCGGAATTTCCCAAGGAAACTAAGGCATCTATCGCGCGTGCGCCAGCCCGGGCGCGGGGCGCCCCGCGTGCCCGGCAACTTTCGCGCGGGCGATCGTAGGTTATCTCTCGCGCCGCGTCGCTTATTAACGCATAGTTGGGGCGGTTTTCGCTTCGGCGCATTCTCGCCCCGGGTGATTCGGCGGGCCGGTCAGAGACGCGGGACAGTTCAGATGCGGTACGAAATGCACGGGGACGACCCGCCGCGCGACTCCGACTTCCAGGGACCGGATTGCCCGGCGCCGTTCGAGATTTTCGAGCCGGATCGCCTGGCGCTTCCGCTCGTGTTCAATTCCCCCCATTCCGGCCGCTACTATTCCCCCCGGTTTCTCGACGGCTCGCGTCTCGACGCGCTGACCTTGCGTCGTTCCGAGGACGCGTTCGTCGACGAACTGTTCGCGCCCTGCGTAAGGCTCGGCGCGCCGCTCATGCGGGCGAATTTTCCGCGCGCTTTTCTCGATGTCAACCGCGAGCCGTTCGAGCTCGATCCCCTGATGTTCGACGGTCGGCTGCCGCCCTTCGCCAACACGCGCTCGCTGCGGGTCGCCGGCGGGCTCGGCACGATCCCGCGCGTCGTCGGCGACGCCCAGGAAATCTACAAGGGCCCGCTCCCGATCGACGAGGCGATGGCGCGCGTCGCCACGCTCTACAAGCCCTACCATCAAGCCCTGCGGGGCCTCATCGACCGCGCCGTCGGCGCTTTCGGGCTCGCGGTGCTCATCGACTGCCATTCCATGCCGTCGAGCATGGCCGAGGGCGCCGCGGGCGATTTCGTGATCGGCGATCGCTACGGCGCCAGCGCCGCGCCATGGATCGTCGAATCTGTCGAAGGCTCGCTGCGGCGCGCCGGCTTCTCGGTACGGCGCAACAAGCCTTATGCCGGCGGCTTCATCACCGAGCATTACGGCGCGCCGGCGACCGCGCGCCACGTCGTCCAGATTGAAATCAATCGCGCGCTCTATATGGATGAGCGCGCGATGGCCAAGTCGCGTCGCTGGGGGGACCTGGGCGCAGGCCTGTTCGCCATGGCCTCGGAACTGGCGGGCCGGGTCAATCTCGAAATCAGGAAACCCCAGATCGCCGCCGAGTGACCGTCGGCCGGGCCCGACGTCGGGGCGAAAAAAAGGAGGCCGCTCGTGTCGCCACAAGCGGCCTAAGTCTAGGGAGGAAACGCCCAAGGAGGGCATATGCGGCAGATCATGCCGCACCGCAATAATATCGCCGTGCACCGCACCAAATGCAAGTGCTTTTTTCGCGAGGGTCCGCCGGGCCGCGCCGGAAGGGCCGAAAAGGGGCGGATCCACAGTGAACAAATGCGCAATCGCGACGTCTTCGCTTCCTTCATGATCATACGAAACAATGCTTTATGAAACCGGCTGGAATTACCGAGGCCGGACGACGCAAACCAAACGGGTATGGCTCATATGCGCAATTCGCAGCAGTGGCGGCGCTATACGAGGGGTCGCCGATGACGGCCGTCGATTTCGCCGCCTTCGTCGAGAGGCTGGCGCAGGTCGCCGGCGAAGTGATAGTCCCGTTCTTCCGCAGCGCGATCGGCGCGGAGGACAAGTCCAAGGGCGGCGTCTTCGATCCAGTGACCGAAGCCGACCGCGCGGCTGAGGTGGCCATGCGGCGGCTGATCAGCCAGACCTTCCCCGCGCACGGGGTGATCGGCGAGGAATATGGCCGCGACCGCCCGGACGCGGAATATGTCTGGGTGCTCGACCCGATCGATGGCACCAAGAGCTTTATTTCCGGTCTCCCGGTGTGGGGCACGCTGATCGGCCTGATGCATCATGGCCGGCCGGTGTATGGCATGATGGCGCAGCCGTTCACCCGCGAGCGCTATTCGGGCGACGGCAAGCGCGCCCGCTGGCGGGGCCTCGCCGCCCCGCGCGGCGAGACCGCCAGCGGCGAATGGGCGATCCGCGCGCTCCACACGCGCGCCTGCGCCTCGCTCGCCGAGGCGACGCTGATGACGACGAGTCCGCTTCTGTTCGACGAGGCGGACAGGGCGGCCTATCGACGGGTGGAGCAGCGGACGCGGCTGGTTCGCTACGGCGGCGATTGCTACGCCTATTGCATGCTGGCGTCCGGCTTCGTCGACGTGATCGTCGAGGCGAATCTGAAGCCGCACGACATCGTCGCGCTGGTTCCGATCATCGAAGGCGCCGGGGGAATCGTCACCACCTGGGACGGCGCGCCCGCTGCCCAGGGCGGCCGCATCGTCGCCGCGGGCGACCGGCGCATCCACGAGCGGACGATCGCCCTGCTGGCGGGCTGAGCGGCGGCGGGGCGTCCAATTTCACCCGATTCCGAGCAATTCGATCAGCGGCGGAATCAGCGGCGCGTCGGCCGGCGGCATGGGATGGTCGCGTAGCGCCCCGGCGCGCACCCATTTGAGCGCCTGGCCCTCGCGGGCGGCGACGAAACCCTCCCAGCGCCGACAGACATAGAGCGGCATCAACAGGTGGAAATCGTCGTAGGCGTGACTGGCGAAGGTCAGCGGCGCGAGGCAGGCCTCCTTGACGACGATGCCGAGCTCCTCGGCGAGTTCGCGGATCAGCGCCTCCTCCGGTCGCTCGCCGGCGTCGATCTTGCCGCCGGGAAATTCCCAGAGCCCTGCGAGTTGCCTGCCCGCGGGCCGTTGCGCTATGAGCACCCGGTCGTCCGGGTCGATGAGAGCGACGGCGACGACGACGAGCAGTTTCACGGCGGCTGCCTGGTGACAGAAGGGCGCGCCGCCGAGGCGGGCGGGCGGGGGCCATTCAAACCATCCCGCCGCCGTTGGCAAGGGGAGCGACGCGCCGCCGCTTTCGACCGCAGTCGCGCCGCCGACCGGAACCGCAAGCCCGGCCTTGCAGGGGTGCGGAACCTTCCGCCGGCAAAAGCGTTGGGGGAGGGCCGTGCGAGGAGGGCGACGGCGCCGTTGAACGACGCCGCGCGGATCGGATTGGCGCGGGTTCACGGCGCCAGATTCATCGAGGAGGCCAAATGATGACCGCTCAACGACGTTTCCCCGACGAGGAAATCATCAAGGCGCGAGCCTACGCGATCTGGGAAGGCGAGGGCAGGCCGCACGGGAGGGATCTCGACCATTGGCGGCGCGCTTCGCAGGAGGTCGCGGCGATGGCCGCCGAGGCGCCGCGGCGCAAGGAAGATACGGCGCGGCCGGCCGCCCGCCGGGTCGCCCGGACGATCACGCCGGACGCCGCGCGCGGCGCCGACGCGGGCTCGACCGGCGCGCGCGCGCCGCGGTCGCGGACGGACGGTCACTGAGCCTCAGGCCCCGGGATCGAACGGCGCGTCGACGAACAGGTCATGGCGCGGACGGGGCGGCTCGCCCGCGTCGCGGGCGAACACCGCCCCGGCCCAGCCGACCGCAAAACCCGTGGCGCCGCTCGCCAGCGCGCAGATCATCAGCCGGCCGGGGTCGGGGAATCCGCCCCCGAGAAAGAGGAGAAACAGGCCGCTCGCCACGCTGGCGAGGGCGCCGGCGGCGGCGTGAGCGCTCGCTGCGCGGGAGAACAAGGCGAGCGCGATCAGCGGCGCGGCGAGCCCGAGCGACAGCGCCGCCGCCAATTGCAGCGCCGCGCCGGGGTTCAGCGCGGTTTTCGCCGTGAGCACGGCGCAGCCGCACACGACAGCGATCATCGCGGCGCGCGAGCGAGCGAGCCGCTGACTGGCGAGCGGCGCCCAGCGATGGCGTCGGCCGGTCATGTTCGCTCCCCACGCGCGCGTCGCGGCCTGGGCGCCGGCGCCGGCGAGGACCAGGGCGCCGAGCACGACCGCACTCGCCCGCAAGCCGGTCGCCATCGGCCCGGCCGGCTCCGCCATGCCGAGATCGAGCAACGCCGCCAGGGCGATCAGCGCGGCGAAGACGAGCCCGTAAACGCCGGCGCGCAAAGCTTGCCCCTCGCCGGAGCAGGCGATCGCAGCGGTCGTCAGCGGCGCCAGGGCGCCGACGGCCAGGCCGGTCGCCAGCGCGACGAGGACGTCCGCGCCGGCGCCGACGCTCCACAGGGGCGTCAGCGTCTGGCTGACCAGCGCGCCGCCGCGCGCGAGCGCCGGCAGCGCCGAGTCTCCCGTCAGCAGCTGCGCGGCGATCGGCAACGTCAGGATCATCAGGATCATGCCCGCGCTCGCGGCGGCCCCCCAGACCAGCCCGGCGAGGCCGCCGGGGGCAACCGTCAGGATGACCACCGCCGCGACGATCGTGGCGGCCGCGGCGCGCGCCGGCGCGAACAGCGCGACGATCGCGTCCGTCGCCGCAGCGAATCCCGCCGCCGCGACCAGTGCGCCGATCGTCGCCAGCAGCATCGCCACGAACAGCCGGACCGGCGGACTGGGAAACCGGGTCGCCAGGAGATCGGCGAGGCCGCTTGCGTGGGTCGCCCGCAGCAGCGGCGAGACGACGAGCGCGTTGAGGGCGACGCCCGCCGCGACCCCCACGAGCGGCAGCGGCGAGCGGCCGGGCGGGCCGAGGCAGAGCGTGAAGCCCGCCGCGGTCGCAGCCGATCCGAGCCCGGCATAGGCGGCGGGAATCGCCCGATCGGCGGTGAAGAACGCCGGCATGCGCGTCGCTCGGGTCAGCACCCCCAGCAGTCCGAGCCCGGACAGCGCGAACAGCGGCCCCAGCGCGCGGACCAGCCCCGCCGGCGCCCCGACCCGCTCCAGAAGGTAGATCAGGCCGACGCCGGTCAGGAAGGCGGCCCCCGCGAAACTGGCGCGGCCGTCGATTCTCGCCCGCTCCCGTTCGCGTTCGTCCTGCATGGAATTCGCCATCCGCCGGGGCCGTCGTGACCGACGATCCGCCCGCGTCTATAGGATCGTCGGCGGGGGGCGGCAAGCCGGCGCAACTCGCGCGCCCGCGGTCAGCGCCACATCGCGCGCATCCGCGCGGCGAGGTCGATCCGCGGTCCCGGCGCGGCGACTCGCTCCTCGGCGGGCGCCGCGGGCCAGGCGATCGTCTCGAACAGCGGCAGCAGCCGCGGCGGGACGAAGCGGGAGCGGCCGGCCAGCACGTGCCGGTCGCCGCCGCGCGGCTGGCCATGAACGAAGAACCGGCGCGGGACGACCAGCGCGAGTTCGTCGCGCGCGCGCGTCATGGCGACATAGAGGAGCCGACGCTCCTCTTCGAGCTCGTCGCTGGAGCCGGTCGCCAGATCGGACGGGATGCAGCCGTCGACGACGTTGAGCACGAAAACCGACCGCCATTCCTGCCCTTTGGCCGAATGGATGGTGGACAGGATCAGATAATCCTCGTCGCGATGCGGCGGCCCCGCCTCGTCGCTGGTCGCGTCGGGAGGATCGAGCGTCAGTTCGGCGAGGAACCGCTCGCGCGAGGCGTAGGTCGCGCCGATCCGCTCGAGCGCGTCGAGATCGGCCAGACGCATCGCGGCGTCCTCGTAGCGCCGCTCGACATGCGGCCGCTGCCAGGCGATCGCCTGCGCCAGATCGGCGGGCCAGGGGGCGAGCCGGGACGCGAGGCTGCGCATCAGCGCCGCGAACGGCGCAAAGGCCTGCTGGCATCGGGGCGGGGCCGCGAAAGCGGCGAGCGCCGAAAAGCCGTCGTCGGCGCCGGCCGCCTCGACCATCCGCGCAGCGGTCGCCGGGCCGACGCCGGGCAGCATCTGCGCGACGCGAAACCCGGCGACGCGATCGCGCGGATTCTGCGCGAGCCGCAGGATCGCGAGCGCGTCCTTGACATGGGCGGCGTCGAGGAATTTGAGGCCGCCGAACTTGACGAACGGGATGTTGCGCCGGGCCAGCTCGAGTTCGAGCGCCGCACTGTGATGGGAGGCGCGAAACAGCGCCGCCTGCGATTTCAGGCTGGCGCCGGCTTCGCGATTCTCGAGCACGCGCGTCGCGACATAGCGCGCCTGATCGGCCTCGTCGGCGACATTGGCGAGGACGGGGAGCACGCCGGATTCGCGGTCGGTCCACAGATCCTTGGCGAACCGCTCGGCGCTGAGGGCGATCACGGCGTTGGACGCGGCGAGGATGGGCCGGGTCGAACGGTAGTTGCGATCGAGCGTGATCACCCGCGCGGGCGGATCGAAGGCATGCGGAAAATCGAGAATGTTGCGCACCGTGGCGGCGCGGAACGAATAGATCGACTGCGCGTCGTCGCCGACCACCGTCAGACCGCGCCCCCTCGGGCGAAGGGCGATCACGATCTCGCCCTGAAGGCGATTCGTGTCCTGGTATTCGTCGACGAGCAGGTGGTCGAAACGGCCCGCGACCTCCGCGGCGAGGTCCGCCTCACGCATCATCTGGGCGAAATAGAGCAGGAGGTCGTCGTAGTCGAGCACGTCCTGGCGCTGCTTGGCCTCGACATAGGCGGCGAACAGTCCGCGCAGCGCGTCCTCGTGATTCGCGCACCAGGGAAAGCGCCGGCCGAGCGTCTCGGCGAGCGTGGCGCAGCTGTTGACCGCGCGCGAATAGATGGCGAGGCACGTGCTCTTGGTCGGAAAGCGCTCCCGGGCGGCCGACAGGCCGAGCTCGTGCCGCGCCAGATTCATCAGGTCGGCCGAATCCTCCCGGTCGTGGATGGTGAACTGCGGATCGAGGCCGAGGCGCGGCGCGTAGTCGCGCAGCAGGCGAGCCCCGATCGAATGGAACGTGCCCGCAAAGCCAGGCGTCGCGGCCGCCGCCGCGTCGCCGGCCATCCGGCGCGCGAGCAGCGTCTGGACGCGCCGGTTCAGTTCGGCCGCCGCGCGCCGCGAGAAGGTCGCCAGCATGATCCGCCGGGGGTCGGCGCCGGTCATGACGAGGTGGGCGACGCGATGGGCGAGCATGTTCGTCTTGCCGGCGCCGGCGCCGGCGATGACGAGCAGCGGCGCCGGGCCGTCGGGGTCGCCGGCGCCATGCTCGACCGCGCGGCGCTGGGCCTCGTTCAGGTCGTCGGGCTGCGGCGCGGCGAGCGGAGCGGGGGCGCGAATCACGGCTGGGGTCATGGCGACCAGCAATCATGTTTCGCCTTTTGTTCGCAAGCCGCCCCCGTGTCGGCGACGCCCGTCCGCCCCATCGGGGCGCGCGGCCGCGGCGGGCGGCGACGGGCGTTCACGCCCGCGTGCCTCCGGTCGATCGCTCATCCCCTCGCCCGCTTGCCCCCTCGGCCCGCCTCTGGCGCCTGGACGACCCAGGTCGGCGGCCGCGCCCCGCCTCGCCCGACAAATCCTTTCGTTGTGGAAACATTTGGAAATGGATTTCTCGGCGGATCGGGGGAAATCAGAGGGTTGCAGGCAAATTGAAGCCCGCGCGGGTCTGCGGCGCGCCGCCCCGAGCCGCGTCGCCCGACATATCCTTTCGTTTTTGAAATATTTGGAAATTCATTTTTTGGCGGATCGGGGGAAATCAGAGGGTTGCAGGCAGATTGAAACCGCGCGGGGCTCTGCGGCGCGCCGCCGGCCGGCCCCCCGCGCGCGGCGCCCCGCGCCTCGTCCTCGGCGACCATCGCCGCGCGTTCGTCGAGCCCGGCGTCGAATCCGGCGGCCGATTCGTCCTCCTCGTCGAGAGGCGGCGGCGCCGGACCCGCGTTGCGGCAGCGGTCGAACAGGTCGAGCACGCGCAACAGCCGGTCGATCGCGCCGGGTTCGCCGACCTCGACCCTCCGGGCGGCGGGCGGCGGCGCGGGCGCTGCGCGGTCGGACATGGCGGGGCTCCTGCCGGGGGACCAATGGTGGGAGCATAGCCGATCATTCTGAATATCGCAATGATATTCTCACATTTCTCTTTTACACTACGTTCAGGGCGGCGCAGGCGGAGCGCCCGGCCGCCTCGGCGCCCGCCGACAGCGCGGCCCAGCCGCCGTCGTCGCGACCGGCGCGCCGAACGTGAACTCTCACCGTCGGCACGCCGCGCCGACCCGGCCAGCTTCGGCGCCGAGCGCAAGCGCGCTGCGTTCGCGCAGCCGCGAATATCTGCTTGGATGTCGCCACAGTCCTGGTCGCCTTGTTCGTGCTGGAGCGGATGCACGCGGCGTATCGCGCGGCGCCGCCGGTGAGCGCCGCGGTCCAGGGCGTCCTCTGACCGGCTAACCGGTCAACGGTCGCGTCGCCGCCTTGAGCCAGCCCCGGGTCTTGCGGTCGACCAGCGGCCCGACTGTCTGGCGCACGCGCGCATGATAGGCGTCGAGCCACGCGATCTCGTCCGCGGCGAGCAGCTCCGGCGCGATGAGCCGCGTGTCGATCGGCGCCAGCGTGATCGTCTCGAATCCGAGCATGTCCCGCTCCGCGCCGGAGATCGCGCGCGGCGCGACGATCACCAGATTCTCGATGCGGATGCCGAACTTGCCCGCCGCGTAATAGCCGGGCTCGTTGGAGACGATCATGCCCGGCACGAGCGCGACGGTCCCGGTCTTCGCGATGCGCTGCGGCCCCTCGTGCACCGAGAGATAGGAGCCGATGCCGTGGCCGGTGCCATGGTCGAAGTCGAGGCCCGCCTCCCAGAGCGCCTTGCGCGCATAGGCGTCGATCTGCGCCCCGCTGACGCCGCGCGGGAACACCGCGCGCGCGATCGCGATATGCCCTTTGAGCACGCGGGTGAACCGGTCGCGCATTTCCCGGCTCGGCCTGCCGACGGCGATCGTCCGCGTGATGTCAGTCGTGCCGTCCTCGTATTGGCCGCCGCTGTCGATGAGGAAAATGCCGCGCGCGATGCGCCGGTTCGACGCTTCGCTGACGCGATAGTGCGGGATTGCGGAATTGGGACCAGCGCCCGAGATGGTCGGAAACGAAATGTCCCTCAGCCGGCCGGTCTCGCGGCGGAAGGTCTCGAGCGCCCGCGCGGCGTCGATCTCCGTGAGATCGCCCTCGGGCGCCGCACGATCGAACCAGGCGAGAAAGCGCACGACTGCGGCGCCGTCGCGCATTTGCGCCGCGCGCGCGCCATCCAGTTCGACGTCGTTCTTGGCCGCCTTCATCAGCGCGATCGGATCGACGCCGACTTCGGCCTTGCCGCCTCCCGCCTCGAGCGCCTGCGTCAGGCGCGCCGGCGCGGTTGCAGCGTCGAACGCGAGCCGCGCGCCCTTCGCGCCGAGCGTAGCGAGATCCTCGACGAGCCGATCGGGTTCGGCGAGATCGGCGAGCTTCGAAAGATAGCGGCGCAGCGCGTCCGGGACCTTGCGCCCATCGATATAGACCGTCGGCCGGCCCTCGGCAGGCACGATCGCAAAACACAGCGGCAGCGGCGTATGGGCGACATCGCCGCCGCGGATGTTGTACAGCCAGGCCGCGTCATGGGCGTCGCTGATCACGAGCCCGTCGCTGTTCTTCAGGGCCGCGCGGACCCGCGCGATTTTGGCGGCCGCCGTCTCGCCGCAGAGCCGCGCCTTGTGTCGGACGAGCGCCGCCAGCGGCGGCGCCGGACGATCGAGCCAGATCGAGTCGATCGGGTTGGTCTCGACCGCTATCAATTCGCCGCCCGCATTCGCGCAGGCCTGCGAGAGCCGCGCGACCGCGTCGGGCGTATGCAGCCAGGGATCGTAGCCGAGCCGGGCGCCCGCCGCCAGATGGGCCTCGATCCAGCGGGACGGCGGCGCGTCGATCAGGTGCTGCGGCGCGAACACGGCCACGTCGACCTGCTCGGGGGCCTGCAGCGTATAGCGCCCGTCGATGAAAATCGCCGCGCAATCCATCAGGACCACAGCGACTCCAGCCGAGCCGGAAAAGCCGGTCAGCCACAACAGCCGCTCCGCGCAGGCCGGCACGTTCTCGTTCTGGTGTTCGTCGGCGCGCGGCACGACGAAGCCATCGAGTCCGCGCCGCTTCAGTTCGTTGCGCAGCGCGGCGGCGCGCGCGCGGCCGAGGCTGGGGTCGCCGATCGCGGCGAAGGATTGATACCGGCTCTCGAACATCGGCGCCGCCCGCCTCGCAAACCCGCTATTCGCCTTCGAGCACGACGCGTCCAATGAAGGGCAATTCCCGGTAGGAATGAGCGACATCCATGCCGTAGCCGACGACGAAGACGTCAGGACTGATGAAGCCGACGAAGTCGGCCGCGATCTGCACCGCCCGTTTGCCGGGCTTCTCCAGCATAGTGCAGACCATGACGCGTCGCGCGCCGCGCGCCGTAATGAGGTCCTTGGCGAAGGCGAGGGTCCGTCCGGATTCCAGGATGTCGTCGACCAGCAACACGTCGCGATCCCTCACCGAGGACTCGATGTCCCTGAGGATCCGCACGACGCCGGACGAGACCGTGCCTTCGAGATAGCTCGACAGATGGATGAACTCGACGTGCGGCTCGAGCCCGACCCGGTGGAGAGCGCGGATCAGGTCGGCCGCGAACATGAACGAGCCTTTCAGGACTGCGACGACGAGAAGATCCTTCGGCTCGGCTGCGGCGATCTCGGCCGCCAGACCCTCGATGCGTCGGGCGATCGCGGTCTCGTCATAGAGGACCCTGACTTGCCTGGCGCCGCTCATGATCCCTCTTTCGTCGGCGCAACCTTGCCTGCGCCGGGCGCGAACCTCACGATAACGTCACGCACACCTTCCGGCGGCGCCGCCAGCCGCGTGCGAAACGAGACCTGCTCGTTGGCGGCGAGCCGGTCCTTGGGCGCCGGCGAAGTCCAGACATAGAGCTCCCGTTTGTCGGCGCCGCGCAAGGCGATTCTGATGTCGGGCGCGACAACCGCCGAATTCCGCAGATTGACGACGACGCCCTCGACGACGAGCACCTTGCCCTCGCGCAGATCGAATGTGTTCGTGCGGACATTGTCAAGCGCCAGGCCGCGCAGATTGACCGGCAGGCCGACCGCCGCGAACAGGCGCGCGCTGACCGGAACGGCCCGGACGATCTCCGCGCGCGCGGCGAGCGCCCACATCGCCGTCCCCGCGACGGCGACGGCGGCGAGCGCGGCTGCGGTCCTCCGGGCGAGGTGGCGACGCGGCGCGCGGGTGCGCCGCCGGCGACCTCCCGCGGGATTTGGCGCGAGCCGGCCGGAGCCGCGGCGCCCATCCGGCGGCGCCGCGGGTCCCGGATGGTCGGCTTCGACGGCCGGCGCCGCGCCGTTGGCGATCGCCTCGGCCGTGACCGTCCATTCGTCGCCGCAGCCCACGCAGCGCAGCTGGCAGCCGCTTTCGCCGAGAATCTCGGGCGGAATGTGATAAGAACTCGCGCAGGTCTTGCAAACGATCAGCATGGCGAATCAGACTGCCCCCGCGCCGTCTCGCGCGATTGGCATTTGGTGGCGTTCGTGGTTAACGGCGCGTTAAGCGGCGGCGCGCCGCGACCGCCGCACAAGGGTTGCATTTGCTCCGATTCGAGAATGTCGGTTTGCGATACGGGATGGGCGTCGAGGTCGTGCGCGATCTCAGCTTCTCGATTTCGCCGCAGAGCTTTCAGTTCTTGACCGGACCTTCGGGGGCCGGCAAGACGACGTTGCTGCGGCTCATGCTGCTTTCGTTGAAGCCGACCCGCGGCATCATCAAGATCTTCGGCCGCGACGCCGCGACGCTCGACAAGGATTCGATCACCAGTCTGCGACGCCGCATCGGCGTCGTGTTCCAGGACTTTCGACTTCTCGACCATTTGACGACCTACGAGAACGTGGCGCTGCCTCTGCGCGTCATGGGTCGCGCCGAGTCGAGCTATCGGGCCGAAGTGGTCGAGCTGCTGCGCTGGGTCGGACTGGGCGACCGGATGAACGCCTTGCCGGCCGTCCTGTCGGGCGGCGAGAAGCAGCGCGCGGCGATCGCGCGCGCGCTGATCGCCCGTCCCGAGCTGCTGCTCGCCGACGAGCCGACCGGAAACGTCGACCCGGGCCTTGCGCGCCGCCTGCTGCGGTTGTTCATCGAATTGCACAAGTCCGGGACGGCCGTGGTGATCGCGACTCACGATCTCGCCCTGATGGATCAATTCGGCGATGCGCGCCGCCTCGTCGTCGGCGATGGGCGGCTGCAGATATTCGATGGCGAGCAGGAATGACCGTGGTTCGGTCAGGCAGCGCCAGGACGACGCTCGATAGCCAGGCGGAGCAGGGACTGCGCCGCGACATGCCGCTGGTGCCGTCCAGTTCGATCGCCGGACGGGCGCTGGTGATCGTGATCGCGATCATGACTTTCCTCGCCTGTCTGACGGCGGGCGGCGCAATCCTCGTCGCGGGCGCCTCGCAGGACTGGCGTGGCGAGGTCTCGCGCGAAGTGACCATCCAGATCAAGCCGGCCGCCGGCCAGGACATCGACGTCCAGGTCGCCAAGGCCGCCGATGCGGCGCGCCGGGCGCCCGGCGTCGCCGACGTGCGCGCATTGTCGCGGCAGGAATCCGAAAAGCTGCTCGAGCCCTGGCTCGGCAATGGCCTCGACCTCACGGAATTGCCGATTCCGCGTCTGATCGTCGTCCGGATGCAGGACCTCACGCCGCGCGACATAGCCGCCCTGCGGCAAGCGCTCGCCGCCCAGGCGCCCGGCGCGAGCCTCGACGACCATCGCCTCTGGCTGGCGCGTCTGGACACCATGGCCGACGCCATCGTCCTGTTCGCCGCGCTGCTGTTTCTGCTGATGATTTCGGCGATGGCGATGGCGGTCGGCTTCGCCACGCGCGGCGCGATGGCGGGCAACCGCGAAATCATCGAGGTGCTGCATTTCGTCGGGGCTGCCGATGGCTATATCTCGCGCCAGTTCCAGAGCCATTTCCTCCGGTTGGGACTCAGGGGCGGCCTGCTCGGCGGCGCACTCGCGGCGCTGTTCTTCGCGGCCGCCGCGGGCCTGTCGGCCTGGTCGCGAGACACCGTCGGCGGCGAGGAGATCGGCGCGCTGTTCGGAGCCTTCTCGCTCGGCATGGCGGGTTACGCCGCGATCCTCGGCGTCGCCGTCGCGATCGCGGTCCTCACCGGCGCCATCTCGCGGATAATCGTCTTCCGGCATCTGCGCCGTCTCCAGTGAGTCGGCGCGCCGCCTCTTTTCTCGAAATCCGCGTTGGGCGATGATGGGCGATGATCACGCTCCGGTCGCTGCTGTTCAACGTCATCTTCTACGTCAATCTCGTCGTCCTGATGATTGTCGGCCTGCCGTCGATTTTGTTCGGACGCCGCGCCGTCTTGTTCATGGCGCGGACCTGGGGCGGGTCGTCGCTGTGGCTCCTGCGGACGATCTGCGGCCTCAGCATCGAATTTCGCGGCGTGGAAAACATTCCGCGCGGCGGCTACATAATCGCCTCCAAGCACCAATCCTTTCTCGAGACCTTTGCGCTGCCGCGCAATGCGCCCGATTTCGCCTATGTCCTCAAACGCGAGCTGACCTACATCCCCGTTTTCGGCTGGTACCTGATCGGCGCCGATCAGATCGGAATCGACCGCGCGGCTGGCCGCAACGCCTTGTCGCTGCTGAGTTCGCGCGCCGCCGCCGTGCTGAGGGCGGGCAGGCAGATTTTCATCTTTCCCGAGGGGACGCGACGCCCGCCAGGCGCCCCGCCGCAATACAAGTCGGGCGTCGCCAGACTCTACCAGGACACCGGCTCGCCCTGCCTGCCGGTCGCGCTCAACACTGGCCTGTTCTGGGGCCGCCGAGGTTTCTCTCGTCGACCCGGCGTCGCCGTGATCGAATATCTGCCCCCCATCGAGCCGGGTCTCGACCGCGACGCGTTCATGGAGCGGTTGCAGACAACCATCGAGACCGCCTGCGCCCGCCTCAACCAGGAAGCCTCGGCGCGCTATCCCGCGCTTCCGCGCACGCTCGCATCCGCGAGCGGTTGAATGGCGGCGACCGCGGCGCCGGCTCTTGACGCGGCGGCGATCTTGTTCTAGTTTTGTTCCCTACCTCGAATTGGGAGCGATGCATGCTGGCCCTTGACGGAACCCCTGCCGATTGCCGCGGCGGGATTGCGACGGCGGCCCTGCGTCAGGTGCGCCGGTCGCTGGCGAGTGGGCCGTCGGCCCCCCCGGCCGAGGCCGAAGGCATGCAGCTGGCGGCGCTTGCCGGCGAGGCCATCAACCGCCAGTTCCTGTCCTGGCGCGGCCGCTCGGGCCGTCGCTACGTCTGCTCCGTCTATGACCCCGCCGCCTGCCCCGCCTATGAACATGCGCTGCTGATGGTCGCGGCGGTGGCGCCCGACGGCGCGCGGCGTCTTCTGTCGATCGCCGACACCGGTTGCTTCCCCGAAATCGTCCTCGCCGGCGCCGCGAAAGCGACGCGCGACGGGACGCCCGTCGAATTCCACGTCCATCTGCTCGCGCGCTCGCGCGCCGACCGCGCCGCGATCCTCGTCGATCTCGCTCAGCCGCGCGCGAGCTGAGCCGCCAGCAGCTCCAGGGCCGGGTCGCGAATGCCAATCTCCCGCAGATGCGCTTCGGTGTTGAGCACGTAGTCGGCGTTCGCGCCGGATTCCCCGGCGCCGCGCGCCACCAGACGCAACACCTGCTCGGGTTCGAGGGTTCCTGCGTACTGGGGATGTCTCCTGTCGGCGACATAGGCGAGCGCCTCGGCCGCGCCGCCCTCCGCGAAACGGACGACGACGCGCCGCTCGAGATAGACCGCCGTCACGAGTTCGCGCCGGCGCAGATAAGCGGTCGTCTCCTCGCGCAGCGCCGCCGCCACGCGAAATGCGACGCCGTGACAGGAGCCGCCTCGGTCGAGCCCCAATACCAGGCCGGGCCGCTCGGGCGTGCCGCGATAGACATGCGAATAGATGCACAGGCTGCGCCGCCAGCCGTGCACGTGGGCGCTGCGTCGCTCGAGATAGGCGAAGCCCGGCCGCCACATCAGCGAACCATAACCAAAGACCCAGAGATCGCCGGACTCCGGAACGCCGGGAGACATCGCCAGCGCCATCTCCGTCACGGCTTGGCGGGCGACTCGGCAGCGCGACGGCCGAAGTCGGGCGCGGCAGTTTCCTGGCCCTGCGCCACTATGCCGCGACGGATCGCGCGCGTTCGCGTGAACAGATCGAACAGGCCCTCGCCGTCGCCACGGCGGATCATCCGTTGCAGCGCCGTCAGATCCTCGTTGAACCGGCCCAGCATTTCGAGCACCGCTTCCTTGTTGTGGAGGAACACGTCGCGCCACATCGTCGGATCCGAGGCGGCGATGCGGGTGAAGTCGCGGAATCCGCCTGCCGAATACTTGAGGACTTCCGAGCGCGTCGCTTCTTCGAGTTCGGCGACCGTGCCGACGATGTTGTAGGCGATGAGATGCGGCACATGGCTGGTGATCGCGAGCACGAGGTCGTGATGGGCCGCGCTCATCACCGCGACGTTCGACCCCAGCGCCTCCCAGAACGCGCGCACCAGGGCGAGCGCCTGGGTGTCCGCGTCGTCGGGCGGGGTCACGATGCACCAGCGATGGAGGAACAGCGTTTCGAAGCCGGCGTCGGGGCCCGATTGCTCCGTGCCGGCAACGGGATGGGCGGGAATCAGCCGCACGCCCTCGGGCAGATGCGGGGCGATCGCGGCGATCACCGCCACCTTGACGGAGCCGACGTCGGAAACGATCGCACCCGGCTTCAGATGCCCGCCGATCGCCGCGGCGACCCCCGCACAGGCGCCGACGGGAACGCAGAGAATCACGAGATCGGCCGCGCCCACGGCCGCTTCCGGCGTCGGCGCCACTTCGTCCGCCAACCCCAATTCGGCGACGCGCGCGCGCACGGCCGGGTCGGCGTCGGCCGCCACGATCGTCGCCGCGAGACGGCGCCGGCGCGCGGCACGGGCGATCGACGAGCCGATCAGCCCGAGACCGATGATCGCGAGCCGGTCGACGAGCGGCGCGGCGAGCGGATCTCCCAGCGCGTCAGCCAAAGTTCGCGTCCTTCATGAACGCCGCCAGCGCAGCAACGACGCCCTCATTGGCCTCCGCTGTCCCGATCGTCATTCGCAGGCAGTCCGACAGGCCGTAGGCGGCGACCGCGCGCAGGACGAAGCCCCGCGTGCTCAGCCAGGCGTCGGCCGCTTTCGCGCGGCCCTCGCCGGGAAAGCGCAGCAGGAGGAAATTGCCGACGCTCGGCGTCACGCCGACGCCCAGATCGCCGATCCGCCCGGTCAGCCAGGGCAGCCAGCGCTCGTTGTGGGCGACCGCGCGCTCGACATGCGCGGCGTCGGCGAGCGCCGCCACGCCCGCCTCGATCGCGGCGCCGTTGACGTTGAACGGCCCCCGTATGCGGTTCACCGCGTCGATGACAGGGGCCGGCGCATAGGCCCAGCCGAGGCGCAGGCCGGCAAGGCCGTAAATTTTCGAAAACGTGCGGGTCATGACGACATTGGCCGAGGTCGCGACCATCTCGATCCCCGACGCGTAGTCGTTGCGCGTGACATATTCGGCGTAGGCGGCGTCGAGGACGAGGAGAACCTCGCCCGGCAGGCCGGCATGCAGCCGCCTGACCTCGGCGAAAGGCAGATAGGTGCCGGTCGGGTTGTTGGGGTTGGCGAGAAAGACCATCCTGGTCCTCGGCGTCACCTTGGCGAGCAGCCGATCGACATCGGCTGTCAAAGCAATCTCCTCGGCGACGACGGGTGTCGCGCCGGCCGCGCGGATGACGATCGGATATTCGAGAAAGCCGTGCTGGGTGTAGAGACCCTCGTCGCCGGGGCTGAGATAGGCGTGAGCGAGCAGGGCCAGAATGTCGTCGGAGCCGTTGCCGCAGACGATCTGCGCGGGGTCGAGCCCGTAGCGGCGACCGAGCGCCTCGCGCAACCGCGCCGCCGATCCCTCGGGATAGAGCGCCAGATGATTGGCGACCGACCGGAACGCGTCGATGGCGTGCGGCGAGGGCCCGAGCGGGCTCTCATTCGAGGACAGCTTGAACACTTTGGCGAGGCCGGACGCCCCGCTCCTGCCGGGCACATAGGCGTCGATCGCCATGACGTCGGCGCGCGGAACGGGTCGTGACTGTATTGGCCGGGACATGGGTGTCGGTGCTCCTTCGTGCCGACCGCTCATTGGGAAGCTGCCGTGTCGAACCGCGCGGCATGCGCGCCGACCTCGGCGATCCTGATATCCGCTGCGCCGGCCACCCGCAGAATGTCATGGATCGCTCGCCCATCGAGGCCGCCGGGCCGCGCCGCCAGCAGAGAAAGGCCCATGCCGTCGGCGGCGTTGCCGATGATGTCGACGCCGAGCGCGCCGAGCGCGTCGGGATAATCGCCACGCCAGCGGTCCAGCGATATCGACTCGATCACCACGTCCCGCGCCGCCCCCTCGGCCAGCGGCCGCGCGACGACGAAAACCGGCATGCCGGCGGGATGGTCGGGCCGCTCGACCATCGGCAGGCGCGCGATGATCTTGGGCGCGGACTCGGGAGTGAGCCGAGTCCACCACGCTCCGGCGCCGGCGCCGCCGTCCAGCGCGAACATGCCGAGATCCCCCGGCGCCCGCGCGACCGCCTCGATCACCCCTCCGGCGCCATGGTGGGGCACGCAGGGCACGGTGAAGCCGAAGTGGAATCGCGCGGAATCGCGCATCGCGGCCTCACCGTGCGAGACGTCGACATGGACTGAATAATTGGCCTGAACATAGGTGAACGTCGAGATGATGATGCGCCAGATGCCCTCGACGGTGTCGAGCGGCAAAAGGCCGCGATGGCGCTCTGCGAGCGCGCGCATCATCGACGCCTCGCGCGCCGGCCGGAAGGCGGACCCGCCGCCCTGGCGCGCCTTGATCGCGATCAGCCGATCGATGATCCGCCCACGCTCCATCAGCAGGGCGTGCATGGACTCGTCGATCCGGTCGATCTCGATCCGCAGGTCGGCGAGCGTCTCGATGGCGGCGGATTCGGGCACGGGTCAGCGGTTCCAGGGCGCCCGGGCGGGCGCGGCCCTTAATACAGAGGCCGCGTCGCGCTGGCTATCCCCGCGCCCTCAGGTGTTCATCGATTCGAAGAAATTGGCGTTGGACTTGGTTTCGCGCAATTTGCCGATCAGGAATTCGATCGCATCGACCGTGCCCATCGGGTTGAGAATTCGGCGCAGCACATACATTTTCTTGAGAATATCGGCCGGCACGAGCAATTCCTCCTTGCGCGTTCCCGAGCGGGTGATGTCCATCGAAGGGAAGGTGCGCTTGTCGGCGACCTTGCGGTCGAGGATGATTTCCGAATTGCCGGTTCCCTTGAACTCCTCGAAAATCACCTCGTCCATCCGCGAGCCGGTGTCGATCAGCGCGGTCGCGATAATGGTCAGCGAGCCGCCCTCCTCGATGTTGCGCGCGGCGCCGAAAAACCGCTTGGGTCGCTGCAGCGCGTTGGCGTCGACGCCGCCGGTCAGCACCTTGCCCGACGAGGGCACGACCGTATTGTAGGCCCGGCCCAGACGCGTTATCGAATCCAGCAGGATCACCACGTCGCGGCCGTGTTCGACGAGCCGCTTGGCCTTTTCGATCACCATTTCGGCGACTTGGACGTGGCGCACCGCCGGCTCGTCGAAGGTCGAGGAGACGACCTCGCCCTTCACCGAACGCTGCATGTCGGTCACCTCCTCGGGACGCTCATCGATCAGCAGCACGATCAGATAGCATTCCGGATGATTGGCGGTGACCGATTGCGCGATGTTCTGCAGCAGCACCGTCTTGCCCGTGCGTGGCGGCGCGACGATCAGAGCGCGCTGGCCCTTCCCGATCGGCGCCACGATGTCGATCACCCGCGCCGAGAGATCCTTGCGCGTCGGATCTTCGACTTCAAGCTTCAGCCGCTCGTCCGGATACAGCGGCGTGAGATTGTCGAAATGAACCTTGTGGCGGGTCTTTTCCGGGTCCTCGAAATTGATCAGATTCACCTTGAGCAGCGCAAAATAGCGCTCGCCGTCGGGAAGTTTCGGACTGCGGATGACACCCTCGACCGTATCTCCGGTGCGCAGGCTGAGGCGTCGGATTTGCGACGGCGAGACATAGATGTCGTCGGGACCAGGAAGGTAATTGGCATCCGCGGATCGCAAGAACGCGAATCCGTCCTGCAGGATCTCCACCACGCCTTCGCCGATGATCTCGACGTCCATGCTCGCGAGCTGCTTGAGGATCGCGAACATCAACTCCTGCTTGCGCATTATCGAGGCGTTCTCGACCTCGTTCTCCTCGGCGAACGCGAGCAGTTCGGTCGGCGATTTCTGCTTGAGGTCCTTGAGCTTTATTTCCCGCATCGGGGGATCCTTGAACGGCGGTCGCGCCAAGCGGGTCGGCTGGGCGGACGAAAGGCAGGATTGGCGAAGGTTCGCATGCGAAAGCCGCTGCTTCGCTGGACCTTGGGGAGGGGCGAGCCCTATCGGCTGCCGGTCGCAGGAAACGCCTGCTGGGGGTGGGACCTGTCCTATAGAGCCCTTTGCCCCGCCTTTCAACGGCAATGACAGAAAATGTGGCTCCCCGCCCGGTTCGCGCTTCGCTCAGAACGGCTTGACCACCACGAGCATGACGATCGCCGCCATCAGAATCGGCGGGATCTCGTTGAGAATTCTATAGAAGCGAGCCGGCCGCACGTTGCGGTCGGTGGCGAATTTCTTGACGACGCCGGCAAAATAGCCGTGCAGGCCGGTCATCGCCAGCACCAGCGCGAGTTTGGCGTGCAACCAGGAATCGTGGAAAAATCCCGAGGCATAGGCCATCCACAGGCCGGTGGCCCAGACGACGATCATGGCCGGGGTGATGATTATCCTGAGTAGGCGACGCTCCATGAGCTTGAATGTCTGCGACTGCGCCGAGCCGGCTGGAGCCTCGACATGATAGACGAATAGCCGCGGCAGGTAGAACATGCCGGCCATCCACGAGATGACCGCCATGATGTGCAGCGCCTTCACCCAGAGCTCAATCATTGGATCGCCGCTGTCCTGGCGCGCGAATCCCGACCGGCGGCCACGCGAGGCGCCGCCGCGGCCGTCTAGGTGATTAGCCTGACCAAACAAATTAATGAAGAGAGAGATTCCTTTTTCTCCTTCTTTGGGGGCCCCTCAGCGCGCACGCGATTCTTTCCCCACCCGCTCGGCGTTTCGCCGCTCTTGAGGTGCGGGTCGCCCGGGGCGGCGCGGCCTGTGGATGCATTAACCATTCGTTAATCCTTTCATGCCGTGCGGCGCGGAGCCAGCTGTGAATTCGAGCTGCGCCTTCCCCGCAATTCCCGGTTTCACGCCGATGGCGGGCCTTCTTGTCCCGAAGCCGAGGCCTGTGGACGCGGTGACGGAAATCGGCCCGGCGCTGGCGGCGCCGCCGAGCGCAGGCGATTTGTCCACGCCTGTCCACATTTGCGTCCCCCGGCTATAAGGGAGCTTCGGGCCGCGCCCGCGGGAGGTCGACGCGTTGGGACGCAGCTACTTCCACCTTCATCTCGTCTCCGATGCGACAGGGGAAACGCTGATCGCGGCCTCGCGCGCGGCCGCCGCGCAGTATCAGGGCGTGGCGTCGATCGAACACGTATATCCCTTGATCCGCACCCACGCTCAGCTCGACAGGGTGATCGCCGAAATCGAGAACTCCCCCGGCATCGTGCTGTTTACCCTGGTCGACCTCGAATTGTCGCGCCGCCTCGAGGCGACCTGCGAGGCCTCGGGATCACCCTGCCTTTCCGTCCTCAACCCGATACTGACCCTGTTCCAGTCCTATCTTGGCACCTCTTCGACGCCGCGCGCGGGCGCGCAGCACATGCTCAACGCCGACTATTTCAAGCGCATCGACGCGCTCAACTTCACGATGCTGCACGACGACGGCCAATTGCCCGAGAATCTCGAGCAAGCCGACATCCTGCTGCTCGGGGTGAGCCGCACCTCGAAAACGCCGACCAGCATCTATCTGGCCAACCGCGGCTTCAAGACCGCCAACATCCCGCTCGTTCCCGGCGTCCCGACGCCGAGCGAGCTCGAGGTCGTGCGCCATCCGCTCGTGGTCGGCCTGCTCGCCTCGCCCGAACGCATCGTTCAGATCCGCCAGAACCGCCTGCTGGCGCTCAAGGCGGATTACCAGACGCCCTATGTCGACCGCGTGGCGGTCGCCGAGGAAGTCGCCCAGTCGCGCCGGCTGTTCGCCGAGAAGGGCTGGCCGACGATCGACGTGACCAGGCGGTCGATCGAAGAGACGGCGGCGGCGATCATCGACCTCTACAAGGTCCATCGGTTGAAATTCATCGCCCAGGCCTGAACGCTCGAAATCGAAAGGCTCCGCTCCTTGTCCGCCATGCCCTCGCTGTGGAAAGCCACGATCTCGCCGACGCTGGCCTCGGGCAGCGCGACCCGTCGCGCTCTCCTGGAGGCCGCCGGGCTCCCGGTCGCCGCCGAGCCCGCTGCGATCGATGAGCGCCGGCTGGAGGAGGAATTCCTCGCGTCCGGCGGGGACCCCGAACGGGCTGCGCCGACATTGGCGCGCGCCAAGGCGATCGACGTCAGCGCACGGCGGCCTGGCGCGCTCTGCATCGGCGCCGACCAGACGCTCCTGCTGGCGGGCGTCCTTTTCCACAAGCCCGCGACCATGGCGGGCGCCGCGCGAAGTCTCGGGGCGCTCGCCGGCCGGACGCACGCGCTGATCGCCGCGGTCTGCGTCGCGCGCGACGGCGCGGTTCTGTTCGAAGCGAACGATCGCGCGCGGCTGACGATGCGCCCGCTCGACGAGGTCGCCATTTCGCGCTATTGCGCCGCGGCGGGGCCTGCGATCCTTTCGAGCGTCGGCGCCTATCAGATCGAGGGGATCGGCATTCACCTGTTCGAGACGATCGAGGGGGACCACGCGACCGTGCTCGGCCTGCCGTTGCTCCCGCTTCTGAAAGGGCTGCGCGCGCAAGGATTGCTGGCGTTATGAATGGGGAGGCTCCCTGGGCCTGCGTCGTCGGGTGGCCGATTGCTCATTCGCGATCGCCGCTGATCCACGGCCACTGGCTGCGGACGCTCGGCGTCGCGGGCCGCTACGAGAAGGTCGCGGCGCCGCCCGAGGAATTCCCCCGCTTTGCCGCCGGCATAGGCGCCGCGGGCCTCATCGGGGCCAATGTCACGGCGCCGCACAAGCAGGCCGCTTTCGCCGCCTGCGACCGGCTCACCGAAAACGCCGCCGAACTCGGCGCCGTCAACACGCTGTGGCGCGAGAGCGGCGCGCTCTGGGGCGACAATACCGACGTTGCCGGCTTCGTCGCCAACCTGGACTCGCAGGCGCCGGCATGGCGCGAAGCGACGGGATCGGCGATCGTGCTCGGCGCCGGCGGCGCGGCGCGCGCCGTCGTCCAGGGCCTCATCGCTTGCGGCTGCGATCGGGTCGTCGTCGTCAATCGCACCGCCGAACGCGCCGAAGCGCTTGCCGCACAATTCGGGCCCCGGGCGCGCGCGGCGGGCTGGGCCGCCCTGCCGGGGCTGCTCGCCGAAGCAGACCTGCTCGTCAACGCGAGTTCGCTCGGCATGGTCGGTCAGCCGGCGCTCGCCGTCGACCTTGAACCGATGCGCGCGAGCGCGCGCGTCGCCGACATCGTCTATGTCCCGCTCGAAACGCCGCTGCTTGCGGCGGCGCGCGCGCGCGGGCTCGCGACGGTCGATGGTCTCGGCATGCTGCTGCACCAGGCGGCGCCGGGCTTCGAGCGCTGGTTCGGCAGGCGCCCGCGCGTCACCGACGAACTGTACGCGCTGGTCGCGGCCGACATCGTCGAATCGCGGAAGGCGCGGGCGTGATCATTCTCGGACTGACCGGCTCGATCGCGATGGGCAAATCCACCGTCGCTGCGATGTTCGCCGCCGACGGCGCGCCGGTGTTCGATTCGGATGCGGCAGTGCACACGATCTATCGCAGCGCAGGCGCGCAGGCGGTCGAGGCGTTGTTTCCCGGCGTGCTTCGCGAGGGCGCGATCGACCGCGATCGTCTCGCCGCGCGCGTCATCGGCGACCGGGCCGCGCTCGCCCGGCTCGAGGGCGTCGTTCACCCCATGGTCGATACGGCCCGACGTGAATTCCTCGCGGGCGCCGCCGCGCGGAATCGCCGCGTCGTCGTGGTCGATGCCGCGCTGCTGTTCGAATCGGGAGTCGACCGGGCGGTCGATGTGATCCTGGTGGTCAGCGCATCGGAACTTGTGCAAAAGGAGCGGGCGTTCGCCAGGCCAGGCATGACTCCGGCGCGCTTCGAGGCCATTATCGCGCGTCAGACGCCCGACAGGGAAAAGCGGCGAAGAGCGCATATGATCCTCGACAACAACGGCCCGTTCGAGGCGACGCGCGCGCAGGTTCGCGGCGTCTTGCGCAGCGTCGCCGCCATGGCTGGCCAGCGGGTCGCCGATGCGTGAGATCGTTCTCGACACCGAGACCACCGGACTCAATCCCGCCGAGGGGCATCGCTTGGTGGAAATCGGCTGCCTGGAAGTCGTCGACCAGATTCCGACCGGGGCGGTTTATCACGTCCTCATCAATCCTCAGCGCGACGTGCCGGACGACGCCTTCCGAGTGCACGGCCATTCGACGGCGTCGCTCGCCGACAAGGCCGCCTTCGCGACGGTCGCCCCGGAATTCCTGCGTTTCGTCGGCGACGACCGTCTCGTCATCCACAACGCGGAATTCGACATGCGGTTCATCAACAGCGAGCTGACTCGGGCAGGGCATCCCGCGATCGCGGCCACCCGGGTGCTCGATACGCTCGCCCTGGCGCGCCGGAAATTTCCCGGCTCTCCCGCCAGCCTCGACGCGCTGTGCGATCGCTACCGGATCGACCGCTCGCGCCGGATCAAGCACGGGGCCCTGCTCGACGCGGAAATCCTCGCCGAAGTCTACATCGAACTGCTCGGCGGTCGCCAGCGCTCGCTGGTCTTCGCGAGCGGCGAGCGGGTCGTCCGGGCGCAGTCCGTCCGAGGGATCGTCACGCGTTCGCGGCCTGCCGCCCTGGCCCCGCTGCTGACCGAGGCCGAGCGCGCCGCGCATGCGGACCATGTCGCCGCCCTCGGCGAAGGCGCGCTCTGGCGGCGCTATGGCGCGCCGCGCGCCGCAGATTCGGCGCTGTAACCGGCAGCGGCCGTTGCGAGCCTCAGGCGCTGCTGGGCTTTTGCGCGGCGGCCGCCGTCCGCTGGGCGAACAGCGCGTTGAAATCGATGGGATCGATATACAGCGGCGGAAAGCCGCCGTTGCGGACCGCCTCGGCGATGATCTGCCGGGCGAACGGGAACAGCAGTCGCGGGCACTCGATCATGACGGCGGGCTGGATCTGGTTGGCCGGGACGTTCTCCAGGCGGAAGACGCCGGCGTAATTGAGTTCGAACTTGAACAGCGTGTTTTCGCCTTCACCGGCGCCGCCTTCGAGCAGCAGCGTCACTTCATAGTCGGTCTGCCCGATCTGTCGCGCATTGACGTTGATCTGGACGGAAATATTGGGCGGCTGTTGTTGCGGGCCGAGCGTGCGCGGCGCATTCGGATTCTCGAACGACAGATCCTTGGAATACTGGACGAGGACCGCAAGCCTCGGCGGTCCGCCCGCCGCCTGTCCCGCCCCATTGCCAACCTGATCGACCATTCGTCATCTCCCCGCCCGCAGGCCTATCCGTCAACCAAGGTCACCCGCGCCGGCCGGCCCGCTCGCCGCAACATGGGCGCACGGGACCCGGGAAGGCGAAGGTCGCGTCGGCGCACACCGCGACGATTTGGGCGTTGCGGTCGCCTAGCACGTCATTGGCGTGCGAACAAGAACGCGGGAAACGCGGCGCGGTCCGTCAAAATCGCGATCGTCCGACCCCTTCAGAGCCGCGGCCAGGCGAAATCATCCGCGCGGCCGGGCCTGGGCGCGATCGCGGCGCCGAGGGCGAGCACGCGCTCGACCGAGGCGTCGGCCCGCGGCGCCGTCTGGCGCGTCGCGAGCGCGCCTCCGGGGGAGATCGGCCGCGCCGTCAGCGGCAGGATCGGCCCCGCGAGCGGCCGCTCCGACTCGATCGGCGCGCCCGCGCCCATCTCGCGGCGGATCAGGGCGTTGATGTCGTTGGCCGTCTGTTCGATGTCGGGCGGGAGGTTCGCGATGTCGCTGGGCGGCTTCGCCGAATCGAAAGCGCGTCGGATGTCCGTCTCGAGAAACTGGGCCAGTTTCCGCGCGCCGGCTTTGGTGAAGTGGATGCCGTCCGACGACCTCAACTTGACGGTCTGACCATTGATGTCGGGCCCGAATGCGTCGTAGCCGCCGTCATCGTCGGCGAATGCGTCCCAGATGTCGATGTAGCGCGCGCCGGCTTGCTCCGCCTTTTCCTTGAACATCTCGTTGAGCTTCACGACCTGGGCGTTGAATCTTTCGCTGCGCATCGGCGGCAGGCCGACCCAGGCGACCGGCACGCGGGCGGTCTTGAACGGCGCGACCAGCCGCTCAATCCGCTCGCTGTAGATTTCGCGCCATTTGTCGGAGAGGGGGTCGAGGGCCTCGGCGCCGTCCCTGAGCGTCTGCATGTCGTTGATGCCGAGGATGATCACGACGAAGTCGAGCTTGTCCTTCGCGTTCGCGAGATCGGCGGCGGCCTTGGGCCAGTCGAAATAATCGTCCCGGACGAGGCCCGAGGATTCGTGCGCGCGGCTGAGCACTGCGATCTCGGGCTTGTCGGCGAAGGCTTGGCTCAATCCATCGGCGGCCAGCACCGCGAGGCTGTCGCCGAGCACGTCGATGAAGAAGGTCGGCGCGACCGGCGTCCCGCTCGTCGCCTCGGGCGCCCGGGTGGCCTCCGCCGGCATGAAATCGCGCACCGGCCTGTGAACGGGGCGTGGCTGGGCGGTCCTCGGTCTCGGCGCCGGATCGCCCTGATCGTGCTGCTGGAGAAAGAATTGCAGCGGCCCCTCGTTTCCGGCGAAGACCGCGGGACCGCCCGCCGCATAGAGAAACAGCGCGGCCCCGGCGATCTTCCAGGCGCGCAATCGGCCGAGAAAGTCGCATGCGGCGGCGGTGGCTTTGGCGAGCATCTCGCGCTCCCGTCCGGACCGACACCCCTTGCGGCGCCGTCACTTGCGCATCTGGAGCAGAAGCGCGAGCGTCGGATAGCCGTCGGGCGTCTGTCCCGTCTTTTCCTGGTAGGCGCGCAACGCGGCGCGCCCCGAGTCGCCGATCTTGCCGTCCACCTTGCCGGCATCATAGCCCATCCGGCTGAGTCTTGTCTGCATTTCCCGCATCTGGCCGACGCTGAGCTGGCGGTCGTGCACGGGCCAGGCGGCGCGGAGCCCCTCGCCGCCCATCGCGCGGTCGCCGAGCAGGGCGACGCCGAGCGCGTAGGCGGTCGCGTCGTTGTAGCTCTTGATCACGAAGAAATTGGGCGTGACCAGGAAGATGGGCGCCTCGAGGCCGGCCGTGATCAGGAGTTCCGCCTCGCCGAAGTCGGGCAGCGCCTTGCCGTCGGCGCGCGCGACCCCGCGGGCGGCGAAGGCGCGGAACGGAACGAAGCGCGCGCAATCGGCGGCCTCGAGCGCGAATTCCCCGGGGAGCCCGACCTCGAAACCCCATGGCGCGCCGGGGATCCAGCCGTGCCCGGCCAGATAGTTGGCGGTCGAGCCGATCGCGTCGGGCGCGCTGGTCCAGATGTCGCGCCGGCCGCCGCGGTCGAAATCGACGGCGAACCGGCGGAAACTCGACGGCATGAACTGAGTCTGGCCCATCGCTCCGGCCCAGGAACCGATCATGCCCGTCGGCGAAATGTCGCCGTCCTCCAGAATCTGCAGCGCCGCGAGGAGCTCGTCGAGGAAATATTCGCCCTGGAAACGCACGTAGGCGAGGCTGGCGAGGGCGCGGATCACATAGTCGGAGCCGACGTAAGCTCCGAATTCGGTCTCCAGACCCCAGATGCCGATCAGGACGGCGGGATCGACGCCATAGGCGTCGCGCGCCTTCGCGAGCCAGGGGCGGTATTCCTCCGCGACCGCGCGCGCGCGCGCCACACGCCGGTCGGAGACCGCCGCGGCGAGGTAGTCCCAGATCGGCCTGACGAATTCCGCCTGGTTCTCGGTATGGGCGACCACTCTGGGATCAAAGGTCACCCCCTTGAACGCGGAATCAAAGGTATCGCGTGAAACGCCGCGCGCCTGCGCCTTCGGCCACAGGCTCTCGATGAAGCGGACGAAGGCCGCCGACTCCCGGCTCGCGGCCTCGGGTCCGCTCGCCGCCAGGGCGGTCGCGGCTTGCGGCGCCAGGGCCGCCGCGCAGGCCGTCGCGAGAAAAGCCCGCCGCGAGGGCCCTGTTCGCGCGCCAGCCTCGGCCGGCGCTTCTGCGTCGCGTTCAATCATCCGGATCCTCCAGGCGGCGTCGCCGGGCCGGCCGTCCCGTCGCGCACGAGGAAGTCGCCATGATCCGAGAGGCTTCGCCCGCACCGCGCCAGAACCGCCTATTCCGCCGCCAGATCGGCCGCGCCGTTCTCGGCTGCCTTGATGATGTCCTCGGGGCGCGGCATGGAAATGATGTTGTAGCCGGCGTCGACAAAATGCGTCTCGCCGGTCACTCCCGCCGAAAGGCTCGACAGCAGGTAGAGCGCGGCCCCACCGACGTCCTCGATGGTGACGGTGCGGCGCAGCGGCGAATGGTCGCGCTGGAAATTGAACATGAAGCGCGCATCGGCGATGCCGGCGCCGGCCAACGTGCGGATCGGGCCCGCCGAAATCGCGTTGACGCGGATCCCGGACGGTCCGAAATCGGCGGCGAGATAGCGGACGCTCGCCTCCAGCGCCGCCTTCGCGACGCCCATCACGTTGTAATTGGGCATGACGCGCGTCGCGCCGCCGAAGGTCAGCGTCGCCATCGCACCGCCGTGGCGCATCAACGCCGCCGCCCGCCTCGCGACCTCGGTGAAGGAAAACGCCGAAATGACCATCGTGCGGGTGAAATTCTCGCGCGAAGTGTCCGCATAGCGCCCCTTGAGTTCGGCCCGGTCGGAATAGCCGATGCAATGGACGAGGAAATCGAGCGCGCCCCATCGGGCCTGCAGGGTCGCGAACGCGCGGTCGACGGAAGCGAGATCCTCGACGTCGCACGGAAGGACCAACGACGAGCCGAGGCTGCCCGCCAGCGGCCTGACCCGCTTGCCGAGCGCCTCGCCCTGATAGGTGAAGGCAAGCTCGGCGCCGTGACCGGCGAGCGCCTTGGCGATCCCCCAGGCGATCGAATGATTATTGGCGACGCCCATGATCAGGCCGCGTTTGCCCGCCATCAGCCCGGTTGCGCTCATGCCGTCACGCTCCTCGGCTCAAGCATCGACGTGCTTGAGAACGATCGCCGCGTTGGTGCCGCCAAACCCGAAGGAATTGGAGAGAACCGCGCCCAGCCTGACATCGTCCCGCCGCTTGCGCACGATCGGCATGTCGGCGAAGGCGGGGTCGATCTCTTCGATATGCGCGCTCTCGCAGATGAAGCCGTTTTGCATCATCAGCAGGGAATAGATCGCCTCGTGCACGCCGGTCGCCCCCTGGGAATGGCCGGCGAGCGACTTGGTCGCCGAGATCGGCGGGCATTTGTCGCCCGAACCGAACACCTCGCGCAAGGCCTCGATCTCCCTGACGTCGCCGACCGGCGTCGAAGTCGCATGCGGATTGATGTAATCGATCGGCGACTTCACCGTGGCGAGCGCGAGTCGCATGCAGCGCACCGCGCCCTCGCCCGACGGGGCGACCATGTCGTGGCCGTCGGAGGTGGCGCCATAGCCGGCGATCTCGCCATAGATCCGGGCGCCCCGCGCGCGCGCCTGCTCGAGCTCCTCCAGCACCAGCACGCCGGCGCCGCCGGAAATGACGAAGCCGTCGCGGTTCCGGTCATAGGCGCGCGAGGCGACCGCCGGCCGGTCGTTGAAGTTGGACGACATCGCGCCCATCGCATCGAAGAGAACCGACAGGGTCCAGTCGAGATCCTCGCAGCCGCCGGCGAACATGATGTCCTGCTTGCCCCACTGGATCATCTCATAGGCGGCGCCGATGCAATGATTCGAGGTCGCGCACGCCGAGGAGATGGAATAGCTCACGCCCTTGATCTTGAACCAGGTGGCGAGCGTCGCCGAAGGGCTCGAACTCATCGCCTTGGGCACCGCAAACGGGCCGACCCGCTTGGGGCCCTTGGATCGGGTGATGTCGGCGGATTCGACGATCGTTCGCGTCGATGGGCCGCCAGAACCCATGATGATGCCGGTCCGTTCATTGGAAATCTCGCCCTCTTCGAGGCCGCTGTCGCGAATCGCCTGCTCCATCGCGACATGGTTCCAGGCGGCGCCGCCGCCCAGGAAGCGCATCGCCCGGCGGTCGACCGAATCCTCCGGCCTCAGGGTCGGCGCCGCCTCGACCTGACAACGGAAGCCGAGCTCGGCGTATTTTTCGGCGCGGGTGACGCCGGACCGGCCCTCACGCAGGCTCGCGAGCGCCTCCTGCGTCGAATTGCCGATCGAGGAGACGATCCCCATGCCGGTGACGACGACCCGTCTCATTGATTGCTCCCGCGGCGTCCCGCCGACAGCGACCGGCGGCCGTTCAGCCGACCGCGCCCGCCGCCTCGGCGGGCTTGGCTGCGCCGATCAGGCCGACGCGCATGTCCTTGACGTCATATATGCGCCGGCCGTCGGCTTCCAACCAACCGTCGGCGATGCCGAGCACCAGCCTGCCGCGGAACACCCGCTTCACGTCGACCCCATAGATGATTCGCTTGACCGAGGGCAGCACCTGGTCGACGAGTTTGACTTCGCCGACGCCGAGCGCGCGCCCGCGCCCGGACAGGCCGAGCCAGCCGAGGAAGAAACCCGTCAATTGCCAGAGCGCGTCGAGCCCGAGGCATCCCGGCATCACCGGGTCGCCCTTGAAATGGCAACCGAAGAACCAGAGCTCCGGCCTGATGTCGAATTCGGCGCGCACGCCGCCCTTGCCATTGGCGCCGCCCGCCTCGGAAATCTCGGTGATGCGGTCGAACATCAGCATCGGCGGCAGCGGCAGTTGGGCGTTGCCGGCGCCGAACAATTCGCCGCGGCCGCAGGCAAGCAGGTCTTCATAGCCGAAACTGGAACGTCTCTCGTTCATCGACGCCACGTCCCTTTCGGCGCGCCACCCCCGCGAAAACGCTGGGCTGCGTCTCGCGATCGCGCGCTTCCTAACACAGGCCGCCCCATCCCGGAAGGCGCGCCAGCGCCGGTCGCCCGAATGTGACGCGGCGATTGCCCGTTGCGGCGGCAGGACCGTCTCCGTATATATGAGGCGCAGCGTGCGATGCGCGCCCCGCTCTCGACCAGGGAAGCCAGACGCTTGGGTGAAATTCGGACATTCGCGCCAGGGAGCGCCCCGAGCGGCGGAAACATGATCGGCTGTCCGGTCCATCAGCTGCGCGGCAAGTTGCGGCGGGCGAGCCTGCGCCCGACGCGCCAGCGCATCGCCCTGGGCTGGCTGCTGTTCGGCAAGGGCGACCGTCACGTGACCGCCGAGACGCTCTACGACGAGGCGGTCGCGATGAAAGTGCCGGTCTCGCTCGCGACCGTCTACAACACGTTGCATCAGTTCACCGAAGCGGGCCTCCTCAACGAGATCGCCGTCGACGGTTCGCGCACCTATTTCGACACCAACGTCACGCCGCATCACCATTTCCTCATCGAGGAGACCAATGCGCTGGTCGACATTCCCGAGGGCGAGGTCGATGTGTCCGGCCTGCCGTGCGCCCCGGAAGGGACCGAGATTTCGCGGGTCGACGTGATCGTCCGCCTCAGGCGCATCGCGTCGGCGGGCTGAGCGGCCCCGGACGGCTGGCGCGTTCCCGCGCCCGGGGCGGCGCAGCTCCATCGATCACCCCGCGATCTCCGAGAAATCCGCGACCGTATGGACCGCCGCGCGCAGTTCGTTGAGCAGGCGCAGGCGGTTGACGCGCAGCGCCGGATCGTCGGCGTTGACGGTGACGTCGAGGAAGAAGGCGTCGACCGGCGCCCGCAGCGGCGCCAGCGCGCGCATCGCACCCTCGAAATCCTCCGCGCCGACGCGGGTCTCCGCCGCGCGGGCGGCGTCCGCGAGCGCTCCGGCGAGCGCCTTTTCCGCGGGCAGCGCGAGCAGCGCGCCGTCATGGGCGCGCAGAAACGCCTCGGCGCCGTCCTTCTTCTCCTCGGCGCGCAGGATGTTGGCGGCGCGGCGGTAGCCGGCGAGCAGGCTTTTCCCATCGTCGGTGTCGAGGAAGCGGCCGAGCGCCTCGACGCGGCGGACGATCATCAGGAGATCGTCCTGGCCCGGCAAAGCGAAGACCGCGTCGATGAGGTCGTGGCGGGCGCCCTTGTCGCGGAGATGGACTTTGAGGCGGTCGGCGAAGAAGGCGAGGAGGTCGGCGGCCGTCTGGTCGGACTGGCGCCTGAACTGCTCCACGTTCTCCGCGAACAACGGGAGGCCCGGTGTCGATCCGGGCAACGATGCGCCGTCGGGGCGCACGCTCTTCGCCAGCGCATCGAACATTGTCTTTTTCGAAAGCGCAGACATCCTGAGACGGATGCCGTTTTCGAGGATCAGGCGAATGACGCCCAACGCCGCGCGACGCAACGCATAGGGGTCCTTGCTCCCTGTCGGCTTCTCGTCGATCCGCCAAAATTCGAACAGCGTATCCAGCTTGTCCGCCAGCGCGACCGCAATCGAGACCGGCGCCGTTGGAACGCGATCGTTCGGCCCCTGCGGCTTGTAGTGCTCCTCGATCGCCGCCGCCACCGCGGGGTCTTCGCCCTGCGCCGCGGAATAGTAGCGCCCCATCAGCCCCTGCAGCTCAGGAAATTCGCCGACCATCTCGGTCACGAGATCGGCTTTTGCGAGCCGCGCCGCGCGTTCGGCTAACGTCGGATCGGCGCCGACCAGCGGCGCCAAAACTTTCGCCAGCGCCGCGATCCGGTCGACCCGCTCGCCCTGTGTCCCGAGCTTCTCGTGAAACACGATCCCCAACGCCCGAAGCTTCGCCAACCGTTGATCAAGGGGCTTCTCCGCCTTGTCCCTGTAATCCGGCAGATCCGCCAGATCGGTCAGCCAGAAATGCCGCGCATCCGAGAGCCGCGCGCGCACGACGCGCCCATTGCCCGCCGCGATCGCCGCGCCGCCGTCGCTCGCCACCAGATTGGCGACGAGGATGAACCTGTCGGCAAGCTTGCCCGCGGCGTCGCGCAGCACGAAGCATTTCTGGTTGGCGCGGATGGTCGCGCGGATCGCTTCGGCCGGGATATCGAGGAACTCGGCCTCGAATTCGCCCATCAACGCGACCGGCCATTCGACGAGGCCGGCGACCTCGTCGAGCAGCCCTTCATCCTCGACGAGCTCCAGCCCGTGGGCGAGCGCGAGCGCGCGGGCGTCGGCCAGGATCATCTGCTTGCGCCGCTCCGGGTCGAGCACGACTTTGGCTTTGGCGAGGCTCGCGGCATAGTCCTCGAAGCGCCGGACCGCGATCGGGGCGGGGGCCATGAACCGATGCCCCGAGGTCACGTCGCCCGCGGCGAGGCCGTCGACGTCGAACCGCACGATCTCGGGCGTTTCGAGCTGGCTGCTGAAGGTACAGACGATTCCGCGCAGCGGCCGCACCCAGCGCAGCGAGTCCGTGCGCGCCGAGGCCGAGCCCCAGCGCATCGATTTCGGCCAGGGAAAGCTCCGGATCATCGCGGGGACGATTTCCGCGATCACCTGCGTCGTCGCGCGGCCCGGTTTCTCGATGATCGCGACATAGAACTCGCCCTTCTTCGGGTCCTGCTCGATCCGCGCGTCCTCGATCCGCGCCAGTCCGGCGCTCTTGAGGAAGCCCTGGATCGCCGCCGCGGGCGCGCCGACGCGCGGTCCCTTGCGCTCCTCCCGGCTCGCCGGCTGCTCCGCCGGCAGCCCGACGACATGCAGCGCGAGCCGGCGCGGCGTCGAAAAGCCCTGCGCGCCCTCGTAGAGGAGCCCGCGCTCGACCAGCGCGCCGGTGACGAGGCGCTTCAGATCGTCCGCCGCCTGGCGCTGCATGCGCGCGGGGATTTCTTCGCTGAACAATTCGAGCAGGAGGTCCGGCATTGCGTCCTTCAGGAGTGATCGTGGGGCAGCGCCGGCTTCAGGCTCCGGCGCCGCCGGCCGCCGTCTTCAGCCAGGCCGCGCCGCAGGCGCGGGCGAGCTCGCGCACGCGCAGGATGTAGCTCTGCCGCTCGGTCACCGAAATGACGCCGCGCGCGTCGAGCAGATTGAACGCGTGGCTCGCCTTGATGCACTGGTCATAGGCGGGCAGCGCCATCAGGTGGCGCGCGCCCGAAGCGCCCTTCTCCAGCAGCGCCCGGCATTCGCCCTCGGCGTCTCGGAAGTGCTGGAACAGCAGCGCGGTGTCGGCGTGCTCGAAATTATAGCGCGAATATTCCTGCTCGGCCTGCAGGAAGACGTCGCGGTAGGAGATGCGCTCGGCGCCGTCGCGCCCGTTGAAGTTGAGATCGAACAGGCTGTCGACGCCCTGTACATACATGGCGAGCCGCTCGAGGCCGTAGGTCAGCTCGCCCGAGACCGGCGCGCATTCGAAGCCCGCGACCTGCTGGAAATAGGTGAATTGCGAGACCTCCATGCCGTCGCACCAGCACTCCCAGCCCAGCCCCCAGGCGCCGAGCGTCGGGCTCTCCCAGTCGTCCTCGACGAAGCGCACGTCATGCAGCGCCGTATCGACGCCGATCGCTTCCAGCGACTTCAGATAGAGGTCCTGCAGGTCCTCCGGCGAGGGTTTGAGGATCACCTGGAACTGGTAATAATGCTGGAGCCGGTTGGGATTCTCGCCGTAGCGGCCATCCTTGGGGCGGCGCGACGGCTGGACATAGGCGGCCTTCCACGGCGCCGGGCCGAGCGAGCGCAACGTGGTGGCGGGGTGGAATGTGCCGGCGCCGACCTCCATGTCGTACGGCTGGAGAATTACGCAGCCCTGGCGCGCCCAATATGTCTGAAGCGTGAGGATGAGCGCCTGGAACGAGCGCGTCGGATCGAGCGAGGCGTCGGCTTGCATGCGGCTATTGGACGCGGCGGCGGCGGACATGGGCGCCCAAGGTTGCGGATTCGATGAGGCGCGGACCCTAGTGAGGCCCGCCGTTGCGGTCAACGCGGCGGCCGCGGCGGGCCGCCTCGCCCCAGTCGATCACGGCTTCGCCGCGATGGAGCGCCGCCGCCAGCGGCGTGAACGCGCCCGCGCGGTCGTGGAGCACGAGGCCCGGCCGCAGGCTGAGCGGGCCGCGCGCCCCCTTCACGCCCGCAACGAGGACGCGATGGGCGGGCGCGGCCGCATTGGGATGGACCGGCAGGATCGCGATCGCCCCGAGCCGACGGCCGAAAGCGTCGAGCAACGGCGCGAGCGCCTCGGGGCGATGGATCATCACGAACCGGCCGCCCGCCCGGAGCAGGCCCAGCGACGCGACGATCCACCGCGCAAGCGCCGAGGGGCCGGCGGCGGGGGTTGATTCCCCCTCGAGGACATGAGCCTGCGCGCGCCGCGGCTCGGGGGAGGCGCGAATGGTCCGCGCGTCGAAAAAAGGCGGGTTGGTGACGACGAGGTCCGCGGCTTCGTCGCCGAGGCCGGCGGCCCGCCGCGCGCGCGCGGCGCCAATGTCGATGCAGAACACGCGCGTCCGCGCGGCAAAGCCGTTGCGCGCCGCGTTTTCCTGCGCGAGCGCGCCGCAGGCGGCGTCCCGTTCGACGAGATCGGCGGTCGCCCCGGACAGGCGGGCGAGCAAGGCGAGCCCTACCGCGCCGACTCCGGCGCCGACGTCGACGAGGCGCTCCACGCCGCCGACGGGCGCGGCCGCCGCCAGCAGGATCGCGTCGGTGCCGACCCGATGGCCGCGCGCCGGCTGGCGGAGGATCAGCCGTCCGCCGAGCAGCGCGTCGTCGCTCGTCGCGAGTTCGCACGCGCCGCCGGCCGCGTCATCCATGACGAAGTTCGCCCGCCAGACCCGCCTCCCGGAGAAGCCGGCGCGCTCGTCCGCCCTGATCCGCATCGACCAGAATCCGCCGCGGCAGGAATCCGAGCGAGCCCTCGACCGCGCTCATGTGCTGGTCGGCGACGAAGAACGGAACGCGTTCCTGGGTCAGCAGACTCTCGATTACCGAGATCATGACGAGATCGTTGGTGCGCACGAGTTCGATCATGACCAGACCATCCTCGATGAGCGTGTGACCAAAAGTCTCTTCCTCGACCATGGCCCGGCAGGCGCCCGCCCTTGCTCGGGCGACACCGCCTCTTTATGCTCAACGGGTTTCGATGTGACAAGGAATAACCTGTGGGGATTGTCATTCCGCTCGAAGAAAAGGCGTCCGAGCGCATCATCGATCGGCTGACCGCCCTCGTCGCGGCCGACATGGCCGCCGTGAACCAGACCATTCTCTCCCGAACGGGCTCGGACGTCGGGATGATTCCCGAAGTCGCCAATCACCTGATTTCTTCCGGGGGCAAGCGCCTTCGGCCGATGCTGACGCTGGCGACCGCCGGACTGTGCGCCTACCACGGCGAGGGCCACGTCAAGCTCGCCGCCTCCGTCGAGTTCATGCATACGGCGACGCTGCTGCACGACGACGTCGTCGACCAGAGCAACATGCGGCGCGGCAAGGTCGCCGCACGGGTGGTCTGGGGCAACGAGGCGAGCGTGCTGGTCGGCGATTTCCTGCTCGGCCAGGCGTTCAAGATGATGGTCGAGGTCGGCTCGTTGCATTGCCTCGACGTGCTGTCGAGCGCGGCCGCGGTGATCGCGGAGGGCGAGGTCATGCAGCTTTCCGCCGCCAAGGACACGGCGACCACCGAGGACGCCTATCTCGCGGTGATCCGGGCCAAGACCGCGGCGCTGTTCGCCGCCGCCTGCGAAGTCGGCCCGATCCTCGCCGACCGGTCCAGGGCCGAGATTGCGGCGTGCCGGGGGTTCGGCGCCAATCTGGGCATCGCGTTCCAGCTCATCGACGACGCGCTCGACTACGGCGGCTCGTCGGCCAAACTCGGCAAGAACGTCGGCGACGACTTCAAGGAGGGGAAGATCACGCTCCCTGTCGTGCTCTCGTTCCGCCGCGGGACGATGAGCGAGCGCGAATTCTGGCGCAGGACGCTCGAAGAGGGCGACGTTCACGACGGCGATCTGGAGACCGCGTTCGCGACCATGAAGAAACATCGCGCGCTGGAGGATACGATCGAGCGGGCGCGCCATTACGGCGCCATGGCGCGCGATTCGCTCGAGTTGTTTCCCGCCTCGCCCTGGAAGCACGCACTGCTCGACGCCGTCGAATTCGCTATCAGCCGCGCCCATTAGCCGCCTAGCGCAGCGCCGTCGCCTTCACCCACCAGCCGGGATGGGCGAGCCTCACCGCCCGGCCGGCGCGCGCGGCGGCGCGGCAGTCTTCGAACAGCGCGAAACAGGTCGCCCCTGATCCCGACATCCGCACGACCGCGGCGCCGCCGAGGGCCGTAAGCGCGGCCAACGTCTCCGCTATCGCCGGGGCGAGCGCGCAAGCCCCGGCCTGCATGTCGTTGCGCCCGTCCTTCAGCAGCGCGAGCGTCGTCGCACGGTCGGCGCCCGCCGGCGGCGTCGGCGAAGCGCCGAGCCCGGACGGCGCCCCCTTGGCCAGACCAAGTCGCGCGAAGACGGATGGAGTTGCGACCGCGACGCCGGGATTGACGAGCACCGCGAACAGAACCGGCAGACGCAGCGCCGGGCCAAGCGTCTCACCGAGGCCGCGCATCATCCGGGCGCGCGGGTCCAGACAGACCGGAACGTCTGAACCCGTCGCGCGCGCCGCCGCCAGAACCCGGGGATCGTCGAGCGCGAGGCCGTTTTCCTCGGCGAGCGCGCGCAGCGCCGCCGCGGCGTCCGCCGAGCCGCCGCCGAGCCCGGCGGCGACCGGCAGCGTCTTGCGCAAATGGAATCGGCCGAGGCGGAGACCCGGCGCGCGATCATGCAGGGCGCGCGCGGCGAGCAGAATGAGGTTGTCGCCGATTGCGCCGGCCGCCGCCGCGGTCGGGCCGTCGACGCTGAGGGCGAGCGCCGGCCCCGGTTCGAACAAGAGCCAGTCGCCGCAGCCCGCGAAAGCGACGAGGCTGTCGAGGTCGTGCCAGCCGTCGGCGCGGCGGCCGAGAACATGCAGCGTCAGATTGACTTTGGCGGGCGCGCGCCAGGCGCGCGGCCGCCGCGGCGTGGATTCCACCCGCCTCAGCCGCCGTCCTTCTTGGGCTCGGCGGGCTGCGCCGCCGCGGGCGCGGCGTCGTCCGGCAGTCCGGAATCGATCTTCTTCAGGATGGCGGGGAGGTCCTCGGGTTCGGGGCCCATGTCGCGCGCGTGGTTCCATTGGAAATGCGCGTCGAGCTTGCGGCCCATGCGCCAATAGGCGTCGCCGAGATGGTCGTTGACCACCGGATCGGCGGGCTTCAGCTCGATCGCCTTTTCAAGTTCGCGCGTCGCCTCGTCGTAATGCCCGAGCTTGTAGTTGGCCCAGCCGAGGCTGTCGACGACATAGCCGTCGGTCGGCCTGAGGTCGACCGCCTGGCGCAGCATCTTGAACGCCTGGTCGAGATTGACCCCCTGGTCGACCCAGGAATAGCCGAGATAGTTGAGCACGAGCGGCTGGTCGGGGAACAGTTCGAGCGCGGTCTTGAAATCCGCCTCGGCCTTGGGCCATTGCTTGGACCGCTCGAAGCAGATCGCGCGAAAATAGAACAGCGTCCAATTGGCGCGTTCGGGCTTGCCGAGCAGGTCGATCGCTTTGGTGTAGGTCTGCGCGGCCTCCTCGAATTTCTTGGCCGATCTCTGCAGGCTGCCGAGCGCGCTGAGGGCGTCGACATCGCTCGGATTGGCGGCGACGATCTCTTGCAGGCGCTTGAGCGCCTCGTCGGAGCGGCCGAGCGCGTCGAGCGACAGGCCTTCCTGGATATCGGCGCTCTCGCGCATCGGCGAGCCCGGCGGCACCAGTTCATAGGCGGCGATCGCCGCCTGGTTCTGCTTGAGCTGTTCGTAGAGGTCGGCGACCGTCACCGCCGCCAGCGCGTGATCGGGCCGAAGATAGAGCGACAGGCGCAGATAGATCAGCGCCGCGAGCTCGTCCCCCTGCCGGCTGCCCGCGCCGCCGAGCCCGTAGAGCACTTCGGCGGCGCCGTCGCGGGCGTTGCGGATCATCGGCTCGAGCGACCTGCCAGCGGCCAGATCCGCGAGCGCGCCATCGACCAGCGGATGGTGCGGCAGGACATGCGCGAAGCTCTCATAGAGCTGGCGAGCGCCATCGCGGTCGCCGTGCCGGGCAAGGCAGCGCGCGTAGGCGTCGACGAGGCGCAGGGTGTTCTTTTCCCCCTCATAGGCCGCTTTGAGCCGCTTGAGCGCCTCGGGCGCATTGCCGGTGAAATCGGCGATCAGGCCGGCGTGATAGTCGCGAAACACCGCAAAGGAGGGATCGCGGATGCGATCGAGCGCGGCAAGAGCGTCCCGGCCGTCGCCCGCGCCGGCGAAGCTCCAGGCGGTCAGCAGCGTCGTCGTGACGTCATGCGCGCGGCCCGCGTCGCCGCCCGACAGCTGCATGCGCGCCGCCGTGAACTGGCCGTCGCCGATGGCGTGAACGGCGACCGCCAAGCGGGCGAGGCTATTGTTGGCGTCGCGCGACAGCAGACGGTCGGAAAGCTGGAAGGCGTCCGTCATGTTGCCATTGGCCAACGCCGCGGCGAAGGCGCGCTCGATCAATTCGGGGTTGCGCGGATCGGCGCGCAGGGCCTCCCGGAAATAGGTCGCCGCCGCGGGCGTGTCGCGATCGTCGCCGGCGACGATCGCGGCGAGATAATTGCCGGACTGGCTCTCGCCGACCTCGAGCGGGGTCGAGAGGGCGAGGCCGTCCCTGGCCGCGGCCGGGCCGGACGCCGCCGCGCAGGCGACCGAAAGGGCGACGAGAGCGCCGGCGGTCGATGCGCGCCGGATGGGGGCGGGGGTATGGTGCGCTTTCACTGGCTTCGACTTTCATTCCCCGTCGGCGGCGGACGGCCCGATTCGGGCGGCGCGACGGGTGCGGGATTGTATAGGACATTCCATCGCGGCGAAAAGTGGCGGTTTTGCGCTGCGCGGAATTTCGATGCCGCCCGGCCCGGGACTCGCCCTCACATGTCAGGATAATTGGGGCCGCCGCCGCCCTCGGGCGTGGTCCAGACGATGTTTTGCTCGGGATCCTTGATGTCGCAAGTCTTGCAGTGGACGCAGTTCTGGGCGTTGATGACGAAACGCGGGTCGGTCCGCGCCTTCTCGTCGCCGTAGACCACCTCATAGACCCCGGCGGGGCAATAGAGCCGCGCCGGCTCGCCATATTCGGGCAGGTTGACCCGGATCGGGATCGTCGGATCCTTCAGCCGCAGGTGGACCGGCTGGTCCTCCTCGTGGTTGGTGTTCGACAGGAAGACCGACGAAGCCTTGTCGAAGCTGACTTTTCCGTCCGGCTTCGGGTAGAGGATCGGCGTGACCTGCGCGAGCGGCTTCAGCGTCGCGCTGTCGGGCT
>JBEKEI010000021.1:0-41163 GCA_050013915.1 Roseiarcus sp.
GGCGGCGGCGAGGCCGATGCCGCTGGCGGCGCCGGTGACCACCGCGGCGCGGCCGGCGGCGAGGGCGGGATGGAGCGACATTTCGGACCTTTCTCCAGGCGCGGGATCGGGCGGTCTCGGACGAGCGCGCGATCATGCCGACAATGGCCGATTCGTGTAAAGCCGGCATTAACCGTCTTCGCTCGAACCGCGCCGTATTTGGCCTTTTGTAAGGGATTGAAGCTCAAATTCCGCCGTGATTTCGTAAAGTCCGTGAAAGCATGGTGTGCGCTTGACCTACCAGCATTTGGATAAGAAAAATCCCGGCGCGGACAACCTGAACGAACACCTCGGCCACATCCTTTCGGTCCGCGGATCGCAGGCCCAGGTAGGCCTGCCGAGCCCGTCGCGCAACGACGAGGCGCGCGCCACCGTCGGCAAGTTTCTCGCCATCCGCGCCGGCAAGCGGCGATTGATAGGCATGGTGACCGAAGTGTCGGTCAACAGCGCGGATGGCGTGCATGACGCCGACAGCGTCTATGGCCACCGCTACGGCGCCGTCGCGCGCATCGATCTCATGGGCGAAATCCGGCGCGACGAAGCCGGCGTCGAGAGCTTTCGGCGCGGCGTGACCGAATATCCGGCGATCGGCGACACCGCCGCGCTGATCGGCAAGGACGAACTGAGGCTGATCTACAAGGCGTCGAGTGCGAACGCGATCAATATCGGCCATCTCCATCAGGACGAATCGATCCCGGCGTTCATCGACGTCGACAATCTCCTCAGCAAGCATTTCGCCATCCTCGGCTCGACCGGCGTCGGCAAGTCGAGCGGCGTGGCGGTGATTCTGGGCGAAATCCTCTATGCGCGGCCCAACCTGCGCATCTTCATGCTCGACGGCCACAACGAATACGGCCGCTGCTTCGGCGCCCGCGCCAACGTGATGAACCCCGGCAATCTCAAACTGCCGTTCTGGCTGTTCAATTTCGACGAGATCGTCGACGTCATCTACAGCGGCCGCCCCGCCGTCGAGGACGAGATCGAGATCCTCGCCGAGCTGATCCCCTACGCCAAGGGCATGTACCTCCAGCATAAAGTCCCGGTCTCGGCCGACCGGATGGCGCTGCGCAGGGTCGACGCCAAGAACGCCGGCTATACGGTGGACACGCCGGTGCCCTATCTCCTCCAGGATCTGATCGGGCTGATCGACGAGCGGATGGGCAAGCTCGAAAACCGCTCCTCGCGCATGAACTACCATCGCCTGATCACCCGCATCGAGACGATCAGGAACGATCCGCGCTACGCCTTCATGTTCGAGAACGCCAACGTCGGCGGCGACACGATGCCGGAGCTGCTGACCCAGCTTTTCAGGCTCGTCCCGAACGGCAAGCCGATCACGATCATGCAGCTGGCGGGCCTTCCCGTGGAAGTGGTCGACGCGGTCGTCTGCGCGCTCTGCCGGCTCGCCTTTGATTTCGGCATGTGGAGCGACGGCGCGATCCCGTTGCTGTTCGTTTGCGAGGAAGCGCACCGCTTCGCCTCCGCCGACCCTTCGACCGGCTTCGCCCCGGCGCGCCGCGCGCTGCTGCGCATCGCCAAGGAGGGCCGGAAATATGGCGTGTTCCTCGGACTGGTCACCCAGCGGCCGGCGGAGCTCGATCCCACCATCATCTCGCAATGCAGCACCCTGTTCGCGATGCGCATGGCCAACGATCTCGATCAGGCGCTGCTCCGCTCGGCGGTTTCGGACGCGGCGGCCAATCTGCTCGCCTTTGTACCCTCGCTGGCCACTCGCGAGGTGGTCGGCTTCGGCGAAGGCGTTCCCATGCCCGCCCGCATGACGTTCAAGACCCTGCCCGCGCGTCTGCTGCCGATGAGCGAAGCCGTCGGCCGGTCCGCCTCGAACGTCGACGCGGCGTCGGGCACTGCTTTCATCAGGACCGTGATCGAACGGTGGCGCGGCGCCGCGCTCGGCTACAAGACGCGGCAGGAGGAATTCCCGGCCGATCCGGAGCCGGCAGGATTGAAGGAGGCCCCGGCTCCCGGCGTTCGGCTGGACCAGCTGCGCACGCAGATTCTCAGGCGCTGACGGCGGCCGGCGAAGCGACGCGCGGATCGCAGGGTCGCCGTCGCGGTCGAACGGACGCGGCGGCCGGCAATTGAATGAAGGCGAAAAACAAAACATGACCGATTCGCACGACGAAGACGAGAGCACGGGGCAGGAGGCAGGCGACGGCGCGTTGCTCGTCGAGGACATCGTCCGCGTCCTGCCGGTCGGCTTCTCCATCAATTACGCCGACGGCTCGCCGCTCTACGCCAACGACGCGGCGATCGAGCATGGCGCGGATCGCTGGCGGAATGGCGAACCCGCGCAGAGCCCCGCTCCTTCGCCGGCGTCCGAAAGCGCCACGCGCCATCAGACCGTCGCCGACGGCCGCACCATCGAGATCGTCCGCCGGGCCATGTTCGTCCGCGGCATCCGCTACGAGGTCACGACGTCGACCGACGTGACCGAGCGCGTACGCCTGGAAGACGACCTGTTTCGCCGCGCCTATTTCGACGGCCTGACTGAGCTGCCCAACCGCAGCCTGTTCGAGAACGGCGTCCGGGATCTGATCGAGGGGGGGCCGGCGGAGACGAAATTCGCGCTGGCCTTCATCGACATCGACAATTTCAAGCACATCAACGACTATTATGGCCATTCGGTCGGCGACGGCCTGCTGGTCAAGATCGCCCATCGCATCGGCGGACTCATCCGCGCCTCCGATCTTCTGGCGCGCGTCGGCGGCGACGAGTTCGTGCTGTTGATCAGCCCGATCGGCCCGCTCGAGCAGCTCACCGCCGACGTCGAGCGCCTCTCCGAACGGCTCAAGGAGCCGTTCTTCATCGACGGGCACGAAATCTTCACCTCCGCCTCGATCGGCGTCAGCCTGTTCCCGATGCACGGCCGGGATCATCAGGCGCTGCGCGCCAATGCCGATACGGCGATGTACCGCATCAAGGGCGCGGCGAAGGGCGGCGTGAACTTCTTCGAGCCGGGTCTGGGCGACAAGGCGGCCGAGCGCGCCAAGGTCGACCAGAGGCTGAGGATGGCGATCCGCGACCGCCGGCTGTGCTGCGCGTTCCAGCCCAAGGTCGACTTCCGATCCGATTCGGTCGTCGGCCTCGAGGTTCTGCTGCGCTGGCGCGACGAGGAGGGCGTCATCCAGGCGCCAGGCGAATTCGTCAACCTGGCGGTCCAACTCGGGTTGATGGACGAGATAACGCGCCTCGTACTGGCGCAGACGGTCGAGGCGATCGACAAGATCGACGAGGCGTTCGGCGCCAACACGACGATCAGCATCAACGTGGCGGCCAAGCAGGCGGCGGACATACGCTTCATGTCCTCCCTCGTCGAGGGCTTCGCCGCCACGGGCTTTCCCGAGCGGTTCATGGTGGAGCTGACCGAGGAGGCGTTTCTCGCCAAGGGCGTGTTTCAGTCGCAGGTCCTCCCGCTGTTGCGCCAGATCGGCGCGAAGGTCTCGATCGACGATTTCGGCGTCGGCTATTCCTCGCTGTCCGCCCTGGCCGACATCACCGCCGACGAGATCAAGGTCGACCGGTCCTTCATCACGCAGATCCATGCGCGGCCGAGGAGCCAGAGCGTGCTGAAGGCGATCGAGTCGCTCGGCGCCGGGCTCGGGATGAGCGTCATCGTCGAGGGCGTCGAGACGTTCGAGGAACTGGCCTATCTCGAAGCGGCGACGCGCATCCGGCTGGCCCAAGGCTATTATTTCGCGCGCCCGATGTCGTTCGACGAGATCCCGCTCGGCAACACCGGCCGTTACGAACTGCGCCGCAACGCCGGCGCGCGCGAACTGGTCGCGATCCGGACCCCGCAGCTGCGCCCGGCGCGCCGCTTCGAAGGCCGGGGCGTCTGAACGCGGTTGATGCGGTCGACGCCGCGCGTCGACCGCTTCAGCCGCGAACGGCCCGCCGCGCCATCTCCTGCAGTTTGACCAGGATCTGCGCCGGCCGGTAGGGTTTGCCGAAGAATGCGCTCTCGGCGGGCAGATCCGGCTCGCGCAGGCTGAGCTTGCCGGAAGCCACGATGATGCGCATGGGCGGCCACCGGCGGCGCGCGGCGTGGGCGAGCGTCAAGCCGTCCATGGAGCCCGGGATGTCCACGTCGGTGAACAGGATCCCGATGTCGCCATGCGCCTCGAGCAGCCGCAGCGCTTCGTCGGAATCGGCCGCCTCATAGGCCTCGAAGCCCGCGTCCTTGACGAGGTCGACCGCGTCCAGGCGGATGATCTCCTCGTCTTCGACGACGAGAACGGCGGGCGGGCCGGCGAAAGGGGACTGGTTCATGAGCTCATAACCAGGGGGGATCGCGAAGGTTCATAATAATCGGCCGCGCGCTCCCCGCCGTCGGCCGCCCGGCGCCGGTAGGGTTTACGCTCTCTTGATTGTTTCGTGGTGAATTCCGTCATTGAGCCAAGCGAACCAGGGACGCCGATGGACGGTCTTGAGCGAGTTCGAGCGAATTCGCCGTCGCGCGTCGGGATCGGCGTCAGGGCGCAATTGTCGGCGATGGTGCTGATCGCGATCCTTCCGCTGCTGGCGCTGCTGTTGTTCGGCGCGGTGAAGAGCCGTCGGCTGATTCTCGATTCCGCCGCCACCCACGCCCTGGATCTCGCCCGTTTCGGCGCCCAGCGGCAGGACGACGGCTTTCTGGCCGCCCGGGCCGTGCTGTCCGCGCTCCGCAGTCTGCCGCGCGCGACGCTGACCAATCGGGACGATTGCCACGCCGCGCTGGCGGGGATCGGCGCGGACCATCCGCAGTTCGGCTCCCTGGGGCTCGTCGATTCCGGCGGCGTCATCTCCTGCCTCAGCACGCCCGCCGAGCCGCGGCCGTTTCGCGACGCCGAACTGCTCGCCGCCGCGCGGGCCGGCGACCGCGCGAGCGTCGTCGTCGGCAAATATATGGTCGGCTCGGTCACCGGAAGGCCGGTCGTCGTCCTGGCGACGCCGCTGCCCCCGTCCGCGCGGGACGCCGGAGCGCCGATCGTCGCCTATGTCAGCCTCGACCTCGACTGGGCCGCGCGGCACGCCTGGGACTTGGCGGGACCGGCGGATGCGACCCTGTCGCTCATCGACACCAGAGGCGCGACGGTTCTGGCGCGATCGGCCGGCCAGGCCGGATTTGTCGGGACCTCCGTGGCGGGGTCGCCGCTCGCGGCTGCAATGCTTGCCCATCCCGATGGCGGCGCCGCCGAAACCGTCGATATCGACGGGACGCCCGGCATTTTCGGCTTCGCTCCGCTGGTCGCCGGCGGCGGACGCGGGCTGATGGTCGCGGTCGGCCTGTCGCGCGCCCAGATCCTGGCCGGCGCCGACCGGCGGCTGACGATCGCGGTGGCCGTCGCGCTGGCGACCGCCGCGCTGGCGGCCGGAGCGGCCTGGCTGTTCGCGGATCGCACGCAATTGCGGGCGATCCGCTCGCTGGTGGCGGCCGCGAACCGGATCGGCGCTGGCGATCTGCGCGGGCGCGCCGCGATGGGCCGGTGGCAGGGCGCCGAGTTCCGCACGCTGAGCGCGGCGCTCGGCGACATGGCGGGCGCGATCGAGGGCGCCCAGGCGCGCCTCGCAGCGAAGGAGCGCCTGCTGCGCCTGATCGCCGAAAATTCGACCGATCTCATCATGCTGCTCGGGCCGGACGGGCGCCGGGTCTACGCATCCCCGGCCTGCCGGACGCTGCTCGGCTTCGAGCCCGAGGAAATGCTGGGGACGCACGCCGCCGGGGCGATCCATCCCGACGACGGCCGCGCCGGCGACGACCCGAACGCCAGGATCGGCGAGGCGCCGGCGACTTTCGTCAATCGCATGCGCCGCAAGGATGGCGGCTATGTCTGGGTCGAGAGCATTTGGCGGACGATCCGGCAGGAGGACGGGCAGACCGCCCGGCTCGTCGTCGTTCGCGACATCGACCAGCGCGTCGCGGCCGAGCAGCGCCTGAAGGAAAGCGAATCGCGCTATCGCTACCTGACCGAGCACGGCGCCGACGCGGTGATCCAGTACGACCTCGATCTGGCGCGCCGTTATGTCTCGCCGGCCTGCCGCGACATCCTCGGCTACGGGCCGGAGGAAATGGCCGCGGCCAAGCCGCTCGGCCTGGTCCACCCCGACGACGTCGACCACGTGGTGGAGACATTCCAGTCCGTGCTGAGCGGGCGCGTCGAGCGGGCCGTCGCCCTCAACCGCATGCGCCGCCGCGACGGCGTCTGGATCTGGATCGAGGGGCACCTGCGCATGCTGCGCGACCCGCAGACCGGCGCGCCGTCCGGCGTCATCGTCTCGATGCGCGACGTCACCATCCGCAAGGAGGCCGAGGACAAGCTCGCCGAGGCCAACCGGCGCCTCGAGATGCTCGCGGGGCAGGACGGTCTGACCGGCCTCGCCAATCGGCGCGTCTTCGACGTCGCGCTTCGCCGGGAACATCGGCGCGCGGTCGAGCAGCGCTCGTCGCTCGCGATGATCATGATCGACGTCGATCGTTTCAAGGCGTTCAACGACCATTTCGGCCATCCGGCGGGCGATGCCTGCCTACGCCGGGTCGCCCGGGCGATCGAGAGCGCCTCGCCGTGGCTGGGCGATCTGGTCGCCCGCTACGGCGGCGAGGAATTCGCGGCGCTGCTGCCCGACACCGACGAGGCGGGCGCCGCCGTCGTGGCCGAGCGCATTCGGCTCGCCGTCCTTACGCTCGCGATCGAGCACGACGCCGGGCCGGCGGGGCTGGTGACGGTCAGCGCCGGCGTCGCCGCGCTCGAGCCTCGCAATCCAGACGGTTCGTTGGAAGCGCTGGTGCTCCACGCTGACCGGGCGCTCTATTGCGCCAAGCACGGCGGGCGCAACCAGATCGCCTGCGCCTCGGCGGAGCCGCTGGAGAAGTCCGACGCCGCTTGATCCGCCGAACTCCCGGCGGCGCGCGTCCGACTGGGCGCCGGTCGGCCGGGCTCACGTGACCAGCGCCGTCCGATCGCGCAGGGCCTCGGGTTCGCGCGGGCGCTGCCCGATGCGGATCGAGAACAGGCGCCCGGCGATCGCGCCGCCAAGGCTGTCGGTGATCCGCACCGGCAGGCATTTGGCGAGCGCGGCGATCGCTTCGGCGACGAAGGCGCGCTGCGCGGAGGGATCGCCGAGCAGCGTCGAATGGGTGATCCGCGGCTGACCGAGCAGCGATCCGTCGCGCCGCAGCGAGAACAACACCGTGATCTCCGAGCCGGGGCTCACGGCCGGCGGCGCGACGCAGCCGGCGATTTCGCGCCGAAAGTCGCGCAGGGTGTCGGCGGGCGCGTCCTGCGCCGCTGCGGGTGCGCTCGGGTGACCGGCCGCCAGCGCGACGGCGGCCGCGATGCAGGTTTTGCGCAACGGGCTCTCCCATGCCGACGGTCGGGCGTGCGCCGGAGATAGGCCGTTCCGGAGGCGCCGGCAAATCCGGGCGTCTCGCGCGGCGCCGAAGTCGGCTTCCGAATCGGGGTGAACGGTCGCGCGCCTTGGATTAGGATGGCCGAACGGCGGACCGGCCGAGCCCCGTCTTTGGCCTGGGGCCCCCGAAGATCCGCGCCGCGCAGGAGGCGATTGCGGAGGAGCCGCGAGGTCCCGGGGCGTGTCTTGATTGTCAGAGAGGGGAACGAAATGCGTTCGACTGCGACTTTGGCCCTCGGCCTCGGCCTGCTGGCGCTCGGTCCGGCGCTGGCAGCGGGCCGCACGGTCACTTTGAACACCGTGCAGATATTCGGGACGATCGATCCGGCCAAGATTTCCGACTACACCGATTACATGGCGAGCGCGAACCTCTACGACGGGCTCGCCGACGTCGACGCTGAGGGCAATCTCGTCCCGGAGCTCGCGGCGAAATGGGAGGTCTCGCCCGACGCGACGAGCGTGACGTTCCATCTGCGCCCCGACGCCAGGTTCCAGGACGGCGCGCCCGTCCAGGCCGAGGACGTCGTCTACAGCGTCGACCGCCTGCTTCGGATCAACCAGGGGCCGGCCAATCTGTTCGCCGGCGTGCTGAAGCCCGGCAGCGTGGAGGCGGTCGACGCCAGGACGGTCAAGTTCAATCTGCTTAAGACCTTCTCGCCGTTCCTGGCGACGGTGCCGGCGATCCGCATCGTCAATTCGAAGCTCGTCAAGGCCAATGCAGGAACCGACGACGGCCAGGGCTGGCTCGGGACCCATGTCGCGGGCGCCGGCCCGTACACGCTCAAGAGTTGGGACCGCGGGACCCAGTGACCATCGCCCGCGACCCGAGCTATTACGGCGGCTGGGGGGAGGGCGCGATCGACGAGGTTCGCTTTCTCATCACCAATGACGAAGGCACGGTCCGCTCGATGGCGGCGTCCGGTGAATTGACGATGACGAGCCAGTTCCAGGCCCCCGACACCTATGACGCGCTCGCCAAGATGGCGCGCTTCAGGATCGTGTAGGGCGTGACTTCGGTCGCCTTCTACCTGAAGCTCAACACGAAGACGGCGCCGACCGACGACGTCCATATCCGCAAGGCGCTCGCGCTCGCCACCGACTATGACACGGTGCGCGGCTCGATCCTGCCGGGCGGCGATCTCACCGGACCGCTGCCCAAGACCTTCGCCGCGGCCTGGCTCGACACGCCCGCGCCGAAATTCGACCTCGCCGCCGCCAAGGCCCAGATCGCCGCGAGCGCCTACGCCGGCAAGGGCGACATCCCGATCACGCTGACCTATGTCGCGGGCGCCAAGTTCGAGGAGGAGCTCGCGCTGCTGATGCAGTCGAACCTCCAGCAAATTGGGTTCAAGGTGACCCTGCAGTCCGAGCCATGGAACCGCGTCACCGAGATAGCCAGCAAGGTCGAGACCACGCCTAACATCACGGAGGTGTTCTACGGACCGACCTATCCTTCGCCTGATTCGATGTTCTATGGCTAGTACGATTCAAAATCAGCGGGCGCCTGGACCTCGATGGAATGGCTGCAGAGCCCCGACATCGACAAGACGGCGACGGCATGGGCCGCGCGTTTCCCGAAGTCCAGATGACGACCTTCTTCATCTATGGCCAGGACCCTTCGCCCGCCGCGATCGCCGACGACAAGGGTAATGTCGTGGTGTTCAACAAGGTCGTCGACATGTTCTGGCTCGAGCGCTTCGCGCGCCACATCGCGGTCGACATGGGCGCCGGGGCGGGCTTTGCGACCTCGGCGATGCGCGGCGGCTTGGTCAAGAAGGTCGCGGTGCCGGGCACGGTGAGCCAGGCGCTCGGGATCGGCCGCGCATTGCTGGACGCGCGCGCCCGGCGGCGCAACGTCGTCGACCGGCTCATCGGCGAGACCGGCGCGACCCTGTTGTTCACCGGCAAGGTCGCCGACGTCAGGCGCGCGCTGAAGGGGGCTTTGCGATCGGCGAGGCGCGGCTGACCGGCATCGGCGATCACGCGGGCTGCGAGGCGCGCATCGCGATCCAGAACGAGAATCTGGCGCTCTGGGTCGACGGCGTCGCCAGAGCCATGGTCCCCGATCTCATCATGAACCTCGAACGCGACACCGGCGAGCCGATCACCACCGAAATCCTGCGCTACGGCCAGCAGCTCGCGGTGATCGGCATACCCGCGCATGCGCTGCTCAAGACGCCGCGGGCGCTGGCGATCGTCGGGCCGAAGGCGTTCGGCTACCCGGAGCTGAATTTCGCGCCGCTGCAGTCGTCGAGATCGGCGGGCTGAGCGGCCGCCCGCCTCACTTCACCAGCGCGCCGAGCACCAGGTCGATCCCGGTCGGCTTGAGCCGGAACAAGCCCGAGTAGGGCTGGCTGAACTCGAGGATGAGGAACATCGCGCTCGACACCGAGATCGCGCCGAACGCCTCGGCGGCAATGGTGATCGGCGTGACATTGGCGAGCAGGCCGAAGCCGTAGAACAGCAGCGCGGACCAGCTGAGCACGACGATCAGCAGCAGTTCGGGCACTGGATTGGCGAGCTGGCGCGACATCAATATCTGCGTCTGCATGATCGAGGTCCATAGCGCCTTCATCGTGCCGAGCAGTTCGCGCTGCGCGTCGGTCGCCGGCGCCAGCGCGCCGAAGAAGCCGCTCATCGCCAGCATGTCCGCACGCGACTGGGTGTAGGTGAACGCCTTGGGGACGTGGTCGGCGCCGCCGAAAAACCGGTCGCGCGCGCGCAGCGTCTCCTCCTTGAGCAGCACGCGGCCGGGCGTCGCCTCCGGACCGAATTGCTCGAAGCTGAAGTCGAGCTGGAGCACCGTGGGCCCAAGCGCCTGCGCCTCTGACTGCTGGGTCGCGAACACGCCGTAGCTCGCCCAGATCAGCAGCCCGAGGACGAGCGCCAGGAGCAGGGTGACGAGACCGACGACGGAGCCGATCGCGCCGCGCGAATCCGTCAGATACTGGGCGGGAAGGGCCCATTGGGTCATCAGCCCCGCCATCCCGGCGGCGAAGGTCATGGCCGCGACGAGCGCGGTGCGCTTTACCGAGTGCATCCAGGCGCTTCCTTCCACGTTCCTCGCGCCGCGGGGGGACGGCTGGCAGGGTCGCGGGGACGCAGGTTCGGCGCCCCGGCGCGCCCGATGGCGCCCAGACTGCCGCAAGCGGCGGCGGCCGTCCAGCCTGCCCGGACGGGGGGCGCGGGGACAGCGAGCATGCCGGCGGCGCGCGCTCGCCGGCCGTGGCCCGATTGCCGACTTGGCGAACTGGGGCTCATTGAACCGTCGGGCGACGCAGACGACGGCAGTTTCGCGCGGGATGGGCGCCGAATTGGAGCTTTCGTCGCTGAAAAACGCGATCGCGCAGCTCGACGCGGCGATGGATCTCAACCGCTCCGGCCGCTCGACAAGAGCTCACCTACAGCCGAATGGGCGGCGCTGTCGAACCGGTGAAATTCGGCCGGGGTCGCGGCCGGAAGCGAAACCGAGATCCGTGAAGGCGGGATCTTGACAATAAGATCAGTATCTTGTGTCGCGCCAAGGGCGGGCTCGCTGTCGGGCCCGATCTTGCATCGTGGCGGAATCGCGCCCGGCCGCTTGAAAGTCGTCGTCGTCACCCCCCGGACGTCGGCCTCTGCATGACGGAAAATCTCGACGTCTTCTGTCGTGTTCGACGGCCCCGACCCATCGTAAGCGCGCGCGAGCCGATCCACGCCCGGCGCGATTCAGCCGGATGGCGCGCGGCTCGCGCCGCGCCGCCGCGATGGCGCAACAACGTTGGCGCGCTTAACGGGATATAAGATTTTCCGCAATATCCTCGCGGTGCATGTTCGTCGGAGTCCGGCCGTGCAACAGCACGCGATCGCCCAGAATGTATTGACAAACCTGATTCATCACGCAGGATTAATTCAAAAAATAATTGGGCGTTGTAATGGACAGAGACCTTATTTTCAGCAGAGATAATACTCCATGAGCGGTCAAAATCTTCTGCCGGTCACGACATTGCCCTTGCGACCGGTGCTATCCTTCACCGATCCCGCCCAGGAAATTGAATTCGTCCGATATTACAATAATTATTATTATCATTACGCTCAACTTAGCCTCGCTATGGGTCTTGTACTTATATTCGGTGACTTCCTCGCCGACTTTCTCGCCTTCCCGAACGCATCAGAGAACAATTACCGCGTCGAATTGTGCATCCCGATCCTTTTGCTTGGACTGGCCTGTTCGTTCAACCCGTACGTCCGAAAACACTGGCAACCCGCCATGGCCGCGTACATCGCCTTGATCGCGTTCAGCTTGTTCTGGGTGCTGGTCCTAATCGACCGGCAGGGCGGAATGGGGATCAGGTCCTGGGTCGGGATACTGAATTTCGTCTTCCTCGAGTTCTACTGCTTCATCATACTGGGCGTGCAATTCAATTACGCCTTCGTTTCCGGCGCGATCATTCTTCTCGCGTTCGAGTCCATATTGGCGCTCGTATTCGGCCCGGACTGGAGGATGTTCGGATATTGGTCCTACCACGTCGTCACCTCGTTTGTCCTCGCGGTCGTGATCGGGTGGTGGCGTGAGTTCGTCTTGCGCAAGGACTTTTCGGCGAAAACGGCGCTCGAGGCCGCGCGGCGGAACGCCGAGCGCCTGACGCGGGTCAAGAGCGATTTCCTGGCGACGATGAGCCATGAAATCCGCTCGCCGCTCAGCGGCCTCCTCGGGGTCATCGAACTTCTGCGGGAGACCACGCTGGCGCCGGAACAACTCCAGATGGCCCGCATGGCGCACGAATCCGCGATTTCGTTGCTCGCGGTGCTCAACGACATCCTCACCTTCTCCAAAGTCGAGGCCGTCGGTCTCTCGATAGCCCCCGAGCCGGTCGGCCTTCGCAATTTCGTCGGCGCGGTCGCCGAGCCGCACAAGCTGCAGGCGGCGCGCAAGGGCGTCGAGTTGATGTTGCGCTTCGATCCCGAAATGCCCGATTGCGTTTCCGTCGATCCGCTTCGGCTGCGGCAGATCCTCAACAACCTGCTTTCGAACGCGGTCAAGTTCACGCTGGCGGGCAAGATCCATTTGACCGTCGAAGGGGACCCGACGGAGTCGATCGCCCGGATGAGATTCACCGTGCGTGACAGCGGCATCGGTATGACCGAGGCCGTGCTGAACCGACTTTTCGAGCCGTTCGTCCAGGCCGACGCGTCGACGACGCGCGACTTCGGCGGCACCGGGCTCGGGCTCAGCATTTCTTCCCGACTGGCTCAGTTGTTGGGGGGAACCCTGGAGGCGAGCAGCGTCCTGGGCCAGGGAAGCGCTTTCGTCCTGCACCTGCCGCTTCGGCTGGCTGAGACGGCCGACATCTCCCAAGGGGCGAACGCCGAGCCCGAACCCGTCGTCTTGGCCGAGGGTTTGAAGTTGCTCGTGGTGGACGACGACGCCTCGATCCGCTGGCTCACCAGGCGGCAACTCGAACGCCTCGGCGTAAGCGCGGAGGCGGCCGAAAACGGCGAGAAGGCGCTGGAAATGCTTCGTGCGGGCCGATTCGACATGGTCTTGACGGACTGCCACATGCCCAGGATGGACGGCGTCGCCCTGACACGGGCGATCCGCGCCGAACCCGATCCGCGTCTGCGGGGCTTGCCCGTCGTCGGCTTGACCGCCGACGTGACCGGGCGCCAACGCGAGCGCGCCCTCCAGGCGGGCATGGCCGAGGTGGCGATCAAGCCGCTCAGCCGCTGGCAATTGTCGCATGTTCTGGCCCGCCATCTGCCGTCGGGTTCGGCGAGCACGACATTGGAGTCGCCGACGCCGGCCCGCCGGTCGGTCGCGTTCGACGAACAAACCTACCGGGACGTATTCACCCAGGACGATCCGCAGAGCCGAGCCTGGCTGGCGGACTATTTCGCCATAGCCGAGTCGCTGTTGGGCGACTTGCGCCGATTTGTCGACGCCTCGAACGAGTCCGGCTTGCCGCGTCGGGAGATCGCCGAGGCGGCGCAGGCGCTGGCCGGCGCTTCGCTCTCGGTCGGCGCCACGCGCCTCGGCGAGGAGGCCCGCGCGTTGCAACACGCCGCCGCGAGCGACCCGGCCGCGCAATTGGCAGGGCGGATCGAGAGGCTGGGGCACGAACTGGCCGTGGCCAGGACCGCCGTTTCGGAGTTCTTCGGAGATCGCGCGGAGGTGGTGTGAGCGGTTGGCGATTTTAGCGGCGGGTGGCCAAGCCAACATCTTCGTTTCCCGTTCGCCGCCATCAAGAAGTCTGCGCAATGGCCGAACGGCCAGCGCCGTCTGACCGGCGGAAGCGCGGGACCGGGGCCGCGGCCCGCAGCTCCGGATCGCCGGGCGAAGGGGTGGCCTCGAAGCTGGTTTGGTTTCCAAGTCAAAGGCCGACGCCGCAAGAGCGGCGTTTCGCCGCTGCTCATCTCCCCCGGGCGAGCGCCCCTCCGTCCGCGCGTTCACCCCACCTCCCGCTCGGCCCCGTACTGCTCTTGGCTGACCTTCTCCAGCCAGTCGACCGCCTTGCCGTCGAGCTTCTCGGCGATCGCGACATGGGTCATCGCGCAATGCGGCGCGGCGCCGTGCCAGTGCTTCTCGCCCGGCGCGAACCAGACGATGTCGCCCGGGCGGATCGCCTCGATCGGGCCGCCTTCGCGCTGGGCGCGGCCGAGGCCGGCGGTGACGAGCAGCGTCTGGCCGAGCGGATGGGTGTGCCAGGCGGTGCGCGCGCCCGGTTCGAAGGTGACCGTCGCGCCGCCGACGCGGGCCTCGCCCTTGCCGCTGAACGGGGCGTCGATCCGCACCCTGCCGGTGAAATAGGCCTCCGGCCCCGGGGCCGAGGGCTGCGCGCCGCTGCGAATGATGTCCATCGTCGTCTCCTCGGGTCGAGGCCGGCGCGCATTGCGCGGCCGGCCGCGCGCCAAACTTAAGAGCTGCGCCCGCCGGCGATTAGCGGCTAAGAATGGCAAGCATCGATATCTGGAGTTCATCAATGCGCCGCGAGGAACTCGTCGACCTCAACGCCTTCCTCGCGGTCGCGGAGGCGGAGAGCTTCACCCGCGCCGCCGCCAGGCTCGGAACCTCGCAGTCGGCGCTGAGCTATACGCTGCGGCGGCTGGAGGCGCGGCTCGGGGTCGGTCTGCTGACCCGCACGACGCGGCGCGTCGCGCCGACCGCGGCGGGCGAGCGGCTGCTGAAGACGCTCAGGCCGGCGCTCGAGGATATAGCCGCCGAACTCGCCGCGCTGAGCGAGCTGCGCGACCGGCCGGCCGGCTCGATCCGCATCGCCGCGTCCGAACATGCCGCGCATTCCGTCATCTGGCCGGCGCTCGAAAAACTGCTGCCGGACTATCCGGACATCCAGGTCGAACTCGACATCGAGCCCGGGCTGACCGACATCGTCGGCGAGCGCTTCGACGCGGGGGTCCGGATCGGCGAGCAGGTCGCAAAGGACATGATTGCGGTCCGGATCGGGCCCGACCTTCGGATGGCGGTGGTCGGCGCGCCCGCCTATTTCGCCGCGCGGCCCAAGCCGCGCATGCCGCGGGATCTCGCCGATCACCGGTGCGTCAACCTGCGCCTGCAGACCGCCGGCGGCTTCTACGCCTGGGAGCTGGAGAAGGGCGAGCGCGCGCTGCGGGTGCGCGTGGAAGGCCAGCTGGCGTTCAATGATGCGCGGATGACCGTTCGCGCCGCGACCGCCGGCTTCGGCCTCGCCTGCGTGCTCGAGGATCAGGTCGAGGCCCTGGTCGCCGACGGCCGACTGATCCGCGTGCTGGAGGGCTGGTGCCCGCCGTTCGCGGGCTATCACCTCTACTATCCGAGCCGGCGCCAGCCCTCGGCGGCGTTCGCACTGCTGGTCGACGCGCTGCGCCGCCGGGTGTGAGCCGCGGAATTGGCGTCAGCAGGATTTTTGTTCTGAAAAAGAGAAATGCATGCTATTGTCACAATCCGTGCCATCCGCGGAGCCGCGCCATGCCCGATGCCGTTCGCCCGTCCCTCCAGCCCGTCGGTCGCCGCGACCCGCGCGGCGCCATGCCGGCCGCCTCCGGCGCGGCCCTGCGCAAACGGCGGGCGATGGGCGGCGACGCCATCGTCGCGACCGCGCTGCTCGATCGCCCCCGAGACGCGCGCAACTCCCAGGGCGATCCTCGCGGAGGCCGGCTGTGGCGTGTTGGTGCTGCGATTCGTCCTTGTTCCATCGCTACCCGCGCCGGGGCCTTCGAGGGCCCCGGGAGCGCGCGAGCCTCGGGGTCAGAAGAACTTCCGGCCGCCCGCAAGCCCGTGAAAGACAAAGAGATACCATGGAGCCCCGAAAATAAGGGACTTCCAGAGACTTCAAAAGACTTCAAAAGACTTCAAAAGACTTCAAAGAGACTTCGAAAGACTTCCAAAGACTTCCAGAAATTTCCAAAAATTTCCAAAAGTTTCCGCCGGCCTCCGGGCCCGGGCGACCCGGAGGCATGGCGGGCCGATTGCGGCGATGGGCTCGGCGGCGCCATTCGGCTTTGTTCTATCGCTGCCGCTGGCGGGGTCCTTCGAGCGCCCCACGAGCAAGGGCGGCTCGGGAGTTCCGAATTTGCGTTCTTTCGCCCGCATCCCCCTGATTTCATGGAATCGCCAAAAGAAGACTTCGCCGGTCCGGCAGCGAAATTCGAGGGCTTTGGCAGCGAAATCGGCCCCCGGGAGCACCGCCGGCGCCGGCTTGTCCGGGCGGCGTCGGGCCGCTTAAGCTGACGGCGTCGTGCGGGAGGAGTATCGCGTGGAGGAATTCTCGTCGGACGGCGTGCGGATCGCCTATCTCGACGCGCCGGCTGCGGCGCCCGATCGCGCCGCGCCGATCCTGCTGATCCACGGCTTCGCCTCGAGCGCGCGGATCAACTGGATCAATCCGCGCTGGGTCGAGACGTTGACCCGGGCCGGCCGGCGGACGGTCGCCTTCGACAATCGCGGCCATGGCGCCAGCGAAAAGCTCTACGCGCCGGAGGCCTATCATGCCTCGGCGATGGCGGGCGACGCGCGCAATCTCATGGATCATCTCGGCATCGCGCGCGCCGACGTCATGGGCTATTCGATGGGCGCCCGGATCGGCGCCTATCTGGCGCTCGGCCAGCCGGGGCTCGTGCGCGGGCTGATCCTCGGCGGCCTCGGCGACCATCTCGTCGACGGCGTCGGCCTGCCGCTCGGGATCGCCGATGCGATGGCGGCCGCCTCGCTCGCCGATCTGGAAGATCCCATGCAGCGCATGTTCCGCGCCTTCGCCGACCGGAACCACGGCGATCTGGCGGCGCTGGCCGCCTGCATCCGCGGATCGCGCCAGAGCCTGACGCGGGCGCAGGTCGGGCGGATCGGCTGCCCGACGCTCGTCGCGGTCGGGACCAGGGACGAAGTCGCCGGCGACCCCGAGGTTCTGGCGGCGCTGTTTCCGCACGGCCAAGCGCTGGCGATCCCCGACCGGGACCATAATCTGGCGGTCGGCGACAAGGCGTTCAAGGCGGGCGCGCTCGCCTTCCTCGACAGTCTCGACGGGCGCCGGGAGCGCACGACCCAATAGGCCGAAAGCGGCGGCGCGCCGCCCCCGGAGCCCGGGGCCGGCGTCGGCGCCGAGAAAATGGAGCGCGGCGCTGATCCTCCTGGCCCTGTTCTTCGCCGCGCTCTGGGCGGGCGCCCAGAACGCGCTCGCCGGCGGCGGGTCGTTCGTGACCCTGCCGGCGCTGATCCTCACCGGCATGGACGCGCGCGCCGCCAACATCACGTCCACGGTCGCGCTGTTCCCTGCCCAGCTCGTCACCGGCTATACTGGCCGGGCCGGCGCGGCGGGCCTGCCCGACCTGTCGTTCCGAGCGCTGGTCGCGATCAGCCTCGCCGGCGGGGCGGTCGGCGCCGCGATCCTGCTCGCCACGCCGTCGAACTTCTTCGCCCGGCTCGTGCCCTGGCTCGTGCTGTTCGCGACCGCGCTGTTCGCCTGGGGCAGCTTCGTGCGCCGGCCGCCGGCGCCCGGCGAGGCGGCGCCGTCGCGCCGGAGCGCCGCGCTCGGCCAGTTCCTGATCTCGGTCTACGGCGGCTATTTCGGCGGCGGGATCGGCTTTCTCATGCTGGCCGCGCTCGGCATGGCCGGGCAGGGCGTCCGCAACGCCGGCGCGACCAAGAACGTCCTCGCCGGCGCCATGAACGCCTCGGCGGTCGCGATCTTCGTATTCTCGCCCGATGTCCACTGGCGCGAGGTCGCGATCACGGCGGCCGGCGCCTCGCTCGGCGGTTGGGCCGGCGCGCTCGCGCTGCGGCGCGTGAACGAACGGGCGCTGCGGATCGGGGTGGTCGCGATCGGCGTCGCGCTGACGGTCGGGTTGTTCCTGCACGCGCCCTGAAGGGCGCGCGGCGGCGCCATTCTCCGGCGTCCCGTCTTGTGATATAGTGTGGCTAGAGGTCCCGAGGGGAGCATTCCATGGCGCATAGTCCAGTCGCCCATCTGGTCGGCGTCGGCCGCAGCGATCCGCTGTTCGCGCGCATTCGCGCGGAGGCGGACGAAGCGGCGCGCCGCGAGCCCGAGCTCGCCGCATTTCTGCTGACGACGGTGCTCAACCACGACACGATGGAAGCCGCCGTGATCCATCGCGTCGCAGCGCGGCTCGACCACGGCGACGTGCCGGGCGAGATGATCCGCCAGATCTACGGCGAGGTCGTCGCGCGCGACCCTTCGATCGGCGAGGCGTTCCGCGCCGACATTCTCGCGGTCGCCGACCGCGATCCCGCCTGCCTGCGGCTGATGGAGCCGCTGCTGTATTTCAAGGGCTTCCACGCGCTGCAGAGCTATCGTCTCGCCCATGCGCTGCTGCGCTCCGGGCGGCGCGACTTCGCGCTCTATCTGCAGAGCCGGGCATCCGCGGCGTTCGACGTCGACATCAACCCTGGCGCGCGGATCGGCAGGGGAATCTTCCTCGACCATGCGTCCGGCCTCGTCGTCGGCGAGACCTGCGTGATCGAGGACGACGTCTCGATCATGCAGGGCGTGACGCTCGGCGGCACCGGCAAGGAGACCGGCGATCGGCATCCGAAAATCCGCCGCGGCGTCCTCATCGGCGCGGGCGCCAAGGTGCTCGGCAACATCGAAGTCGGCCATTGCTCGCGGGTCGCCTCGGGGTCGGTCGTGCTGTCGCCCGTGCCCAACAACAAGACGGTCGCCGGCGTGCCGGCGCGCATCGTCGGCGAGGCGGGCTGCGCCGAGCCGGCGCGCAGCATGAACCAGATCATCGCGGAGAAACTCATCGAACGCTGAGGCCTTCTCGCGCGCTTGCGGGGCCCGGCCTTTCATGGCAAAGGCTCGCCCCTGCAATTGTCGCGTGCGAGGGGCTTCGACGATGGATAAGGGCGAAATTCAGAAATTGCAGGCCTACCTGCGGCGCGGCTTCGGCGCCCCGACCCTGAAGGTTCTGCCCAGTTCGAAGACGGAGGACGCCGCCGACGTCCAGTTCGGCGAGCGCAGGATCGGCCTCATCGTCGTCGACGACGAGGACGGCGACCGCTCGTTTTCGTTCGAGATGAAAATCCCGGTCGAGCGTGCGGTCCTGCAGGACTATCTGCGCCGGCTGTTCGAGAACGACCATCTGACAGTCGCCTCGCGGCTCAAGAAGACCGATTCGGTCGAACTCAACAACGGCCCTGACTTTCTCGGAGTCGTCTCCGCCGACGACCCCAACGGCAAGTCCTATACGCTGCAGATGGCGATCCTCGACATCGATCTCGAGGACATGTGAGCCGAGCGGGCTTTCGCATCGGCGTCGGCGGGGCGCCCGCCAATCCCCTGCCGCGAGCGACGCCGTACGGGGCTGCGCCGGCGGGCGCCGCCCGCCCGCTCAGCGCCGCCCCGCCGCGATGAGGCCGCGCGCGCCGTCGTTCAACGTCCGCCATTCCGACAGCAGCGCCGCGGGGAAGCGCAGTTCGACGTCGAGACCGTCGACGCGGAAGTCGTAGGCGCAGGCGTTCGGCGTCTTCCGCGCCGGGTCGGGGCGTCCGCAACGCGCCGCGAAAGCGCGTCCCTCGGGCGCGACGAAATATAATTCCTGGCCCTCGAACGGGCTGCCCGCTTGAAACCCCGCCGCCTCCAGTCCGCCGGGTTGGCTCCAGCGGTCCGCTTCGAGAAACCGGGCGTAGAGCTTGGCCGGGCGCTCCGCCGGATCCAGACTGGAATCGGCGGGTCGGATGGCGATGAACACCAGCTTCTGGTAGCGCTCGGCGAGGTCGGCGCCGGCGTCGATGTCGGAGCCGTCGCCGGCCGGCGTGAAATCGGGAAAGAACGCGGCGAGGTCGAGACGCTCGAGCCGGCCGCCGCCGCGCGACTGGGGACGGAAATAGCCGCTGGGCAGAGTGAACCGCGTCGACCCGACGATCGCCGTGCGGGTCGCCGGCGCGCCGCCGCCGCCGGGATCAAGCGCGACGAACGCTACGATCCCGCCGGCTGCGAGCGCGGCGACGGCGAGGCAGAGCGCGACGAGCCGCCAGGACATGAGAACCGCCCCCCGCATCCATCGCAGCGAATCAAGCCGGCCGCCGCGTCCAGACTGCCCCATGCGCGGTGCGGGCGCGAGCGCGAATTGGCGGCGCGGGCCGCCGCGCGCCGGCAAGGGCTTGACTCCGTCGGTCGCCGGGGGGGAAGGGGAGGAACGAGGAGACCCAGGCCATGGCCATCTATGCGCTCGACGGCGTCGGCCCGGCATTGCCGGCGGCGGGACGCTTCTGGATCGCGCCCAACGCGAGCGTGATCGGCAATGTGACGCTCGGCGAGGATTGCGGAATCTGGTTCGGCGCGGTGCTGCGCGGCGACAACGAACGCATCGTTGTGGGCGCGCGCAGCAATGTCCAGGAGGGATCGACGCTGCATACCGACATCGGGTTTCCGCTCGAAATCGGCGCGGACTGCACGATCGGCCACAATGCGATCCTGCACGGCTGCGCGATCGGCCCGGGATCGCTGGTCGGCATGGGCGCGATCCTGCTCAACGGCGCGCGCATCGGCGCGGGCTGCCTCGTCGGCGCCGGCGCGCTGGTGACCGAGGGCAAGGCGTTTCCCGATCGTTCGCTGATCGTCGGCTCGCCCGCCAAGGCGATCCGCACGCTGGACGACGCAGCGGTTCTCCTTCTTGCGTGGTCGGCCGCCCATTATGTCGAGACCTGGCGCCGCTTCGCCGCCGGGCTGACGCCGATCGGCTGAAGAGAAGAGGCCGGCCTTTGGGGGGAAAAAGGCCGGCCTCAGGACGAAGCAGGTGTGGGGGGCGATCCCGCTTCGTAGTTGCGTTACGGTCTGGCGCGTGGGCCTTCGCCGATCGGTCCGCGGCGGTCGCGCCGCCGAAACTGACGCCCGCCGCGAGGCCGGCGCGGGAAAATCCGCGCCGTTCCCTTCGATGGACATCAACTGCCGACGATCATGGCGCCGGCGCTTTTCGATTCGGCGAAGCAAAACCCTCAAATTTGACCGATCGCGATTCGGAATTTTCGTCGCGGGGCGGAGCCGGCGGGGCGCGCCGGCGATCGCGCCGCGCGCCGCCGGCGGCGAAAAAGCCCATCGAGTCCGGCGGTTCGGACGCAGGCGAATCGTCCTCCCGCAGCGCCTGAGTAGTTTCCGCAATTGACCTCGGCGGCGCGCCGGAGGACATGTCCGCCGCGTAGAATCATCGAGCCGCTCGGCTCCGAGCGCCGTGAGGCGGATTTTACGACGGCGCCTGAACGCCGCGCGATCCCGGTGGTCGACGCGTGCGTCGGGCGCAGGCGTGAGAAGAGTGAGGCGCGCTTCCGCCGAATCGCCGAAGCCGGGCCCGTCCGTTTGTCGTGATCCAGCCAGCAGGCCGCATCAAAATGGTCAACGCCGGGGCCGACCGCGTTTTCGGCCGTTCGAGAATCGAGGTCGGCGGCGAGGGCCTGAAGACGCTGGCGTCCGGAGGAATCCGCGACGGCGCATCCGGACCGCGCCGCGACCGTCTCAGCCAAGACCGCGCGCGGGTCGCCACCGCGGCGGCGCGTCGTGTTGCGCCCTGCGCCGTCGGCCAGTCGAAGGGCGGGCGATGACGGCGAGGCGGATCATCGTGGTCGAGGACGAGCGCATCGTCGCGATCCAGCTGGAGGAGCAGCTGAAACATCTGGGTTACAAGGTCGTCGCCGTAGTCTCGTCGGGCGAGCAGGCGCTGGCCAGGACCGTGGAATTGCTGCCCGACCTCGTGTTGATGGATATCCACATCCGGGGCGAGCTCGACGGGATCGAGACGTCCGCCAGAATCCCGGACGCCCAGGGAATCCCGGTCGTCTACGTCACCGGCGATTCCGACGAGGCGACGCTTGAGCGCGCCCGTGCGACCGGGCCCTACGGCTTTCTGGTCAAGCCGGTTTCGGGGAAGGATCTCCACGTCACGATCCAGACGGCGCTCGAGCGCCATCGGCTCCACGAGGCGGTGAAGAAGTCCCGGCGCGACCTCGCGGAGTCGAACCGCCAGTTGCGGCTGAAGATCGCCGAGGGCGCCCTGGCCGAGCGCGAATTGCGGATGACGAACCGGCAGCTGACGGATGCGCTCGACGAGCGCGCCGCGGCGGAGGGGGCGCTCGCGCGCAGCGCGGCGGAATTCCGCGCCGGCTTCGAAGGATCGGTCGTCGGCAAGGCGCTGGTCGAGCCGCGGTCCAGCCGCTATCTGCGGGTCAACCGCGCCTTCGCGCAGATGCTCGGCTACGAGCCGCACGAGATCGTCGGCCGCACCGGCGCGGAGTTCACCTGGCCCGAGGATCGCGAGTCGGGCCTCGCGCGCCAACCGCGGCTCGTTGCGGGCGAGGTCCGCGCCGATGTCGACGTCAAGCGCTACATGCGGCGCGACGGCACCCCGTTCTGGGTGCGCGTTTCGGCGGCGCTGGCGCACGTCGCGGGGCGCGGCGATCCGGCCCTCGCGGTGGCGACGATCGAGGACATCGACGCCAGTCGCAAGGCCGAGGCGGCGCTGCTGACGGCCAAGCACGACCTCGAACGGCTCGTCGAGGAGCGCACCCACGCATTGGCCGACCGCGAGCTCCTGTTGCGCCAGGTCCATCATCGGGTCAAAAACAACCTGCAGATCGTCGACGGCCTACTGGTCATGCAGGCGCGCAAGACCGACGACCTCCGCGCCAGGGAGGGCCTGCTCGGCCTGCGCGGCCGGGTCTACGCCCTCGGCCTGGTCCATCGCCGGCTGCTGGAATCTCAGGATCTGCGCACGTTCGACGTCGGCCCGTTCCTGCACGAACTGTCCAAGAACGTGCTGGAGAGCGGCGGAACCGATTCCGTCAGGCTGTCGGTCGAAGCCTGCGCCCTGACGGTCGGCCTGGATTTCGCGCTGCCGTTCGGCCTGCTGGCGACCGAACTGCTGACCAATTCGCTGATGCGTGGCTGTTCCGACGGGACCGGCCATGTCGCCGTGGCGCTGCGCACCGATGAGACGGGCAAGCTGATCCTCACCGTGTCGGGCGATGGGCCAGGCGGCAGGGCCGGCGCGGCCGCCGCGCCGCCGGGAGTCGGCGTCGGCGGTGTCGTCGTCAGGGCGCTGGTCGGCGAACTCGAGGGCGAGATGATCGTGGAGGACCACGACGGGCTGCGGACGGAAATCCGGATGGCCATGCCGGCGCCGACATGACCGCCGCGCTCCGCGAATGCGTGCTGGTCGTCGACGATCAGGCGCTGATCGCCGACCTCTGGTGCTGCCTGCTCGAAGACATGGGCTTCGAGGTCTGCGGCACCGCGCCGACCGCCGCGGCCGCGATCGCCATGGCCGAGAAGCACCGGCCCCGGGTGATCATCATGGACGTGCGGCTGCGCGGCGAATTGGACGGCGTCGACGCCGCGCTCGCCATCCACGAATCGCTCGATTCCAAGGTGATCTTCATCACCGGCTCGCGCGAGCCGGAGACGATGGCGCGGATTCAGCGCGACAGGCCGACCACGGTCCTGTTCAAGCCGGTCTCCAGCCGGCAGTTCCAGTCCGCCGTGCGGGACGCGTTTCACCCTCAGTGACGCCCCGCGGCGGCGAGCGCGGCCGCGGGGCGCTGGCCCGGCGCCGAAAATGCGCTACACTCGTCGCGTTCCGTGCCCGATGGATCTCGATGAGGTCGCGTTTTCTCGCTTTGGCCGCCGCCGCGGCCTTGTCGGCCTGCGGGCGCACCCCGTTCCCGACGCTCGAGGCGCAGCTCGGCGGGCTGCGCGGCCAGCCGGTCGCCGCCGCGATCGAAAAGCTCGGCGCCCCCGACTCGCAATCGGCGACCGCGGCGGAAAAGGTCTATGTCTGGTCGACCGAGACGGCGGCGGCTTCGGTCGATGCGTCGATCGGCTTGCGTTGCGCGGTCAGGGTGTTCGCCGACCGGGACGAGCGAATCGCGCGTTACGATTTCGACGGCAATGTCGGGGGCTGCGCGCGTTACGCCCACCTGCTCGACAAGAGCTTCCGGCTGGTCAACTGGCCGGCCGAGTGAGCGCCGGACTGGGCGGCCTCGCCGCGCTTCCGGCCCTCAGGCGGCCAGCAGCGCGCGCCGCCGCGCCAGCGTCTGGGCGCCGCGGGCGACCGCCGCGGCGAGTTCCGGCTCCAGATCGGCGGCCGGCAGGCCGAATTCGGCGGCGATCGCGGCAAGGCCGGCGTCGCGCGCGGCGCCCGGCGCGCCGGCGCGTTCGCCGGAGCTCGGCTCCAGGATGGCAGGATCTTCGGCAAGGTCTGCGCGCATGGCGTCCTCTCGCATTGCCGCCGCGCCTTCGGGCGGTAACTCGGGAAATTTACGGTCTGGCGGGATTGCGATTGCGCCGGCCCGGCGCGCGGCCTAAGGCTCGACCACAGTCCCGGAGGCATTCGTCGTGTCTGCTACGAAATTCGCCGTCCTTGCGCCCCTTCTCCTCGCGATCCTCGCCGCCTCGACGTGCGGCGCGCAGGAATCCTCGCAGCCGATCTACGCGCCGCCCCGCTACGCAACGCCGCAGTTCGCCCAGCCGCGCTACGCCAGCCCGCAATATGGCCAACCCCAGTCCGTGCAGCCGCAATATGCGCAACCGCGCTACGCCCAGCCGCAATATGCGCAGCCGCAATACGCCCAGCCGCAGTATGCGCAGCCACGCTACGCGCAGCCGGACTAGGGGTCCGCCCGCCTTCGACCGCCCGCCACCCCCGAGGGAATCCCGAGGCGCGGCGATTTCCCGGCTGACGGGGCTTTGACGGACTCGAACCCCCGACCGGATAGCGCCCGCTGTTGCGCGGCCTTGACGAGAACAAAACAAGAACATATAAGGAGGCGTCACGCGTCGGTGGAGGGCGTCATGAAGCGTCGCGCGGTCGGGTTCGTGCGGGATGTCGTGGAATTGGCCGCGCTGGCGGCGTTCGTGGCGATGATTGCGCTGGTCGCGCGCGGCGTCGGCGCGTGAATGGCTGTTGACGGGCGGGCGGCCCGGCTCGACGCGCCGCGGGCGGCCGGCGACAATGCGCCCGGGGAGATTCGCTTTGGACCAGGACCTCGTGGAATCCGTCGGCTTCGTGCATCTGCACGTGCATTCCTCCTATTCGCTGCGCGAAGGGGCGCTGACGATCGAGGCGCTCGCCAGGCTCGCCAAGGCCGATGCGATGCCCGCGCTCGCGATCACCGACACCAACAATCTGTTCGGCGCGCTCGAATTCTCCGAAAAGCTCGCCAAGGTGGGCGTCCAGCCGATCGTCGGCGCGCAGATCGCCGTGGATTTCGGCGACGCGCCCGCCTCGTCGAACCCGCGCGCCGACCAGCGGCTCACGCGGGCGCCGATCGTGGTGCTCGCGCAGAGCGAGGCGGGCTATCGCAATCTGATGCGACTCGCCACCGAGGTCTGGCTGGCGCCGACCGACGGCGACGAGCCGCATGTTCGGTTCGACGCGCTCGGCGCGCTCGACGGCCTTGTCGCGCTGACCGGCGGTCCGGCGGGGCCGATCGACGGCGCGCTCTCGGCCGGCCTCGCCGATCTCGCGGGCGCGCGCCTGGCGCGCCTGGCGGCGCTGTTCGACCGGCGCCTCTATCTCGAACTGCAGCGCCACGGCCTCGAATCGGAGCGGGCGAACGAGCCGGCGCTGCTCGACCTCGCCTACGCCCTCTCGCTGCCGCTGGTCGCCACCAACGAGCCCTATTTCGCCACCCCCGCCGATCACGAGGCGCAGGACGCGCTGCTGTGCATCGCCGACGGCGCGCTGATCGGGGCCGCGGACCGGCGCCGGCTCTCGGGGGAGCATTGGTTCAAGCCGCGCGCCGACATGACCCGGCTGTTCGCCGACCTGCCCGAGGCGACCGCCAACAGCGTCGAGATCGCGCTGCGCTGCGCCTGGCGCGCGCAGACGCGCAAGCCGATCCTGCCGCGGTTTCCCTCCGCGGCGGGCGAGGCGGTCGACGAGGTCGGCGAATTGCGCGCGCAGGCGGCCGCGGGCCTCGCCGCGCGGCTGGAACGTCACGGCTGCGCGCCAGGATTCGCCGAGGCGGACTACCAGACCCGGCTCGCCTTCGAGCTCGACGTCATCGTCAACATGAAATTTCCCGGCTATTTCCTCATCGTCGCCGATTTCATCCAATGGGCCAAGCGGCAGGACATTCCGGTCGGGCCGGGGCGCGGTTCGGGCGCCGGCTCGCTGGTCGCCTACGCGCTGACCATCACCGACCTCGACCCCATCCGCTTCGGCCTGCTGTTCGAGCGCTTCCTCAATCCCGAACGCGTCTCGATGCCGGACTTCGACATCGACTTCTGCCAGGACCGGCGCGACGAGGTGATCGCCTATGTGCGTGGGCGCTATGGCGCCGACCGGGTCGCGCAGATCATCACCTTCGGCTCGTTCCTCGCGCGCGGCGTCATGCGCAACGTCGGGCGCGTGCTGGAGCTGCCGCTCGGCCAGGTCGACAAGCTCGCCAAGCTGGTGCCGCAGAACCCCGCCAATCCGGTCACGCTGAAACAGGCTGTCATCGACGAGCCGCGCCTCGGCGAGGCCGCCGAGGCCGATCCGCGCGTCGCCAGGATGATCGCCATCGCCGGCCGGCTCGAGGGGCTCTATTCCAACGCCTCGACCCATGCGGCCGGCGTGGTGATCGGCGACCGCCCGCTGGTCGAACTGGTGCCGCTGTACCGCGATCCCAAATCCGAAATGCCGGCGACCCAGTTCAACATGAAATGGGTCGAGCCGGCGGGGCTCGTCAAGTTCGATTTCCTCGGCCTGAAGACGCTGACGACGCTGCAGAAGGCCGCCCGGCTGCTGGCGCGGCGCGGCGTGGCGGTCGACCTGTCGAGAATCCCGCTCGACGATGCCCGGACCTATGAAATGCTCGGGCGCGGCGAAACCATCGGCGTGTTCCAGGTGGAAAGCGGCGGCATGCGCAAGGCGCTGGTCGAAATGCGCGCCGACCGCTTCGAGGACATCATCGCGCTGGTCGCGCTCTACCGGCCGGGTCCGATGGCCAACATCCCGCTCTATTGCGCGCGCAAGCTCGGCCACGAACGGCCGGACTATATCGATCCCCAGCTCGAGCCGGTCCTGCGCGAGACGTTCGGCGTCATCATCTACCAGGAACAGGTGATGCAGATCGCCCAGGTCCTCTCGGGCTATTCGCTCGGCGAGGCCGACCTGCTGCGCCGCGCGATGGGCAAGAAGATCAAGGCCGAGATGGACGCCCAGCGCGCGCGCTTCGTCGACGGCGCGGTCGCGCGCGGCCTCGGCCGCGCCAAGGCCGACGAAATCTTCGACCTGCTCGCGAAATTCGCCGATTACGGGTTCAACAAGAGCCATGCGGCGGCCTACGCCCTCATCGCCTACTGGACCGCCTGGTTCAAGGCCAACCACCCCGTCGAGTTCCTCGCCGCGTCGATGACGCTCGACAGGTCGAACACCGACAAGCTCGCCGAATTTCGCGGCGAGGCGATCCGGCTCGGCGTCAGGGTGGCGCCGCCCTCGGTCAACGGCTCGGACGTGGACTTCGACGCCCGCGTCGAGCCGGGCGGGGCTCTGTCGATCGCCTATGCGCTTTCGGCGGTCAAGGGCGTCGGCGAGGCGCAGGCCGAGGCGATCGTCGCCGCGCGCGGCGACCGGCCGTTCGACTCGCTGAGCGACCTCGCGCGCCGCATCGATCCGCGCGCCGTCAACAAGAAGGCGCTGGAGAGCCTCGCCGCCGCCGGCGCGTTCGACGAAATCGAGCCCGAGCGCGCGGTCGCCTTGGCCGCGGTCGAGCCTGTCCTCGCGCTCGCCAACCGCGCCGCCCAGGAGCGGGCGGCGGGCCAGAACGCCCTGTTCGGGGAGGCCGAATCTGCGCCGCTGAAGCCGCGCGCGGCGCCCTGGCCGGCGGCCGACCGGCTGCGGCGCGAATATGACGCGGTCGGTTTCTTCCTGTCGGGCCATCCGCTCGACGCCTATCAAGGCGCGCTCGACCGGCTGCGCGTCCTGCGCTGGGTCGATTTCGCGCGCGGCGTCAGGCGCGGCGCGACCTCGGCGCGGCTCGCCGCCAGCGTGCTCGACCGCTCGGAACGGCGCACCAAAACGGGCGCGCGGCTCGGCGTCGTCCAGCTATCCGATCCCTCGGGGCGATACGAGGCGATCCTCTTCGCGGAGGGCCTCGGCCAGTATCGCGACCTCCTGGAGAAAGGCTCCGACGTGCTGGTCACCCTGCAGGGTGCGATCGAGGGCGAAGACGTGCGCGCGCGCATCGTCCACGTCGAATCGCTGAGCGAGGCGGCGGCGCGCGTCCACCGGGGGCTGCGGATCTTCCTGCGGGACGCGACGCCGCTGCCCTCGATCGAGGAGCGCCTGCGCGCGCGCGGCGAGGGCGAGGTTTCCCTCGTCGTGCTGCTGGGCGCGGCGGCGGGCGAGGTGGAGATCAAGCTGCCCGGCCGCTTTGCGGTCTCGGCCGCGATCGCCGGCGCGCTGAAGGCGGTGCCGGGCGTGGTGGCGGTGGAGCACGTGTGAGGCGCGGCGCGGCCGCGCCTTGCCATTCCAGCCACGCTCCTCTATATGCGCGCTCATTCCACAGGCGGATTTTCGTCGTTCCTGCTTCAAGGAGCGGCTCCGGTGGCGGCTTCATCCCCGCCCATTCGATCCGCCGAGGCTCAACCGGATAGGATCCGCACCATGTCAGTGCCTGATTTCTCCATGCGCCAGCTGCTCGAATCGGGCGCCCATTTCGGCCATCAGTCGCATCGCTGGAACCCGAAGATGGAGCGCTACATTTTCGGCGCGCGCAACAGCATCCACATCATCGACCTCGCGCAGACGGTGCCGCTGCTGCACCGTGCGCTGCAGACGATATCCGACACCGTCGCCAAGGGGGGCCGCGTGCTGTTCGTCGGCACCAAGCGCCAGGCGGCCGATTCGATCGCCGAGGCGGCCAAGCGGTCCGCGCAATATTTCGTCAACGCGCGCTGGCTCGGCGGCATGCTCACCAACTGGAAGACGATTTCGGCTTCCATTTCCAGGCTGCGCAAGCTCGACGAAATGCTCGGCGCCGGCGCGCAAGGGCTGACCAAGAAGGAACGCCTGATGCTCTCGCGCGAACGCGAGAAGCTCGAGACGGCGCTCGGCGGCATCAAGGACATGGGCGGCACGCCCGACCTCGTGTTCGTCATCGACACCAACAAGGAGGCGCTCGCGATCAAGGAAGCCAACCGGCTGAAGATCCCGGTCGTCGCGATCCTCGACACCAACAGCGACCCCGACGGCATCGCCTATCCGATTCCCGGCAATGACGACGCCGGCCGCGCGATCCAGCTCTATTGCGATCTGGTCGCGCGCGCCGCCCTCGACGGCATTTCGCGCAGCCAGGGCGCCCAGGGCATGGACCGCGGCGAGGCCGAGGCGCCGATGGTCGAGGAGCTGCCGGTCGAGACGGTCGAGGCCGACGTCGCCCCGGTCGAGCGTTTCGAACTGCTGACCGCGCCGCGCGGCGCGCCCGACGATCTGGCCAAACTGACCGGCGTCGGCCCGCAGATCGTCAAGAAGCTCAACGATCACGGCGTTTTCCACTATTGGCAGATCGGCGCCATGACCAAGGCGGAGGCCGACAAGCTCGACGCCGACCTGAAGTTCAACGGCCGCATCGCCCGGGACAATTGGGTCGAGCAGGCCAAGACGCTGATCGTCGCGGCCTGAGCGGCGGCGCCTGGGTCGTGCGGGATCGCGCCCCCCGCGTCGCGCACCCGAATCGAAGCGAAAGGACGGCCCGGCGGCCGCCCGCAACCGCGGCAGAGGAACAGCCATGGCCAATATCACGGCGGCGCTGGTGAAGGAGCTTCGCGAGAAGACCGGCGCCGGCATGATGGACTGCAAGAACGCGCTGACCGAGACCGGCGGCGACATCGAGGCGGGCGTCGACTGGCTGCGCAAGAAGGGCCTCGCCAAGGCCGCCAAGAAGAGCGGCCGCATCGCCGCCGACGGTCTTGTCGGCGTCGCCGTCGAGGCGAATTTCGGCGTCGTCGTCGAAGTCAATTCCGAGACCGATTTCGTCGCGCGCAACGACGACTTCCAGGCGCTCGTGCGCGGCGTGCTCGCGGTCGCGCTCGACAAGGGCGCCGGCGTCGAGGCCGAGGCGGTCCGCGGCGCGCATTATCCCGGCGGCGGCACCGTCGCCGAGGCGATCGCCAATGCGATCGCCACCATCGGCGAGAACATCACGCTGCGCCGCGCGCACGGCCTGCATGTCGCGCACGGGGTCATCGGCCATTACGTCCACGGCGCGGTCGTCGACGGGCTCGGCCGCATCGGCGTGATCGTCGCGCTGGAATCGACCGGCAAGACCGAGGCGCTGGCCGCGCTCGGCCGCCAGGTCGCGATGCACATCGCGGCGGCGAGCCCGCTGGCGCTCGACGCGGCGGGGCTCGACCCGACGGCGGTCGCGCGCGAGAAGGCCGTGCTCGCCGACAAGAACGCCGGCAAGCCGCCTCAGGTCCTGGAAAAGATCGTCGAATCCGGGCTGAAGACCTATTACAAGGAGGTCTGTCTGCTCGATCAGGCCTTCGTTCACGACAATTCCAGGACGGTCGCCCAGGCGGTCAAGGAGGCGGAGAAGACGGTCGGCGCGCCGATCGCGGTCAAGGCGTTCGTGCGCTATGCGCTCGGCGAGGGCATCGAAAAGCCCGCCGACGAGGCCTGAGCCTTCACTAGGCGAGCGGCGCGGCGACGGGCCGCCCCATTCGCATCGCCGATCGCGGGGCGGGCGGCGCGACCAACGAGCAGCTCTTCCGCCGACCAGGGAGGCCAGAATGTCGGAAACGGCGCCCGCGACCGCCAACACGCCCAAGCCCCTGTTCGGCCGCGTCGTCGTCAAGCTTTCCGGCGAAGCCCTGATGGGCCGCGGCGAATTCGGCCTCGACATGCCGACGCTGCTGCGGATCGCCGCCGATCTCAAGGCCGCCGCCGATCTCGGCGTCCAGGTCGCCGTGGTCGTGGGCGGCGGCAATTTCTTCCGCGGCCTCGAAGGCGCCGACAAGGGCATCGAGCGCGCGCGCGCCGATTCGATCGGCATGCTCGCCACCGTCATGAACGCGCTGGCGATGGAGGGCGCGCTCGAACATCTCGGCCAGTCGGCGCGCGTGCTCTCGGCGGTCGCCATGCCCTCGCTGTGCCAGCCCTACTCGCGCCAGGCGGCGCTCGCCCATCTCGTCAAGCATCGGGTCATCATGCTGGCGGGCGGCACCGGCAATCCGTTCTTCACCACGGACACGGGGGCGGCGCTGCGCGCGGCGGAACTCTCGTGCGATGCGGTGTTCAAGGCGACCCAGGTCGACGGCATTTACACCGCCGACCCCAAGAAGAACCCCGGCGCCGCGCGATTCGAGCGGCTCTCGCACGACGACGCGATCGACCGCAACCTCGCCGTCATGGACACTGCGGCCTTCGCTCTGGCGCGCGACAACCGGATTCCGATCGTCGTCTTCTCGATCCACGAGCCCGGCGCCATCCGCGCCGCGCTGCTCGGGCAGGGCCGGGCGACCTATGTGATGCCGTGACGGGGCGTCCGCGGGGGGCCCCGCGGGGCCGGCGCGCCCCGGCCACGCCGGTGCTGCCATGGGCGTCCGGCTATGCTATCAATGATTTTTCGGCGCATTTGGGCGCCGCGCGAATCGGTCCCGACGCGGCGCCGCCCGCCGCGCGAGGCCAGACAACGACGGAATGTTGGACCATGGCGCAAAAGCCCGTTTTCGACCTCGACGACCTCAAGCGCAGGATGCAGGGCGCGATCCAGACCCTCAAGCACGAACTGGGCGGCCTGCGCACGGGGCGCGCCAGCGCGAGCCTGCTCGAGCCGGTCCATGTCGAGGCGTACGGGCAGCGCAGCCCGCTGATCCAGGTCGCCACGATCAGCGTTCCCGAACCGCGCGCCCTTTCGGTGCAGGTCTGGGACAAGAGCATGGTCGCCGCGGTCGACAAGGCGATCCGCGACGCCAATCTGGGCCTCAGTCCGACGATCGAGGGGCAGATCCTGCGCATCCGCATTCCCGAGCTCAACGAGCAGCGTCGCAAGGAAATGGTCAAGGTCGCCCATAAATACAGCGAGGACGCCCGCATCGCCGTGCGCCACGTCCGGCGCGACGGAATCGACATTCTCAAGAAACTGCTGAAGGATCACGCCATCAGCGAAGACGATGAGAAGCGCGACGAGGCCGACGTCCAGAAGGCGACCGATCAGGCCATCCGCGACATCGAACTCGCCCTGGCGAACAAAGAAAAAGAGATCATGCAAGTCTAGTCCCGATGCGCCGCCGAGACCCGTGATGCTCACGTCCCCCGACCACCCCTTCGCCGACGCGCGGGATTCGTGCATTCCCGCGCATGTCGGGATCATCATGGACGGCAACGGGCGGTGGGCGCAGGCGCGCGGCCTCCCGCGGATCGAGGGGCACCGGCGCGGCGTCGAGGCGGTGCGCCGCGCGGTCCGCTCGGCGATCGAACTGGGCCTGCGCTACCTGACCCTCTACAGTTTCTCGTCGGAGAACTGGAACCGGCCGGCCGCCGAGGTCTCCGACCTCATGGGCCTCCTGAAGCGGTTCATCCGCAACGATCTGGCCGATCTCCACCGCCACAACGTCCTCGTGCGGGTGATCGGGCTGCGCCACAATCTCTCGCCGGATCTGCGCGCGCTGCTGGTCGAGGCCGAGGAGCTGACCCGCGACAACGGCGGGCTGACCCTCGTCGTGGCGTTCAATTACGGGGCGCGCCAGGAAATCGTCGAGGCCGCGCGCAAGCTGGCGGCCGAAGCGGCGGCGGGGCGGTTCGACGCGGCCGCCATCGACGAGGCGGCGCTCGCCGCGCGGCTCGACACCGCGGGCATTCCCGACCCCGACCTCGTCATCCGAACTTCCGGCGAGCAGAGGCTGTCCAACTTCCTGCTCTGGCAGGCGGCCTATGCCGAGCTCGTCTTTCTCCCGATGCACTGGCCCGATTTCGATCACGCCGCCTTCGAGTCCGCGCTCGCTCAATACGCGAGGCGCGAGCGGCGATTCGGCGGCAGCGCCGCGTCGCCGGCGATCGTCAAATCGGCGTCGTGAGCGCGCGCGATGGCGCCAGTCGGGAGGGAGGTCGATTTGGGCGCGACGCAACAGGCCGGGCCCGTGGCCGCGCGCGCCTCCGACCTGCCGGCGAGAATCGGCGCCGCGCTCGTCCTCATGGCCCTGGCGCTCGGCTCCGCCTGGGCGGGCGGCTATTGGTTCGGCGCGTTCTGGCTGATCGCCGCCCTGCTCGTCCATTGGGAATGGCAGACGCTGATCGGCGGGCCCCGGCGCGGCCTGCGCGTTGCGGGCGGGTCGGTCGGGCTCGTTCTCGCGGCGCCTCTGGCGATCGACGATTCCGCGGCGGGGGCGGTCGCCGCCGTCGTCTGCGGCGCCGTCCTGGCGAGCGCGTCGGCCGGCGCGCGGCCGCCGTCCCGGCTGCTGCCGGGCGCCGGCGTCCTCTACGCCGGCGCGCTGCTGGTTCCGGTCTGCCTGTTGCGCATCAGCTGGCCCTATGGCCTGGCTGCGATATTCTGGCTGTTTGCGGTCGTCTGGGGCGCCGACGTCATGGCCTATTTCGGCGGCAGGCTGATCGGCGGCCCCAAATTGTGGCCGCGCGTTTCGCCAGGCAAGACCTGGTCGGGGTTCGTCGTCGGCGTTCTCAGCGGGGCGGCTGCCGGCCTGGTCGCGGCGGCCGCAACCGGTTCGATCGCTGCGCTGCTTGCGCTCGGCGTCGCGACCGCGGCGGTCGCGCAGGGCGGCGATCTCTTCGAATCCTCGCTGAAGCGGCGATTCGGGGTCAAGGATTCGAGCCATCTGATTCCGGGCCATGGCGGGCTCATGGATCGGCTGGACGGTTTCATCGCCGCGGCTCTGTTCGCGGCTTGCGTGGGGGCGGCGCGTCATGGAATCCCTGATCTCGCAGCAGGCATCTTCGAATGGTGACGCTTCGGCGCACACATCGCCGCGACCGGCGAGCGCGCAGGATGACCGGGCGGCGCCCAAGCGGCTGGTGATCCTGGGCGCGACCGGTTCGATCGGCCGCTCCTGCGCGCAGGTGCTGGAGGATTCGAGCGGCCAGTTCGCCGTGGCGGCGGTCGCCGGCGGGCGCGACGGGGCGGCGCTCGGGCGGGCCGCGATCGCGCTCGGGGCGCCGTTCGCGGCGATCGCCGATCCCGCCGGCTATCCGGCGCTGAAGGCGGCGACGGCGGGTCGGCGGATCGAGACTGCCGCCGGTCCGGACGCGGTCGTCGAGGCGGCGCTGCGCGAGGCCGATCTGGTCGTGGCGGCGATCGTCGGCACGGCCGGCCTCGCGCCGACCTTCGCGGCGATCGAGGCGGGGCGCGCGGTCGCGCTCGCCAACAAGGAAACGCTGGTCTGCGCGGGCCGGGCGGTGATGGCGGCGGCGCGGCTTTCGGGCGCGCGCATCCTGCCGCTCGATTCCGAGCACAATGCGATCTTCCAGGCGATGGCCGGCTGCGACGCCCGGGAGATCGTCAGGATGACGCTCACCGCCTCGGGCGGGCCGTTTCGCGAATGGGACGCCGAACGGATCGGCCGGGCCACCGTCGCCCAGGCGCTCGCCCATCCCAACTGGGCGATGGGGGCCAAGGTGACGATCGATTCGGCGAGCCTCATGAACAAGGGCCTCGAACTGATCGAGGCGCATCACCTGTTCGGCATGCCGGCCGACCGCCTCGACGTGCTGATCCACCCGCAGTCGGTCGTCCACGGCCTGATCGCTTTCGCCGACGGGTCGGTGACCGCCGGCATGGCCGCACCGGACATGAAGACGCCGATCGCTCATTGCCTCGCCTATCCCGACCGCCTGGGCTCGGGCGGGCGCGTCCTCGATCTGGCGGCGGTCGGCCAGCTCTCGTTCGAGCGGCCCGATCTCGCCCGGTTCCCGGCGCTCGGCCTCGCGATCGCGGCGCTCGGCGAGGGCGGCGGCGCGCCGACGGCGCTCAACGCCGCCAACGAAATCGCGGTCGAGGCGTTTCTGGCGCAGCGCATCGGATTTCCGGAAATGGCGCGTCTCGTCGAAGCCGTGCTCGAACAATCCGGACGGGCGGGCGAACTCTCCGCCTGCGCGACGGTGGCGCAGGCGCTCGCGGTTCACCATATGGCCAGAGATAGGGCGCGCGCCCTCTTGGCCTGAAGGCTTGTCTCCTTCATGGTAACCTTGTGGTAACCAAGTTCGTTGGCCTCCGGCGACGCATCGTCGGCAGCGTCCGCGCGACGGAGATCGGAATGGCTTTTTTAAGCGTTGCAGGGGCCTTTGTCGGCTCCATGGGCTGGTATCTCATTCCGTTCGTCGTCATTCTGAGCGTCGTGGTGTTCTTCCATGAGCTCGGCCATTATCTCGTCGGGCGCTGGTGTGGCGTCAAGATCGAGCGCTTCTCGCTCGGGTTCGGCCCGGAATTATACGCCCGGGTCGACCGGCGCGGGACGCGCTGGCGCGTGGCCGCGATTCCGCTCGGCGGCTACGTGAAGTTCCACGGCGACGCCGACGCCGCGAGCGCCCCCGACACGGCCGCGCTCGCCCGGATGGACCGAAGCGAGCGCAGCCTCACGCTGGCCGGCCAGCCGGTGCTCAACCGCGCCGCGATCGTGGCGGCGGGCCCGATCGCCAATTTCCTGCTTGCGATCGTCATCTTCACGGTATCCTTCGCCGTCTACGGCCAATATGTGCTGGCGCCGCGGGTCGGCGGCGTCGAAATCGGCAGCCCGGCCGATCTTGCCGGCTTCAAGGCGGGCGACCTCATCAAATCCGCCAATGGCGGGCCGATCGGCAGCTTCGAGCAGCTGCACGAGGCGATCTCCGCCAATACGGGGCTCCCCATGGCGTTCGTGGTCGAGCGGGCGGGCGCCCCGGTGACGATTACCGCCGCCCCGGCGATCGGCGTCGTCGATCTCGCCGCCTTCGGCAAGCGCCGGATGGGGCGGCTCGGCATCAAGGCCTCGTCCGATCCGGCCGATCGGAAGCTCGAGACCTGCAGCCTGCCGCTCTGCGTGGTCTGGGCGGCCAAGGACACCTGGTCGATCGTGCACACCACCGGCGCCTATGTCGTGGGCCTGTTCGCGGGGCGCGAATCGCCCGATCAGGTCTCGGGCATGATCGGCGTCGCCCAGGTGGCCGGCGCGGTCGCCAAGATCAGCCTGCTCGCGCTGTTCAGCCTGACCGCCGTCTTCTCCGTGTCGGTCGGCCTCATGAATCTCCTGCCGGTGCCGATGCTCGACGGCGGGCACCTGCTGTTCTACGCGATCGAGGCGGTGCGCGGCCGCCCGCTCAGCGAACGGACCCAGGAGATCGGCCTGAGGATCGGCATCGCCCTCGTCGCGATGCTCGTCATCTTCTCGACCTCGCTCGACATCATGCGGCTGGTCGCCGGCGGCGGCGGTTAACCCTTCATCGACCGCGATTCGTGTCAAGCCAGCCTGTCACGCCCGGCCAAAATGACCCTGGCCGGGTTGATCGCCGTTTGCAGAGCGCGGGCGCCCGCTGAGCGAACCGACCCAGGAGGTCGGCCTGGGGATCGGCTTCGCCCTCGTCGCGATGCTCGTCATCTCCTCGACCGCGCTCGACATCATGCGGCTGGTCGCCCTCGGCGGCGGTTAACCCTTCGTCGACCACGATTCGTGTCATGCCTGCCACGCCCGGCCAAAATGACCCTGGCCGGGTTAATCGCCGTTTGCAGATTGAGTCAAAACGGGTAGAAGACAGTTAATGCCGTTTCGCCGGGGGAGCCTGCGAAGGGCGAATCAGACGAGTCGAAATTTGCAATTCCGGCTCGGGGCTTGCGGGCGCGTGCGCTAACCGACCGGCGGGCTCATCGTCGGCGAGCGATATGGGGAATCTGGGCCAGATGCATTTTCTACGTCTCTATTTCGGACGGCTGGTCCTGGCCGCGTGTCTTGCGTTTGGCGCGGTCGGGATATCCTCCGAGGCGCGGGCCCAGGCCGTCGTCGTGGAAGGCGCCCATCGGGTCGACGTCGACACGATCCGCTCCTATTTCAACGGGACTGATCAGGAGCATGTCAACGAGGCGGTCAAGCAGCTCTCGTCGACGGGCATGTTCTCCAAGGTCAGCGCCCGAATCGTCGGCGGCAAGGTCATCGTCAGCGTCGTCGAAAGCAACATCATCCTCAACCGGGTCGCCTTCGAGGGCAACAGCAAGATCAAGAGCGACCAGCTCACGGTCGAGGTTCAGTCCAAGGCGCGTTCGGGATTTAGCGAAGCGGTGGCGACGGGCGACATCGACCGGATCAAGGACGCCTACAAGAAATTCGGCCGGGCCGCCGCGAAGGTGACATACCGGCTGGTCCCGCTGCCGAACGGCCGCTCGGATCTGGTGTTCACCATCGACGAAGGCGACAAGACCGGCATCCGCGAAATCAAGTTCGTCGGCAACCAGGCCTTTTCCGACTATCGGCTGCACGGGCTGATGCAACTGACCGAGATGAATTTCCTTTCGTTCCTGAAGACCAGCGACGTCTACGATCCCGACAAGCTCGCCTCGGACCAGGAGGCCATTCGCAAGTATTACATGAAGAACGGCTACGCCGACTTCCGCATCACCAACACGGACGTCCATTACCAGACGGATCCGGTCGGCTATGTGATCACCATCACGCTCGAGGAAGGACCCCAATACCACGTGGGTTCGGTCAGGGTCGATTCGCATATTCCGAACGTCAATGGCGAGGCGCTGTCGCATTTCGTGAAGATAGCGCCCGGCGACGTCTACAACGCCTCGGCGGTGGAGGCCTCGACGGAGTCGATCACCCGTGACGTCGCCCGCCAGGGCTACGCGTTTTCGGAAGTGCGGCCGCATGGCGACCGCGACGGCGCCAATCATACGATTTCCATCGTCTTCGCGGTCGACGACGGTCCGAAAGTCTATATCGAGCGCATCGATATCCAGGGCAATACGCGCACCCGCGACTATGTGATCCGCCGCGAGTTCGATATTGGCGAAGGCGACCCCTACAATCACGCGTTGATCGAGAAGGCCGAACGGCGCCTCAACAATCTCGGCTTCTTCAAGAAGGTCCACATCACCAACCGTCCGGGCTCGACCCCCGACCGGGTCATCGTGATCGTCGAGGTCGAGGACAAGCCGACGGGGTCGTTCTCGATTTCCGGCGGCTATTCGACGACCGATGGCGCGATCGCGGAAGTTTCGATCACGGAGACGAATTTTCTCGGCCGCGGTCAATACGTGAAGCTGTCGGCCTCGGAAGGCCAGTACAGCCGCGGCTGGAGCGCCACCTTCACCGAGCCCTACTTCCTCGACCAGCGCATCGCGGCCGGCTTCGACATCTATCACAAGGAGACCGACCCCTATCAATATGCCTATTACGAGAACTGGACGACGGGCGTGAGCCTGCGCGTCGGGCTCCCGATAACCGACGAATTCACGTTCCAGCCGCACTATTCGATCTACGAGTCGCAGATCATCATCCCGAACACTTCGAGCCAGCCCTACAACGATTGCTCGGTGCCCTTGTCGGGGGTGACGCCGGGGAGTGCGGGCTCGCCATACGGACTCAGCGCCTCGGACAATTGCCTGACCAACGGCGAAGCTTCGCTGGCGCTGAAGCAGGCCGCGGCGCAGGGCGTCCAACTGACGTCGCTGGCGGGGTTCTCGCTGATCTACAACACGCTCGACGACAACAAGAATCCGACCACCGGCATGGTCGCCTCCTACAAGCAGGACTTCGCCGGCCTCGGCGGCGATTCGAAGTTCATCCGCGAGACCTTCGACGCGCGCTACTACTATCCGATCACCGACGACTTCGTCGGCTTCATTCGCGGCCAGGCAGGCCAGATCAACGCATTCGGCGGCGCGCCGCTCGACATCATCAACAATTTCAACGTCGGGCCCTCGCTCGTGCGCGGCTTCGCGCCGGGCGGCATCGGCCCGCGCGACATTTCCGATCCCAACAACCTGCAGGCGGCGGGTCTGGGCGGGACGACCTATTTCGGCGGCACCGCCGAGGTCGATTTCCCGATCTTCGGCATTCCGCGCGAAATCGGCCTGAAGGGCGGTCTGTTCGTCGATGCGGGAACGCTGTTCGGCTACAACGGCCAGACGACATTCAATCAGCTGCTCGGCAATACCGCGGGGACGCCGTGCTACGCCTCGAACACGGCGCCCAACTACACGCAGGGCAATTGCATCATCGTCGACGACGAGAAGACGATCCGCACCTCGGTCGGCGCCAGCCTGATCTGGGCCTCGCCGCTCGGCCCGATCCGGATTGACGGCGCATTCCCGGTGGTCAAGGGCAAGTACGATCAAACCCAGTTCATCAGCTTCTCAGGCGGCAGCCAGTTCTGAGCGGGCCAGCGGTTGCTTCGCGGACGCGCGCCGCGACGGGCGCAGCGCCTCTTTTGAGGCCGATCCGCTCCGGCGCCGGATCGAGCCGGATAGAGGAGGCAGGTGAGTTTGCCGCGTTTTCTCCGGGCGGGCGGCGTTTCCTCGTTTGACAATGCTCGACAGGATTGCCGGCTTCCTTCATGGCGACAACCAGCTTCTTTCTCCCCGCCGAGGCCCCTTCGATCGGCGCGATCATGGAATGGACCGGCGCCCGGGCCGGCGAAGCGGCGGACCTCAGCGGGATCATCGTCGGCGTCGCGCCGATCGATCGGGCCGGACCCGGCGACCTCACGTTCCTCGACAATCCGCGCTACGCCGATCTCCTGCCGAAGACGCGCGCCGCCGCCGTGCTGCTGCAGCCGCGCCATCGCGCGCAGGCGCCGCCGGGCTGCGTGGCGCTGGCGACCGGCCACCCCTACCACGCCTTCGCCGAGGTCCTGCGCCGGCTGTTTCCGGGCGCGGCGCGGCCCGGCTCGACCTTCGGCGAATCCGGGGTCTCGCAGCGCGCTCTCGTTCATCCGACCGCCCGCCTCGAGTCCGGAGTCATCGTCGATCCCGGCGCTGTGGTCGGCCCCGGCGCTGAGATCGGCTCGGGCGCCTTCATCGGCGCCAATGCGGTGATCGGACCTAATGTGCGCATCGGCCGCCAGAGCGTGGTCGGCGCCAATTCCACAATCGTCTGCGCGTTGATCGGCGATCGCGTCATCCTGCATGCGGGCGTGCGGATCGGCCAGGACGGCTTCGGGTTTGCGATGGGGCCGCGCGGCCATCTCAAGGTGCCGCAGGTCGGCCGGGTGATCCTTCAGGACGACGTCGAGATCGGGGCGGGCTCCACGATCGATCGCGGGGCCAATCGCGACACGGTGATCGGGGAGGGCACCAAGATCGACAATCTCGTCCAGATCGGCCACAATGTGGTGATCGGCCGTCACTGCGTGATCGTCGCCCAGGCCGGCGTTTCGGGCTCCTGCATCATCGAGGATTTCGTCGCGATCGGCGGCCAGGCGGGGCTCGCCGGCCATCTGCACATCGGCGCCGGCGCCCAGATCGCCGCGTCGGCAGGCCTCATGCACGACGTTCCCGCCGGCGCGCGCTGGGGCGGCGCCCCGGCGCGGCCGATCCGCGACCTCTGGAAGGAAGTGGCGCTGCTGAAGAAGCTCGTCCGCGACTCCGGCCCGTCGCGAGAGCCGCCGGCGGAGGTCTAGAAGGAAACTCACCGCCGGTCTCGCCGCCAGCGACGCCTCCTCAGCATGCACCAGCAGACCAGCAGTTTCATGCCAAGCGGGTCGGCGCCGCCGGTGGTGAACTCAGCAGGGATTCGCGGCTCCGCCAACGCGGCGGGCGTGCGCTCGGCGCCGAAGCTGGCCTGGTCGGCGCGGCGTGCTGACGGCGGAGAGTTCTCATCCAGCGCGCCGGTCGCGACGACGGCGGCGGAGGCCGCGCTGTCGGCGAGCGCCGAGGCGACCGGGCGCTCCGCCTGCGCCGCCCTGAGCGTAGTGTAAAAGAGAAATGTGAGAATATTATTGCGATATTCCAAAAGACCGGCTATGCTCCCACCATTGGTCCCCCGGCAGGAGCCCCGCCATGCTCGACCCCGCAGCGCCCGCGCCGGCGCCCGCCGCCCGTGTCGGCGCGCTCGAGCGGGACGTCCGCCGGCATCGGATCGTCGAGTGCGCGTTGGGCGGGGGTCGATCCGGCGAGGGCGCATGTCCGCCTGCGGACCGCCCGGCTCGACGAACGCGCCCGCAGGGCCGCCGGGGACAAGGCGCCGGCCGCCGCTGCGCGCGCGGGCCGGACGGCGGCGCGCCGCCGAGCCCCGCGCGGGCTTCAATTTGCCTGCAATCCTCTGATTTTGCTCGATCGGCCGCAAAATGTATTTCCAAATGTATCCAAAACGAAAGGATTTGTCG
>JBEKEI010000022.1:0-40358 GCA_050013915.1 Roseiarcus sp.
TCCTGGTCGCCGAGCCAGTCGGAGCCCTTGACGGTGTCGTACATGTGCCAGCGCCAGTCGTCGGCGCCCATGTTGCCGAGCGAGGCCGAAATGCCGCCCTGCGCGGCGACGGTGTGCGAGCGGGTCGGGAACACCTTGGAGATGCAGGCGGTGCGCAGCCCCGCCTGCGCGCAGCCGACGCTCGCGCGCAGGCCGGCGCCGCCGGCGCCGACGACCACGACGTCGAAGCTGTGGTCGGTGATCGGATAGGCCTTGCCTGCGAAAGCGGGCGCATGCGCGCCATTGGCGCCGTTGGTCACCATGGATTTGTGCAACCTCTGTTGGCCAATCAAGGAAAACGCGTCAGACGAAGCCGATCCGCAGCACCGCGTAGATGCACGCCAGCGCGAGCGCGGCGGCAAAGAACAGATTGGCCATCAGCGCCCATTCGCGGGCGTGGCCGTGGATGTAGTCGGCGATGATCGAGCGCATGCCGATCTGCATATGGCGGATGCCGACCAGCACGAACAGCATCACGATGATCGCCGGCAGGGGATGGCCGAGCTCGGCGCGCACGCCATTGTAGTCCTTGGCGACCAGCGACAGCATCAGCCAGACGAAGGCGATCGTCAGCGGGATCAGCGCCGCCGAGGTCAGCCGCATCAGCCAGTCTTCCCTGACCCCCGACCGCGCCGCGCCGAGGTAGCGGACCTTGCCGAGCGGCGTGCGCAGCGAAGGGGAGTCGTCAGCCATGAACGCGCTCCCTCAGTGGACGGCGAGGCCGATCGCCCAGACGATCGCGGTCAGCGCGAGGCCGCCGACCAGCGTCCCCAGCGCCAGCCATTCGCGTTCCGGGTCGTCCATGCCGAAGCCGGCGTCCCAGATGAAATGCCTGATTCCGCCGAGCATGTGGTGGAACAGCGACCAGGTGAAGCCGAACAGGACGAGGCGGCCGAAGATCGAATTGAGGAAGCCCGAAGCGGCGGCGAACGCGGTCGCGTCCATCGAGGCGGCGATCAGGAACCACGCCAGCAGCAGCACGCCGGCGTAGAGCGCCAGGCCGGTGATGCGATGCAGGCCCGACATCACCATCGTCAGGGTCAGGCGGTAGATGCCGAGATGCGGCGACAGCGGCCGGGGGCGGGCAGGCTTTGGCGCGACGTCGGTGGCGGCCATGACTCATCGTCTCGGTTGCGCGCAATGCGCGCATTTCCCTAGCGGAGTCCCGCCCTTTCCGCAACGGCTTGCGACGACGGGCAGCAATTCCAAAAGCGCGGATCGCCCCTCTCCCGCGAAGCGCAGGGCTGTCCGGGGAAACTCCGGCGGGCTGAAGCTCAATTGATCGGGCGATGACGGTGCGCGGTTGGCGCGCTGCGAGCGACGGGCGCTGTCGTTGGCGCCAGGGAACTTGCGAGGGCGAGCCGACTCCCCTTCTCCCGCAAGCGGGAGAAGGGTTTTCCGCGCTTTGGAATTGCTGGAGAAGCGCCGCGCCGCAATCCCACCCGATTTCGCCGCCTCCCCCCACATTGCGGCGCGCGGGCGGGCGGACTAGATTGCCGGCGATGTGGAACCTCGCCAATCCCGCCGTGTTCCTGGCGCTCGCACGGCGGACGCTGCCCTGGCTCGCCCTGACCACGGCCGGGCTGTTCGCGATCGGGCTCCTTCTGTCGTTCCGGGCGCCGCCCGACTACCAGCAGGGCGAGACGGTGCGGATCATGTATCTGCACGTTCCGGCGGCCTGGCTGGCGACCTTCATCTATGGCGTGATGGCGCTCGCCGCGCTCGGCACGCTGGTCTGGCGCCATCCGCTGGCCGACGCCGCCCAGAAGGCGGCGGCGCCGCTCGGCGCCGGCTTCACCTTCATCTGCCTGGCGACCGGCTCGCTGTGGGGCAAGCCGATGTGGGGGACCTATTGGGTCTGGGACGCGCGGCTGACCTCGGTGCTGTTTCTGTTCATCCTCTATCTCGGCCTCATCGCGCTCTGGCGCACGATCGAGGATTCCGGACGCGCGGCGCGGGCGGCGGCGATCCTGACCCTGGTCGGCTGCGTCGACCTGCCGATCATCAAGTTCTCGGTCGACTGGTGGAACACGCTGCACCAGCCCGCCTCGGTGTTCCGGCTCGGCGGCCCGACGATCGCGCCCGAACTGCTGTGGCCGCTGCTGATCATGTCGCTCGCATTCACGCTGCTGTTCATCACCCTGCACGTGATGGCGATCCGCAATGAAATCCTGCGCCGGCGCGTCGCCCGCCTGACCATGATGGCGGCGGCGCGCGGCGACCGCCTCGGCGCGGAACTGGCGACCGCGGGGATGGGCTGATGGCCGACCATTGGGGCTTCGTCGCCGCGGCCTATGGGGTCGCGACGGTCGTGATCCTGGCGATGATCCTCGCCACGCTCGCCGATTATCGCGCCCAGCGGGCGGCGCTGCGCCGCGTCGAGGACGCCGACGGCCGGGGCGCCGGAACGTGAGCGAGGCCGTCCCCGTCGCGCCGCGGCGCCGCGGCCTGCTCGCGCTGGCGCCGCTGCTGGTGTTCGGCGCGCTCGCCGTCCTGTTCTTCGCCCGCCTGTTCGCCGGCGACGCGTCGCGGATTCCCTCGGCGCTGATCGGCCAGCCCGCCCCGCCGCTCGATCTGCCCGCGCTCGCCGGCGGCGCCGGACTCACGGACGCCGACCTGCGCCAGGGCCATGTCTCGGTCGTCAACATTTTCGCTTCCTGGTGCCTGCCGTGCCACGACGAGCATCCCGTCCTGCTCGAACTCGCCGCCGACAAGACGCTCGCCGACAAGGGCGTCCGGCTGATCGGCGTCGCCCAGAAGGACGAGGCCGAAAACATCCGGCGCTTCCTCGGCGCCAAGGGCGACCCCTATTCCAGCGTCGGCCTCGATCGCGACGGCCGAACCGGCATCGACTGGGGCGTCTATGGCGTGCCCGAGACCTTCATCGTCAAGGGCGACGGCACGATCGCCTACAAATTCGTCGGGCCGATGACCGAGCAGGCGCTGGCGGAGGTGGTCGAGCCGGAGATCCGCAAGGCGATGAACTGAACCGGCGACGCGCGGCCGAAGCTCAGTTGACGCTGCGCTTGACATGCGGGCTGTCGAGCGAGAACGCGGGGATCGCGACGTCGAAGGCCCTGCCGTCGTCGTCGACCATGCGGTAGGTCCCGACCATGATGCCGCTCGGCGTCCGCAGCGGGCAACCCGAGGTGTAGCTGAATCCCTCGCCCGGCTTCAGCCGCGGCTGCTCGCCGACGACGCCGGGCCCGCGCACCTCCTCGAGACGGCCGTTGGCGTCGGTGATCCGCCAGTAGCGGTGGGTGAGCTGCACGGCGCGGTCGCCGACATTGGCGATTTCGATCGTATAGGACCAGAAATAGCGGCCCTCGTCAGGCTCGGACTGGTCCTCCAGATAGGAGGGCCAGACCGTCACTTTGATTTTGTTGCTGACAGCCGTGTACATTGGGCCATTCTAGCAAGGCGCGCGGAACCGTCGAGTCCCCCTCGGTCCCGCGTCGCCGGAGGGCGGCGATGACCGACGAGATCGTGACCGGCGCGATCGCCCTGCTTGAGCGCCTCGTCGCGTTCGACAGCCAGAGCGACAAGACCAATCTGCCGCTGGTCGCCTTCATCGAGGATTACCTGCGCGCCCAGGGCGCGCCGTTCCTGCGCGCGCCCAACGCCGCGGGCGACAAGGCGGCGCTGCTGGCGACGGTCGGGCCGATGGTCGAGGGCGGTGTCGTGCTGTCGGGCCATACCGACGTCGTGCCGGTCGCCGGCCAGGCCTGGACCGGCGATCCCTTCGCGCTGCGCGCGGCGGACGGGCGCCTCTATGCGCGCGGCGCCTGCGACATGAAGGGATTCGACGCGATCGCGCTGGCGATGATCCCGTTCTTCAAGGCGGCCGGGCTGCGGCGGCCGATCCAGATCCTGCTGAGCTATGACGAGGAGACCGGCTGCGAGGGCTCGCTGGACGTCATCGGCCGCTTCGGCGCGGATCTGCCGCGCCCCGGCGTCGTGATCGTCGGCGAGCCGACGATGATGGAGGTCGCCGACGCGCACAAGAGCATCGCGACCTTCCGGACCGTCGTCACCGGCCATGAGGCGCATTCGGCCAAGCCCGCGCTCGGCGCCAGCGCGATCGCCGCCGCTTGCGAAATCGTCGGCGAAATCTACCGGCTGGCGCGCGCCTACGAGGCGCCCGAGCGGCTCGATCCGCGCTTCGACCCGCCCTATTCGACGCTCCACGTCGGCACGATCCACGGCGGGACGGCGCGCAACATCCTGGCGCGCGAATGCGCGTTCCACTGGGAGTTCCGCGGCCTGCCAGGCGCCGCGACGATGGCGCCGCTGCGCGACGTCGAGGCCTTCGTCGACGCGGTCGCGCTGCCGCGGTTGCGGCGCTTCGTCGCCGACCCGACGATCGAGACCCTCGTCGAGGTCGACGTGCCCGGGCTCGTCGCCGAGCCCGGCTCGCCCGCGCGGACGCTCGCCTGCCGGCTCGCGCGCTCCAATGGCGCCCATGCCGTGTCCTACGCCACCGAAGCGGGGCAGTTCCAGCGCGCCGGCCTGTCGACCGTGGTCTGCGGACCCGGCTCGATCGACCAGGCGCACAAGGCCGACGAATTTGTCGCAATTTCGCAGATCGAGGCCTGCGTCGGCTTCATGAAGCGCCTGGCGGCCGAGCTGGCGGCCTGATCGGGAGCCGCGCGCGGCGGGGCGCCCGAAGCGCCGGGGGACGGCGCGACCGGCGTCGCAAATGTCGCTTGCCCAAAATGCCAAAGTGCGCCAGATTCCGCCCTGGCATTAAGACCATCGTAACCAGGGCGCTTTGCGCCGCATGACCGGTTCCGTCACCCAGGTCATGCGAGACTCGGCAGGTCGCGTTCGGCCGCGCCAGCCCTTCGAATGGTCCGCGCGGGGCGTCGCCCAGGCAAGGCATCGTTTTGGCTCGCGGCTGCCTGTTGGCCGCTTCGAAGAGGGTAGTAGTGGCGGACGGACAGGACGAAGCGAAGGCTCAGGACACGAAGCGCTCGATGCGGGTCGTCCTGCAGGCGCGCGCCAGCTACAGCGACGGGGCGATCTCGACGCAATGCACGGTCAATGAACTCTCCGACGTCGGGGCGCGCATCAACATCGCCACCTCCTTCTCGCTGCCCGAGACGTTCGACATCAACATCCCGCAGCGCAACCTGACCCGTCGCGCCAAGCTGCTGTGGCGAACCGGCAACCAGGCCGGCCTGGAATTCATCGAGGCCGACGCCGCCACGCTGTCGCCGTTCGCCCATGACCCGACCGCGCGGATCAAGGCGCTCGAGGCGGAAAACGCCAAGCTGAAGGCGCAGATCGGCGTGCTGATGCAGCAGGTCCAGCGCCTCACCGAGGCGTGAGGCCGGGCGCCGACCCTGCGCCGTCCGCAGAAATCGGACGCCCCGCCGATCGGCGACCGGACCCGAAAAATCGCCTCGTCCATTTTCCGTCGGCGGCGGCGGCCCCGCCAGAACGGCGGCGCTCCTCCGGCTCCTCGAAAGGTCGGTCCATGATCAGCGCTCGGCTGGCGGCGACGGCGGCTCTGATTGGGTTGTGCGCCGGCGCCCGCGCCCAGGACGCCGGAGAGAAATTCACGCTGCCGCGCATTTCCGTCACCGGCGAGGCCTCGGAGGAGGTCCGGCCCGATGAAGCCGAATTGAGGCTCCACGTCGTCAGCGAGCAGCCGACGCCGGTGCTCGCCGCGCAGGGGAACGCCAGATCGGCCGCCGAGGTCGTCGCGGAACTGAAGACCCTGGGAATCGAAGGCAGGGACATCCGGACCGAGGCGCTGTCGCTGGCGCCGCTCGTGGTCGAGGAAAGAGATCCGGCGACGCACGAGGTCGTCAGGCGGACGCAGACCGGCTATCGGGCGACAAGCGGGTTTGTCGTTCACATCCGCGACGTCGACAAGGCGGGCGCCGTCGTCATCCATGTCGTCGAACACGGCGCCAATACTTACGACGGGTTGAGTTTCGACGTGTCCGACCGCGACGCGCGCCTCGACGCTCTGCGCGCCAAGGCGGTCCGCGACGCGCTGCGCCGGGCGGCGCTCTACGCCGGCGCCGCCTCGATGAAGCTCGGGCGTCTCATGGCGATCGACCCGGAGCCGGACAGCCGCGAATACGCGGACCTGCCGAGGGCGCGCAGCGCCGCCGCGGGCCCGCATCCCGTGGAGATCCCGACCGAACCGGGAACGACCACCCTCAGCGCGCGGGTGACCGCGACCTGGGAGCTGGTCCCCGAGTGAGTTTCGGCCGAACCGCTCAGCCGCGCCGGTTCGTCTCCATCGATTCGACGAACCGCCTGAACAGGTAATGGCTGTCGCGCGGGCCGGGCGAGGCTTCCGGATGGTGCTGCACGGAAAAGGCCGGTCGGTCGGTCAGCGCGATGCCGCAGTTCGAGCCGTCGAACAGCGAGACATGGGTCTCCTCGGCGTTGGCGGGCAGGCTTTCGCGGTCGATCGCGAAACCGTGGTTCATCGAGACGATCTCGACCTTGTCGGTCGTGAAATCCTTCACCGGATGATTGGCGCCGTGGTGGCCCTGCTTCATCTTGACCGTCCGGGCGCCGACCGCCAGGCCCAGCATCTGATGGCCGAGGCAGATGCCGAAGATCGGCATGCGCGCGGCGAGCAGCCCCTGGATCGCCGGCACCGCGTAGCGGCCGGTCTCGGCCGGATCGCCCGGCCCGTTGGACAGGAACACGCCGTCCGGCCGCAGGCCGAGGATTTCGTCCGCCGAGGCGGTCGCCGGCACGACGGTCACCGCGCAGCCGGAATCGCTGAGCAGGCGGAGGATATTGCGCTTGACGCCATAGTCGACGGCCACGACCCGGAATTTCGCCTCGGCGCGGCGGCCATAGCCCCGGCCGAGGGTCCAGCTGGTTTCGTCCCAGTCGTAGCGCTGGGTCGAGGTGACGCCGGGCACGAGATCCATGCCGTCGATGCCGGGCCAGGCGGCGGCCGCGGCCGCCAGCGCGGCGCGGTCGAATCGCCCGTCCGGATGGTGGGCGATGACGGCGTTGGGCATGCCGCGTTCGCGGATCCGCGAGGCGAGCGCGCGCGTGTCGATCCCGTAGAGGCCGATGATTCCGCGCGCCTTCAGCCAATCGTCGAGCCGCCGGGTCGCGCGGAAGTTCGAGGGGTCGGTGACCTCGGCGCGCAGGACGATTCCGCGCGCCCCAGCCGAGGCGGCCAGATTGACGGTCTCGATGTCTTCCTCGTTGGTCCCGACATTGCCGACATGCGGGAAGGTGAAGGTTATGATCTGGCCGGCATAGGACGGGTCGGTCAGAATCTCCTCATAGCCGGTCATCGCCGTATTGAAGCAGACCTCGCCCGCCGCCGCGCCGGTGGCGCCGAATCCGGCGCCCTCGAGGATCGCGCCGTCCGCCAGGACGAGCAGCGCGGTCGCGTGCGGCGCGATCCAGCCGCCAACGTCGCTATCGCCTTGAACCGGAATCATGCTCATTCTAGGGTCGCCGCGCAAACGAAAGCTCCGGTGCTTAGGCGCGGGCCGGGCGCCGCGTCAAGCCGCGCCGGCCCGGCGGCGCACGACAAAGGTCTGGAACCATGCGCGAAGTCGTCGTCGAACGGATGAAGGACGCGATGAAGGCGGGCGACAAGGTCCGCGTCGGCGCGCTGCGGCTGATCATGGCCGCGCTGAAGGATCGCGAGATCGAGCTGCGCGGGAAAGGCACGACTTTGAGCCGGTCCGACGAGCTCGCCGTGCTTTCCAGGATGGTGAAGTCGCGCCAGGAATCGCTCGGCATCTATCAGCAGGCCGGACGCGCCGAACTCGCCGACCAGGAGCGCGCCGAAATCGCCGTCATCAATGAATTCCTGCCGAGCCAGATGGACGATTCCGCGGTCGAGGCGGCGGCGCGCGCCGCGATCGCCGCGACCGGCGCTTCGAGCGTCAAGGACATGGGCAAGGTCGTGGCCGCCCTCAAGGAGGCCCATCCCGGCCGGATGGACTTCGCCAGGGCGAGCGCCATCGTCAAAGGCCTGTTGACCACGTGAAACGAAAGACGCCCCCTCGCGGTCACGCGAGGAGGCGTCGTTTCGCCAAACCCCGTCAGTCCGCCTTGGGCGCGTCGGGCTGGGCGGCGGGCGCGGCGCCCGCCGGCGGCGCAACGCCCTTGTCGGCGGGAGCGGCCGGATCGGCGGGCGGAATCGCCGCCGCCTTCTTGACCCCATGCAGCAGATCGACCGCGGCGACGAGCTGCTTGTCGTTCTTCGGGTCGGGCGGCACATAGGCCTGCGATCCCGTCTTCTCGTCGTCGCCGTTCTTGAGGTGGCCCTTCAGCGAAGCCTCGCCCTTGGTGTCGTCCTTGCCCTTCAGGTCGTCCGGCACGTCCTCGAGGATCTCGATGTCCGGCTCGATGCCCTTGGCCTGGATCGACCGGCCCGACGGCGTGTAGTAGCGCGCGGTCGTCAGCCGCAGGGCGCCGTTCTGGCCGAGCGGGATGATCGTCTGGACGGAGCCCTTGCCGAACGAGCGGGTGCCGATCAGCGTGGCGCGCTTGTGATCCTGCAGGGCGCCGGACACGATTTCCGACGCCGAGGCCGAACCGCCGTTGATCAGCACGACGACCGGCTTGCCGTGCGAGAGATCGCCGCCCGTGCGCGCGTTGTAGCGCTGCGTCTCGTCGGCGTTGCGCCCGCGCGTGGAGACGATCTCGCCGCGGTCGAGGAAGGCGTTGACGACCTCGATCGACTGGTCGAGCAGGCCGCCTGGATTGTTGCGCAGATCGAGAATGTAGCCCTTGAGCTTGTCGCCGGGACCGTCCTTCTGGAACTTGTCCATCGCGCTCTTGAGGCCGTCGTAGGTCTGCTCGTTGAACTGGGTGATCCTGATGTAGCCGAGATCGTCGCCCTCGACGTGCGAGCGGACCGACTGGATCTTGATGACGTCGCGGACGATCTTGATTTCCTTCACCTCTTTCTTCGGCCCGCGCACGACCTTGAGGCTGACCGGCGTATTGATCGCGCCGCGCATCTTGTCGACCGCCTGGTTGAGCGTCAGGCCCTGGACCGTCTCGCCGTCGATGTCGGTGATGATGTCGCCCGAAAGGATGCCGGCCTTCGCGGCGGGCGTGTCGTCGATCGGAGTGACGACCTTGATCGCGCCGTCCTCCTCGGTGACCTCGATGCCGAGACCGCCGAATTCGCCCTTCGTCTGGACCTGCATGTCGCGGAAGCTCTTGGCGTCCATGTAGCTCGAATGGGGATCGAGCGAGGACAGCATGCCGTTGATCGCGGCCTCGACGAGTTTGCCCTCGTCGGGCTTCTCGACATAATCGGTGCGGATTTTCTCGAAGACGTCGCCGAACAGGTTGAGCTGACGATAGGTGTCGGCGGCCGCGGCGCGCGCGCCGCTGCTGACGAGGAACGCCGATTGCGGCCCCAATGACACCGCCGCCGCGCCAATCGCCGCGCCGAGAACCAGATATGAAACCTTGCGCATCATCCGCGTGCCTTTTCGATGTCTGTCTTCGCCCACCACGGCCCCGGATCGATCGCCGCACCGTCTTTTCGCAGTTCGATATAAAGAATGGGTTGCGCGGCGCCAATAGCCGCCGCAGCCGCCGTCCGCGCCGAACCATCGCCCATCAGGGCGATCGGTTCGCCCGCCAGAACGAACTGACCGACCCCCACATTGATTCGGTCCATGCCTGCTAATACCAGATAATAGCCCCCGCTGGCGTTAATGATCAAGAGTTGCCCGTAGGTCCGGTAGGGGCCGGAGAACGCGATCCAGCCGTCGATCGGCGAAGCGACGGTCGCCGCCGCCGGCGTCGCGATCGACACGCCCTTCTCCAGGCCGCCGTATCCGTCGGGCGCGCCGAAAGTCTTGACGATGGCGCCGGCGACCGGCAGCGGAATCTGGCCCCGCGCCTCGGCGAAAGCGAGCGCCGGCCGCAGCCGCGCGGGGTCCTTGCGTCCCGCCGCCGCGGCGCGCGTCAGCACCTCGGCCGCCGCCGCCTCGTCGGCGGCGCGCGCCGCCTCGGCGGCCGCCTTGGCGGGGCCGACCTCCGATTCCATCCGGGCGATCAACTCTTTGAGAGTGGCGGCCTGGCGCGCGAGTTCGGCGGCGCGGTCCTTCTGGGCGCCGAGCGCCTGTTCGGCGTCGGCCTGCGAATTCTGGCGCGCGACGATCAGCGCGGTGAGCCGCTCCTTGTCCTTGGCGAGGGCCTGGACGCGCTGGGCGAGCGTCTCGGTCTCGGCCGCGATCGACCGGCGCAGGCCTGCGAGTTCGTCGAGATCCTGGGCGAGCGCCAATGTTTCCGCCTTGAGGTCGGGCAGGACCGAGCCGAGCAGCATGGCCGCCCGGATCGCCTCGGTCATGTCGCGCGGCCGCACGAGTATGGCGGGCGGCGGGCGCCGGCCCATGCGCTGGAGCACCGCCAGGACGTCGGCGATCACGCCGCGCCGGCTGTCGAGCGACCGGCGCAGCGCGGTTTCGCTCCCCGTGAGGGTCGCCAGCCTTCCGTTCGCCGCCTCGATCTGCCGCTCGGCCTCCTGCACCCGGGCGGTGACGTCGATCAGCGCGGCGCTGAGCTTGGCGCGATCGGCGCGGATCGACTCGATGTCGGCCTCGATGCGTCGGCGCTGTTCGTCCGAGGCGCGCATCGTGTCCTCGACGCCGCGCAATTGCATTTCCTGCAACGACTTGTCGTCGCCGCCGGCCCCCGCCGCGGCGGGATCGGCGAAGGCGGCGGCGGGCGACAGCGGCGAGGGATCGCCCAGAAGCGCGAGCAGCAGGAGCCCGGCCGCCGCCGACGCGCTCCCCTTCGACCGCGCGCGAATCTCAAACGTCGTCATCGGACGATTCTATCGCCCGCGACCGCGCGGAGAAAGCGGCTTTCACGCGCGATGGTAGGGATGTCCGGCGAGGATGGCGAGCGAACGATAGAGCTGTTCGGCCGCCATCGCGCGCACCAGCTGGTGCGGCCAGGTCATCGCGCCGAACGCCAGAATCAGCTGCGCCTTCTCGCGCAGCGACGGATCGAGGCCGTCCGGCCCGCCGATGACGAGCGCGTAGGCGGGCGTGGCGGAATCGCGCGCCGCGCCGATTTCCCGCGCCCACTGGACGCTCGACAGCGTCGCGCCGCGCTCGTCGAGCAGGACGAGCCGCGCGCCTTTCGGCAGGCCGGCGAGGATGAGCCGCGCCTCCTCGGCCTTGCGATCCTCGGGACGCCGGGCGCGGCCCTCCTCGATCTCGCGCAGGTCGACGCCGGCAAAGCCGCCCGCGCGCGCAAGTTCGGCGAGCCGCTTGCAATAGCGGTCGAACAGCTCGCGCTCCGGGCCGGACTTGAGCCGGCCGACGCCGATCAGCAACAGGCGCAAGGCGCGAACCTCGCCAACGCGCCGCCGCCCGAACCGCGCCGTGCGGCGGCGGCGGTCAGACCAGCCTCAGCTGCCGCTTGTCGCCCGGCCGGTCGGCGCCCCACATTTTCTCGAGGTTGTAGAACTGGCGCACGTCGGGCTTGAAAATGTGGATGATCGCGTCGTGGGCGTCGAGCAGGACCCAGTCGCAATGGGGCAGGCCCTCGGTCCGCGGCGCTGAAAAGCCCGCCGCCTTGCAGGCCTTGATGACCCGCTCGGCGATCGCGCGGACGTGGACGCTGGAGCGGCCGGTCGCCACGATCATGAGATCGGCGAGCGTCGTCTTGCCGCGCAGGTCGACCGAAACGATGTCCTCAGCCTTGGCGTCTTCCAGGCTCGTCAGCACCGCTTGCGCGAGTTCGCCGGGATCCCTCGCAATCCGAGGAGCCGCCGGGGCAAGCGGCCGATGCGCCGCTTCGTCATGAGGCGAGAATGTCAGCTTCGATATCCTCCTGGCGGGCGCCGAATCGCCGGCCTCCCCGGGGCCGAACATGATCCTTCCACGGCCGCTTTTCAACCTGCCGCGCCGGCGCGAACCGTCGAAATCGTGAAAGAGTCAACGCGCCCGGATCGCCGTCGAGGAGGCGCTCGAGCGCGGCCCGTGGAGGAAGATGAACGCCGGCGGCCGTCGACCGGCAAATCCCGCGGCGTCGCGCTCCATCACCCGGAATCGCTTGAGCGCGAGCCCGCCGCGGCTGTTGAGCGCGGCGAGCGTCGAACCGGGACGGTCGACGACGGCGATCGGCACGAGCCGCGCAATGTCGCGCCAGCGCCGCCACAGGTGGAACTGGCCGAGATTGTCGGCGCCCATGATCCAGACGAAGCGGACGCCCGGCGCCCGGCGGACCAGCCAGGCGATCGAATCGTGGGTGAAGCGCACGCCGATCTCCGCCTCGAAGCCGGTGACGGCGATCCGCGGGTCGCGGGCGAGCGTCCGGGCCGTCGCCATCCGCGCCTCCAGCGTCGGCAGTCCCCTGCTCTCCTTGAGCGGATTGCCGGGCGTCACCATCCACCACAGCCGGTCGAGGCCGAGCCGCCCGAGGGCGAGCCGCGAGACCAGCAGGTGGCCGTCGTGCGGCGGGTTGAACGAGCCGCCCATCAGGCCGATGCGCTGGCCGGGCGTCCAATGGGGCAGGCGAATGGTCATGCGCGCGCAGACGCGCCGCGGCGGCGGTCGGCGAAGGCATCGACGCCGCCCGCGCGGCGCCGCCGGGCCGACCGCGCCCCATTTCCGACAGCCACGCTTTCCCCCTGGCCCGCCCGGCGGCCCAACGCGGCCGCCGCGCGCGGCGATACTCCCTTTCGCGCCGCTTCGGCAACGCGCCCGGCGAGAAAAAGCGCCGCCTCGGCGGCTCGCCGAACCCCACGGGCGCTGTCGGTCCGACGGGACCGTTGACCTCGCCGCGCGATAATATAACATTGGTTAATTGTATTTTGTGGCGCACTGATTCCGACGCCGGCGTCGGTCGCCTCGCCGGGCGGGGCGGCCGGGCTGCCCGGGGTCGGGCGGCGGCGTTTGGTCTTGATTTGTCACGGGGGGCTCGTTTGCGACTTCCATCGGAAGACGGCCGGCCGTCGGCGCCGCCGGCCGGGGCGGACAGCCTCGCGAACGGTCGGGGCGCCAGGCTTGCGCCGAATCGGGCCGCAGCGATGGCGGCGCGCCGCGCGCGGCCTGGGTCCCGCGGCGATGGCCTGAGGGGGATCGGCTGATGACCGCGCTGTCCGAATTCGTCGCCGGTCTGCTTCAACAGGAATCCGGGTCCGGCTATCCGCTGCCGCCCGGCTATAGCTGGATCGTCAGCGACACTGCGGCCAATATCGAGGCGCTGACCCCGGCCGAGATCGTCGCGGCGCCGTCGGCGCAGGCGAGCGCATTCGCGGCGACCGATGGCTCCGTCGTGCTCACCGTCGCCCAGGCGCTGGCGTTCGAGACCGCCTCGCTGTCGATCGCGCCGCCGCCGGGCGGCGCGGTCATCCTCGCCGACGCCGCGGCCAACCTCGAGGCGCTGAAGCCGGCCGAGATCGCCGGGCTGGAATCGGTCGGCGTCACCGGAATCGCGGCGACCGACGCGCCGGCCGCATTCGGCGCCGCCCAGATCGACGCGCTCGGCGGCGCCGCGATCGCGATCGTCGCGCCGCCCGACGATCCCGGCCAGAACGACGGCGTCGCCGTCGTCGCCGGCCCGAACGGCGACGGCATGACCTTCGACATTTCGTGGGATTCGTCGGTCGCCTCGGCGCCCGCCGCGTTCAAGACCGATGTCGAGGAGGCGTTTCGGTTCTACGCGGATACGTTCGTCGATCCGACGGCGCTCCATTTCAATGTCGGCTACGGCGAGATCGGCGGCGCCGCGCTCGGCGCCGGCGACCTCGGCGCCAGCGACAGTCCGCAACTCTATTCGCAGACCTACGCCGGCGTCGCGGCGGCGCTCGGCGGATCGGCGCAATCGGCCGGGCAGCGCGAGGCCGCCGCGAGCCTGCCCGCCGCCGATCCGACCGGCGGCGGCGTGTTCTGGATGACCCCGGCCGAAGCCTCGGCGCTGGGGCTCGGCGCGGGATCGGCGACCTCCTTCGCCAATCCCGACGGCAATATCGGATTCAGCGGCCTCGCCGCCGATCCCTTCAACTACAGCGCCGTTCCCAACCAGGCCCCGGCGCCGGGCCAGTACGATTTCCTGGCGACGGTCGAGCACGAGATTTCGGAGGTGATGGGCCGCGTCTCCTATATCGGCGACGACATCGGCGGCGCGGGCGCTTCCTATTCCCCGATGGATCTGTTCCGCTATTCGGCGCCCGGCGCGCTGGCGCTGTCGGCCTCGGCGGCGCCCGCGTATTTCTCGATCGACGGCGGCGCGACCAATCTCGGCCCCGGCGTCGCCGGCCAGCCGCCGCTCGGCTGGAACGATTATGGCGCGGCGACCAGCGATGGCGGCGACCGCGGCGACTGGGGACAGGCCGCCGGCGCCGTCTACGCCGCCGACGCCTACGATCAACAGAGCGAGCCCGGCGTCGTCGACCCGCTCTCGGCCGCCGACATCGCGCTGATGAACGCGATCGGCTGGGAGGTCGCGACGCCCGTGCACGAGCCGGGCTTCGCCTCGAACCCGCCCGGAACCCACCTGGGCGGCGGCAGGTCCGCCCCGGCGCCGACGGCGCTGCCGGTCACGGTCGGACAATTGCTGCTCGACCTCGCGCAGAACCAGATCGCCCCGGCGAGCGGCGATGCGCCCGCGGGCGCCGCCTATGTCGTCGCCGATTCGGCGTTCGCCCTGGAGTCGCTGACCCCGCAGGAGATCACGGCCGCCAGGGCGATCGGCGTCGGGGAGCTCTATTCGACCAACGCCTCGGTCGCGCTCGACCCCGCCCAGGCCGGGGCGCTCGGCAATTCAATCGCGGTCGTCGTGCCCGCGGGCGATATTGTCAGCGTCATCGAGCCCGAGCCGGCCTGCTTTTGCGCGGGCACGCTGATCGCCACGCCGCATGGGCAGATCCCGGTCGAGGCGCTGGCGATCGGCGCCGCCGTCGTGACCGCCTCGGGCGAATTGCGCGAGGTCCGCTGGATCGGCCGCCGGCAGGTCGTCGCGCATTTCGCCGATCCCATGCGCGCCTGGCCGGTCCGCATCCGCGCCGGCGCGCTCGCCGACGGCGTGCCGGCGCGCGATCTGCGGCTGTCGCCCGACCATGCCGTCTGCATCGACGGCATCCTCATCCAGGTCGGCGCGCTGGTGAACGGGACCTCGATCGTCCGCGAGACCGCCCCGCCGCCGACCTTCGCCTATTATCACGTCGAACTCGCCGATCACGCGCTGATCCTCGCCGAGAACACGCCGGCGGAAACCTTCGTCGACAACCCCGACCGACGCGGCTTCGACAATTGGCGCGAGCACGAGACGCTCTATCCGGGCGGCGCGCCGATCGTCGAAATGGCCCGTCCGCGCGCCAAGTCGCAGCGGCAGGCGCCGCGCGCGATCCGCGAGCGGCTGATGCGGCGCGCGCGCCTCGGCGCCGGCGAGGCCGACGCGGCCGCGTGAGCCTGAGCGACGCGCCTACGAACCCGACGGCGCCGGGACGCCGCGCCGGGTCGGCTCGTTGCTGCCGCCGCGGGGCTTGCGCCGCCCCGCAACGACATCGTGCTGCGCCTCGAAGTCGCGTTTCCAGCGCGCCCGCAAATCGGCGGGACGGCAGCCGTGGCGTTCGTCGAGGAATTCGGCGGCGACGATTCGATCCATCCGAAAGTGCCGGAATGCGGCGCGAACCTCGCACCAGGCGGCGACCAGTCGAACGTTCTCGGTATAGCCGATGATCGTCGGCCAGATGGTGCGCCGGCTCTCGTCACCCTTGTCGTCGCGATAGCGGATGCTGATTTTCCGACCGGTGCGAATCCACAGCCGGGTCTTGCCGACATCCATGCCGTCGGGCGCCATCCCCAGGCCCGGCGGCGCGCCGACGGTCGGATCGATGACCAGCGGCTGCAGCCGTTCGGGCACGACCGCGGCGATCTTGGCGATCAGATCCCGCGCGGCGGCCGCGATTCCCGGGTCGCCCTTGTCGGCCACCCATTGCGCGCCGAGCACGGCGGCTTCCAGCTCGTCGGGCGTGAGCATCAGCGGCGGCATGTCGAAGCTCCGGTCGAGCACATAGCCGATTCCCGCCTCGCCCCGGATGGGCACTCTGTGTCCGATCAGGTCGGCGACGTCCCGGTAGACCGACCGCTTCGACACCTCGAGTTCACCGGCGAGCGCGGCGGCGGTGACCGGTCGCGTCGATCGCCGCATGATCTGGATGATCTGGAACAGACGGTCGGCCCTGCGCATCCCAGCTCTCCTGCTGACACCATGCTGGCGGCAGCGGGCGATTACAACCCCGCCACGGGCCCGCCGCGGCTCGTCCATCCAACGCGTCCATCCGAGGAGCAATGCGATGAACCTGGTCTCCGTTCGCATCATCGCCGCCGACGTCAGGCGGATGGTGCGCTTCTACGAGCGGATCACCCGCCTGCCGGCGACGATCTACACCGACGACTTCGCGGAACTCGCGACCCCCGCTTGCACGCTCGCCATCGCCAGCGCCCGCACCCTCCATCCGTTCGGCGCCGAACTGGCTCGCCCGGCGGACAACCACACCGCGATCATCGAATTCCGGGTCGAGAATGTCGACGCGGAATTCGACCATCTGCGCGAGACCTTCAAAGACGCGATCGTGCAGGCGCCGACCACGATGCCCTGGGGAAATCGCTCGATGCTGTTGCGCGACCCCGACGGCAATCTGGTCAACTTCTTTGCGCCGGTCACGATCGAGGCGATCAGGAAGTTCGACGGACGGCGATCGTGACGAGGGACGCGCGCCCGGATGAGGCTCGGCGCCGCATCCCGACCGGGCCGGCGATGGCGCGTCGGATCCGACGCCGGTCCCTCGCCGCCGCGGCAACGTCCCGCCGATCGGCCGACGCGATCGATGCGCCGGTCGACCGCGCGGCGCCGAAGGCGGTGCATGCGGGCGAGGCGGGCGGCGTTTGCGCTCTGGGGTCGCGGGCGGAAGCGGGGACGCGGGCGGCGACCGCGTCCGGCGAGGCCATGCACAGGGTTCGGAGTCAGACAGGAGGGGTCATGCGGGTCAATGTTCGCGGAGCGCCTCTTGGCGCGCAGCGACCGCCGGACGCGGCTTGACATTGAGGCGCGCGCCCGGCCCTGGCGGCACGGACGCCTGCCCATTCGTCATTCGGCCCTGGGCCACGTTCCGGGCGTCCGGGCCGGCAGCGCCCCACGACGAGTCGGATTCTCTTTTTCAGAATTTATCTTGACTCCGACGGGTCGCGGGGTTCAAATAGGCGGTCGGTCGGGCAGACGGCCGGCGCCGGGCGAGCGGAGGGAGACGGATCGCGCCCGAAGCCATTCGCAGCCCCGATTCGGCTTCCATTTGCCCGCAGACCCCTGAAATCCCGAGAAACCGCAAGAAAAAAGCTTCCAGAAATTTCCGTAACGAAAGTCCGGCGCTTCGTCCGCCCGACGACCCCGAACGATCCGGCCACAGGACCGCAGTCTACCGCCGGAGATTGCCCCGCGGCCGCGCTTGCGCCATTCTTCGGATGCGGCGCCGGCGATGCCGGGATGCTCGCTAACAGCCTGGCCCGCGCGCCGGGCGGGAGGATACGTCCGATGCAGGAAGCGCCCAAGCGCGCGCCGGCGCTGGTCGCCTCGGGCCTCGGCTGGCCGGAGGGCCCGGCCCGATTGCCCGACGGACGGCCCGCCTTCGTCGAGAGCCGCCGCAGCCGGTCGAGCGCCGACGGCGCGGCGCGCCGGTTCGCTCCTGTCATGGGCGCGCCCGATTCCTGCGCGCGCGGTTCGGACGGCGCGCCGACCCATCCGGGCGCCGTCGCAACGGCCGCGCCGCGATGACCGCCGCGCCCGCGACATGGCGGCGCGAAGCCTACAGCCTCGCCGCGCTGCGCGCGCTCGCGCGGCGGGCGTTGCCGCGGCCGGTGTTCGATTTCGCCGACGGCGGCGCCGAGGACGAGACGACGCTGCGCCGCAACGAACGCGCGTTCGCAGACTTCGCGCTCGTCCCGCGGCCGCTGAACGGCGCGGCGACCCGCGACCTGTCGGTCGAGCTGTTCGGCCGCCGGCTCGCCCTGCCGGTCATCATCGGGCCGACCGGCCTCGCCGGCCTGTTCTGGCCGGGCGGCGAGATCGCCGCCGCGCGCGCGGCGGCGGCGGCGGGCGCGGCCTATTGCCTCAGCCACGCCTCGGTGTGCACGATCGAGGACCTCGCCGCGACCGGCGCGGCGCCGCGCTGGATGCAGGTTTTCGTCTATCGCGACCGCGGCTTCACCCGCAGCTTCGTCGAGCGCGCGCAGGCGGCAGGCTATGACGGCCTCGTGCTGACGATCGACAACCAGCTGCTCGGCAATCGCGAGCGCGACATCCGCAACGGCTTTGCGATCCCGCCGCGGTTCCGCGCCCGCGATCTGGCCGGCATGGCGGGCAAGCTGCCGTGGCTCGTGCGCATGCGGCGCGAGTTGCCGCGCATCACCTTCGCCAATTACGCGCGCGCCGGCGAGGCGGCCGATCTGGCGAGTCTCGCCGCGCGGATGGCCTCGCTGCTCGACCCCGGCCTGTCCTGGCGCGACGTCGACTGGCTGCGCGGACTGTGGAAGGGCCCGCTCATGCTGAAGGGCGTGCTGCATCCGGCCGAGGCGGCCGAGGCGGCGCGGCGCGGAATCGACGCGGTGATCGTCTCCAACCACGGCGGGCGCCAGCTCGACGGCGCGATTGCGACGCTCGACGCGCTGCCGCGAATCGTCGACGCGGTCGACGGGGCGATTCCGCTGCTGCTCGACGGCGGCGTCCGCCGCGGCGCCGACGTCGTCAAGGCGCTCGCCCTCGGCGCGACCGCCTGCCTCGTCGCGCGCCCGCAGCTCTGGGGCCTGGCGGTCGCCGGCGAGGCGGGCGTCGCCCATGCGCTGGAAATCCTGCGCCGCGAGATCGATCGCGCGATGGGTCTCATGGGCGCGGCGCGGGTCGGCGATCTCGGGGCGGATCTGCTGTGGCGGGCGGGCGAGGCCGCGCGCGCGGCGGGCGCCCTCGACCTCGCGGACTTCTCCCGGTCGCGCCGGGCCGCGCCATGACGTTGACCTGCGACTGCGGCCCCGCAGACAATCTGGCCCTGTTCGCCGCCCTGCCGGTCGCCGGGCCGGCCGACATCCTCGTCGCCGCGACCGGCGGCTGGACCGGCGCGGCGGAGACCGGCGACCTGCTGCCCGGCATGGCCGGCAACCGCGGCGGGGCGGGCTTCGTCGTCGACCGCCCGGCGCGCGGCATCGCCGGCCTACGCCCCGTCGGCCTGCCGGCGTTCAGCGCCGGCGTCACTGCGAATCGCGGGCGCGCAACGGCCCGGCAACCGTCGGCCCCCTCCCGCTGCCGCTCGGCGGGGGAAGGAGAGGGCGGCTCAGCCGCCCTTGGGGAAGTTCACCACCGTCGCCGCCTTGCCGCTCTTGGGCGGCTCGGCCGCAGCCTCGCCGCCGATCGCCTTGCCGTTGATCGTCAGCGCGCCCTGCGCCGCGCCGATCTTGACCGCCGAGCCGTCGGCGAGTTCGCCGGCGAGCAGCAGCTGGGCGAGCGGGTCCTGGACCGCCTTCTGAATCACGCGCTTGAGCGGCCTGGCGCCATAGGCCGGGTCGTAGCCCTTGTCGGCGAGCCACTGCCGGCCCTTGGCGTCGAGTTCGAGCGTGATCTTGCGATCCTCCAGCAGCCTGGCGAGCCGCCGGAACTGGATGTCGACGATCGCCGCCATGTCCTCCCGGCGCAGCCGGTGGAACAGGATGATCTCGTCGACGCGGTTGAGGAACTCGGGGCGGAAATGGCCGCGCACGACGTTCATCACCTCGCTCTCGACCGCCTTGGTGTCCTCGCCCTCCTTCTGGCTGACGAGATATTCCGAACCGAGGTTCGAGGTCATGACGATCAGCACGTTGCGGAAGTCGACCGTGCGGCCCTGGCCGTCGGTCAGCCGGCCGTCGTCGAGCACCTGCAGCAGCACGTTGAAGACGTCGGGATGCGCCTTCTCGATCTCGTCGAACAGCACGACCTGATAGGGCCGCCGGCGCACCGCCTCGGTCAGCGCGCCGCCCTCCTCGTAGCCGACATAGCCGGGCGGGGCGCCGATCAGCCGGGCGACCGAGTGCTTCTCCATGTATTCGGACATGTCGATGCGCACCATCGCGGTGTCGTCGTCGAACAGGAACGAGGCGAGCGCCTTGGTCAGCTCGGTCTTGCCGACGCCGGTCGGCCCGAGGAACATGAACGAGCCGATCGGCCGGTTCGGGTCCTGGAGCCCGGCGCGCGCGCGCCGCACCGCCGTGGCGACCGCGGTCACCGCCTCGGCCTGGCCGACGACCCGCCTGGCGAGTTCGCCCTCCATCCTCAGCAGCTTGTCGCGCTCGCCCGACAGCATCTTGTCGACCGGCACGCCGGTCCAGCGCGAGACGACCTGGGCGACCATGTCGGGCGTCACCGCCTCGTCGACGAGATTGTCGCCGGCCTTCGCCTCGGTCGCCGCCAGCGTCTTTTCAAGCTCGGGAATGACGCCATGGGTGAGTTCGGCCGCGCGCTGCCAATCGCCCTTGCGGTGCGCCTGGGCGAGATCGTTGCGGGCCGCCTCGAGCTGTTCCTTCAGCTTCTGCGCCGCGCCGAGCTTGTCCTTTTCCGCGCGCCAGCGCGCGGTCAGCGTGTCCGACTTCTCCTGCAGGTCGCCGAGCTCGGCGGAGAGCTTCACCAGCCGGTCCTTGGAAGCCGCGTCGCTCTCCTTCTTCAGCGCCTCCTGCTCGATCTTGAGCTGGATGACGCGCCGATCGAGTTCGTCGAGCTCCTCCGGCTTGGAATCGACCTGCATCCGCAGGCGCGACGAGGCTTCGTCGATCAGGTCGATCGCCTTGTCGGGCAGGAACCGGTCGGCGATGTAGCGGTTCGACAGCGTCGCCGCCGCGACGATCGCCGCGTCGGTGATGTGGACGCCGTGGTGCAGCTCGTATTTGTCCTTGAGCCCGCGCAGGATCGAGATCGTGTCCTCGACCGTCGGCTCGGAGACGAACACCGGCTGGAACCGACGGGCGAGGGCGGCGTCCTTCTCGACATGCTTGCGATATTCGTCGAGCGTGGTGGCGCCGATGCAATGCAATTCGCCGCGCGCGAGCGCCGGCTTCAAGAGGTTGGAGGCGTCCATCGCCCCTTCGCTCTTGCCGGCGCCGACGAGCGTATGCATCTCGTCGATGAACAGGATCACGCCGCCCGCGGCCGCGATCACCTCGTTGAGCACGGCTTTCAGCCGCTCCTCGAATTCGCCGCGATATTTGGCGCCCGCGATCAGCGCGCCGAGGTCGAGCGCGAGCAGCTTCTTGTCCTTGAGCGATTCCGGCACGTCGCCGTTGACGATGCGCAGCGCGAGGCCTTCGACGATCGCGGTCTTGCCGACGCCGGGTTCGCCGATCAGCACCGGATTGTTCTTGGTCCGGCGCGACAGCACCTGGATCGTGCGGCGGATTTCCTCGTCGCGGCCGATGACCGGATCGAGCTTGCCGGCGCGCGCGGCGTCGGTGAGGTTGCGCGCATATTTCTTCAGCGCATCGTAGGCGTTCTCGGCGCTCGCCGAATCGGCCGAGCGGCCCTTGCGCAGATCCTCGATCGCCAGATTCAGCGTCTGCGCGGAGACGCCCGCGGCGGCGAGGATCTTGGCCGCCTCGGCGCCCTTCTCCATCGCCAGGGCGAGCAGCAGGCGTTCGACCGTCACGAAGGAATCGCCGGCCTTCTGGGCGATCTTTTCGGCGTTGTCGAACAGCCGCGCGGTGGTCGGCGCGAGATAGAGCTGGCCGGCGCCCGAGCCCTGCACCTTGGGCAGCTTGGCGAGCGCGAGTTCGACCTGCGCGAGCGCGTCGCGCGAACGGCCGCCCGCCTTGTCGATCAGCCCGGCGGAAAGACCCTGCTCGTCGTCGAGCAGAACCTTGAGCAGGTGCTCGGGCGTGAACTGCTGATGCCCCTCGCGGATCGCGAGCGACTGCGCGCTCTGGATGAAGCCCCTGGCGCGCTCGGTGTATTTCTCCAGATTCATCAAATTCTCCCCTGGCCTCCGGCTGCGCCCCGAAGCGACGACGCCGGACCCAATCGATGGATTTGCCGCTTTGCGCGGCACACCCCTCATTTAAGCGCCGCGGCCGGGCGCGAAAGGGGGAAACGGCGGAGAATTTGAGCCGAACCGGCGGCGCCCGCCGTCGCCCGAGCCGCGCGCGCGACTTGCGCGCCGAAGCTCCCGGGGCGGACCGGCGCCGCGCTGCGACAGGCGCAGGCTGGCTTCCGAACCCCGATTCTTATATCGAATGACGATCGTTCGCTTCACAGCCGCATGCGGAGTTCCGGCGCGATGGTCCAGCGCACGCAGATCGCCATCATCGGCGCCGGCCCGGCGGGGCTGCTGCTCGGGCAGTTGCTGCACCGGGCGGGCGTCGACGCGGTCATCCTGGAGCGCCAGAGCCGCGCCTATGTCGAGGCGCGCATCCGCGCGGGCGTTCTCGAACAGGGCACGGTCGACCTGCTCGACGAGGCGGGCGTCGGGGCGCGCATGCATCGGGAGGGGCTGCCGCATGAGGGTTTCGCCCTCGCCTGCGACGGCGTGCGCCATCGCATCGACCTCGCCGGCCTCACCGGCGGCAAGCGCGTCATGGTCTACGGCCAGACCGAGCTGACGCGCGATCTCGGCGACGCGCGGGCGGCGGCCGGGGCGCCGGTGGTTTACGAAGCCGCCGATGTCGCGCTCCACGAGATCGACGGCGACCGGCCGCGCGTGACCTGCCGCGTCGCCGGCGCCGAGCAGGAATTCGCCTGCGATTTCATCGCCGCCTGCGACGGTTTCCACGGCGTCGGCCGGCGCTCGATTCCGGCCCCGGATCTGAAGAGTTTCGAGCGCGTCTATCCCTTCGGCTGGCTCGGCATCCTCGCCGACGTTCCGCCATGCTCGCACGAGCTGATCTATGCGCGTCACGCGCGCGGGTTCGCGCTCGCCAGCATGCGCTCGCACACGCGCAGCCGCTACTACATCCAGTGCCCGGTCGACGAGCGGCTGGAGGACTGGCCGGACGAGCGCATTTGGGACGAACTGAAGCTGCGCCTCGGCCCCGAGGCGGCGGCCGCGATGACGAGCGGCCCCGCGATCGAGAAGAGCATCGCCCCGCTGCGCAGCTTCGTCGCCGAGCCGATGCGGCGGGGTCGCCTGTTCCTCGCCGGCGACGCCGCCCATATCGTGCCGCCGACGGGCGCCAAGGGCCTCAACCTCGCCGCCTCCGATGTGCGCTACCTCAGCCGCGCGCTGATCGATTGCTGCAAGAGCGGCGCAAGCGCGGGGATCGACGGCTATTCGCAGGCCTGCCTCGCGCGGGTCTGGAAGGCGGTGCGCTTCTCCTGGTGGATGACGACGCTGATGCACAGGTTCGGCGACGACGACACGTTCGAGGCGCGCCTGCAGGGGGCGGAGCTGAGCTATCTGTTCGGCTCGCGCGCGGCTTCGCAGGCGCTGGCCGAGAATTACGTCGGCCTGCCGTTCTGAGCGCCGGCCGGTTCAGTGGTTCAGCCCGTGAAGGATCAGTCCCGACGCCACGCCGCCGAAAAACGCGCCGGCCGCGGCGGAGGCGGCGCCGTCGTCGCGCGGCGGCGGCGCGCTCTCGAGCGGCGTCTGCCGATGGGCGGTCTGCACGCGCGCCCGCTGGGCGGGCGGCGGGGCCGCCGCCAGAAACCGCCGGTACGCCTCCTCGCTGTCCGCCCGCAGCGCGGCGAGCTGCACCGGGCCGAGCAGGCCGGTCGGGCTTGCGCCGCGCGCCTTCTGCCACTCGGCGATCGCCGCGCGCGTCCGCTCGCCGAGCACGCCGCTCGCCGCCCCGACATAGAAGCCGATGACGACGAGGCGCTGCTGGATTTCGCGGCGGTCGGCGGCGCTGAGATCGAGCGACCGCTCGGTGTCGACCGTGCCGACTTCGGCCCCTGGCGCCGCCGGCGCCGGCGACGTCACCCGCGTGGGATTCGCCGCCGGCGGGTCGGCGGGCGCCGCGAGGCTGGCGATGCGGTTCTTCGCCATCGCGGCGAAGACGCCGTTGGGATAGGCGTCGAGATAGGCGCGGTAATCGCCGGGCAGGTTGGAATGCTGCGCCGATTCCCAGATCAGCACTTCCTGGCTCATCTTGTCGGCGGGCGCGGCGCCGTTGGGCGCGGGAGTCGGCGGCGCGGATTCCAGGCCGGCGACGGCGGTCTCGGCGGGGCGCGGATTGAGGCTGAATTCGCCGATCAGCGAGGTGTTCACCCAGGGCAGTTGCTGATTGTGCGTCGTCTCCCAGACCTCCGAGCGCACGCGGTTCATCACGGTGTCGATCGAAACGCCGGGATCCTCGAGATGATCGATCAGCGCCTTGGTGAACGGGCTGTGGTCGCCCGGCGGCCCGTCGAGCGCCGTGCTCTTGGGATCGCTGGCGAAGGCGATCAGCGTGCCGCGGGCGAGATCGGCGTCGACCCGGCTGAGGCCGCGCATGCTGACCACGGAGCGACTCCGGCTGTTGCGCGAGAGCTCGGCGGCGAATGGATTGTCGCGGCAGGCATCGAGGATGACGACGTTGACGCGCTCCTCGCGCTTCATCTGCTTGAGAATCAGCGAGACGCTGAGCGCGCCGAGATCGAGATCCGTCGGCGAGCGCAGCACGATGTCGGTCGGGATGACGTAGTTCTCCTCGTCGACCGACACGCCGTGACCGGCGTAGTAGAAGATCGCGGCCCTGGAGTCGGGCAGCGCGCTCGAAAACTCCGCGATCGCCGCGCGCATATGCGCGATGTCGAGATCGTAGCCCTCGATCACCTGGAAGCCGAGCCGCTTCAGCGAAGCGGCGACCGCCCGCGCGTCCAGAGGCGGATTCTCGAGCTGCGGCGCCGTCCTGTAGGCGCCGTTGCCGATCACCAGCGCGACGCCCTTGCGGACATCCGCGCTCGCCGCGCGGGGCGCCGCGACGAACCCCAGGACGACCAGGAAAGCGGCAAGCGCACCGACGATGCGCGGGGCGCCGACCTTCAGCGTTCGAGGATGTCGCAAGACGCCCACTCCGACGGAATGGCCGGCATACTAATCCCGCGACGAGACGCGGGGCAAGCGCCGCCGGCGGCTCCGGCCGCGCGGCGGCATGCGCGATACCGAGGAAGCGACCGCCGCCGGGACGCGAGTTTTACCATGGTTTTGCAGGGCCGAAGTCGGGCCATTGCAAATCGTCGACGAAAATTACACTCTCGGCGGGAGAACGGCGTCATCCGGCGAACGCCGGCGAAGGGGGCGCGCGCTTGGGGCTGGGACTGCGTTCGTCGAGTTCGACCTGCCGCGCCCGGGGTCGGGGCCGGGGCGGCCCGTGACGGGCCGGGCGAGCCGCGATAGCGCGGTCGCGACCGGACGCTCCGCGGCGCATGCCCGGGAACGCGAACCCGTCGCGGCGAGGATCGACGGGCCGGTCGAAGCCGCGGCGGACGTCCCAGCGGCGGCGCAGAGCCCGGCCGGCCGATCCAGTCTCGCGTTGCGCAATTTGCGCGGGCTGGCGATTCTGTTCCTGCTCGCCTTCCATTCGATGCTGGCCTACCTCGGCTTCCCCCGCGAGTCCGGGCTGCCCTTCGACGCGCCCCCCTGGGACTGGCGGGCTTTTCCGGTCCTCGACGCGTCGCGCTGGTTCGGCTTCGACCTGTTCTGCGCGTGGCAGGACGTCTATCTGATGGCGCTGATGTTCTTCCTCTCGGGCCTGTTCGCCGGGCCCGCCCTCGCGCGCAAGGGGAGCCGACGGTTCATCCGCGAGCGCGCAATGCGGCTGGGCGTTCCCTACGTGTTCGGCCTCGCCGTCGTCGCGCCGCTCGCGCTCTACCCGGCCTATTGCGCGCGGGCGGCCGATGCGAGTCTGGCCGCCTATGCGCGGGCGCTGTTGGCGCTGCCGTTCTGGCCCAACGGGCCCGTGTGGTTCCTGTGGCTGCTGCTCGCGTTCGCCTCGGCGGCGGCCGCGCTTCATCGATTGGCGCCCGATCGGCTCGCCGCGCTCGGCCGGTTTTGCGCGCGCGCGGCTGCGCGGCCCGGCTGCTGTCTGGCCGCGCTCGCGACGATCGCCGCGCTCGCCTATCTTCCGCTCGCGCTCGCCTTCACGCCGTTCCGATGGGCCGACCACGGTCCGTTCGCGTTACAGCTCAGCCGGCCGCTGCTCTACGCGGTCTATTATTTCGCGGGGCTCGGGGTCGGCGCCGCCGGCCTCGAACGCGGCGTGCTGGCCGCCGAAGGTCCGCTCGCGCAGCGCTGGCGGCTCTGGCTGGCCGCGGCGCTCGCCAGCCTGCTGCTCTGGATGGGGCTGACTGCGCTGACCCTGCCCGACGCGGCGTCGGCGCCGCTGGTCGTCCAGGTCGGCGCCGACGTCGCCTTCGCGACCGCCGGCGCGAGCGGCGTCTTCTTCGCGATCGCGATCTGTCTGCGCTTCGCCGCGACGCGTTCGCGTCCGCTCGAGGCGCTGTCCGCCGATGCGTTCGGCATCTATCTCCTGCACTACGCGCCGCTCGTCTGGCTGCAATCGGCGCTGCTCGGCCTCGTGCTGCCCGCCGTCGCCAAGGCGGCCATCGTATTTGCCGGCACGTTGCTCGCCGCCTGGGCGGCGAGCCTCGTCATCCGGCCGTTCGCCGTCGGCGCCCGGCTGCTCGGCGAGCGGCCCGCGGCGCGGCGCACGCGCGCGCCGGGCGGCCATGCGCCGGCCGGGACGCAGCCGGCGCCGGGCGCCTAGCCGCGCCGCCGCGACGCGCAAGCCTGAACGTCGGGGCGCCGGCGAAGCGTTCCGCCCCGCCTTGGCGCAGTGGGACGACGGCGCGGGTCGTCCGACCGGAAGAGCCCGGCCCTCGAATCGCGCTCATCTCGACGTCGGGTCGAATCCGGACGGCCCGGCGCCCCGCTCCAGCTTCGGCCACGTGTCGCTGAGCCGATATCCCGCCGGCCAGGGGTCCGCGGGGTCCAGCATGTGCTGGTGCGTTCCCGTGATCCAGGCCCGCCCCGAGACGACCGGGGCGATCGCCGGCCGGCCGGCGACCGTCGCCGCCGCCGCGATCGCGCAGTCGAACCGCGAGCCGATGATCGAGCGCGCGACGTAGCGATCGCCCGCCTTCATCCGCCCGCGCGCGTGCAGCGTCGCCATCCGCGCGCAGCAGCCGGTGCCGGTCGGCGAGCGGTCGATCTTGCCGGGGCGTACGACCACCGCGTTGGCGCCGGCCAGGGCGCCGTCCACCTCCGTCAACGGTCCCGCGAACTGGCAGAACGAAATATGGTCCCACTCCGGATTCTCGGGATGGACGAAGCCGAGCGCGGCGTTGGCCGCCGCGACGATCCGCATCCCGGTCTCGGCGAGGTCGCGCGCCTCGTCGGGCCGGATCGCAAAGCCGAGCGCCGAGGCGTCGACGATGACGAAACTGTCGCCGCCATAGGCGACGTCGACCGCGAGCGTGCCGAGCCCGGCGACCTCGAGCGGCGCGTCGAGCCGGTCGGCGAAGGCGGGGACGTTGGCGAGGCTGATCCGCTCGGCCTTGCCGGCGCGGCATTGCGCCGTGATCGCGATGAGGCCGCCCGGCGCCTCCAGCGTCAGCCGGGTCTCCGGCTCCGTCATCGGCAGGATGCCGGTGTCGAGCAGCACGGTCGCGACGCAGATCGCGTTGGAGCCAGACATCGGCGGGGTATCCTCGGGCTCCATCACGATGAAGCCCATCTGCGCGGCGGGGTTCTTGGCCGGCACGAGCAGGTTGACGTGGCGGAACACGCCGCCGCGCGGCTCGTTGAGCACGAAGTCGCGCAGCGTGCGATCGCGCGCGATGAAGCGCGACTGCGCCCACAGCGTCTCGCCCGGCGGCGGCGCGACCCCGCCGACGATGACGTCGCCGACCTCGCCCTCGGCGTGGCAGGAGACGACGTGGAGGATTTTGGTCGCGCGCATCGGCGGCCTCGGCGGCGGGAACAGGCGGCAGGATAGGGCGCGAGGGCGGCGGCGTCACCCCGGCGTCGCCTTGCCGGAGAGCTGCGCGGCCTGCGCTTCGCCGAAAAAGCCTCGGCGCCGCCCCTTTTCTAAGGCCCGCCTTCAGCATACAACCCGCCCCAACCCAACGCTCAACCCCCGCAAGCGCCGCTTCGGCGCCGGAGCCAGAAATGCCCAAGGCCCGCACCCTCTACGACAAGATCTGGGACGACCACGTCATCGAGACGCAATCGGAAGGCTCGAGCCTGCTCTATATCGATCGCCATCTCGTCCACGAGGTGACCAGCCCGCAGGCCTTCGAGGGGCTCCGCATCGCCGGGCGCAAGGTGCGCGCGCCGGAGAAGACGCTCGCGGTCGTCGATCACAACATCCAGACGACCGACCGCTCGGGCGGCATCCAGGATCCCGAGAGCCGGCTGCAGGTCGAGCAACTCGCCGAGAACGCGCGCGAGTTCGGCATCGAATATTACGACGAATTCGACGCCCGCCAGGGCATCGTCCACATCATCGGGCCCGAGCAGGGCTTCACCTTGCCGGGCACGACGATCGTCTGCGGCGACAGCCACACCTCGACCCACGGCGCGTTCGGCGCGCTCGCCCACGGCATCGGCACCTCGGAGGTCGAGCATGTGCTCGCGACCCAGACGCTGATCCAGTCGAAGGCCAAGAACATGCGGGTGACCGTCGACGGCGCGCTCGGCGACGGCGTCGCCTCCAAGGACATCATCCTGGCGATCATCGGCGAAATCGGCACCGCGGGCGGCACCGGCCATGTCATCGAATATGCCGGCGAGGCGATCCGCGCGCTGTCGATGGAAGGCCGCATGACCGTCTGCAACATGTCGATCGAGGGCGGCGCGCGCGCCGGAATGATCGCGCCCGACGAGAAGACCTTCGCCTATCTGAACGGCCGGCCCAAGGCGCCCAAAGGCGCGCTCTGGGACCAGGCGGTCGCCTACTGGTCGGCGCTGCGCAGCGACGACGGCGCCGCCTTTGACCAGGAGGTGCGGCTCGACGCGGCGCGCCTGCCGCCGATCGTGTCCTGGGGCACCAGCCCGCAGGACGTCGTCTCGATCGGCGGCAAGGTGCCGAGCGTCGAGGACGGCAAGACCGAGCACAAGCGCGCCTCGATCAGGCGCTCGCTCGACTATATGGGCCTGCGCGGCGGCGAGAAGATCACCGACATCGCGATCGACCGGGTGTTCCTCGGCTCGTGCACCAACGGCCGCATCGAGGATCTGCGCGCGGCGGCGAAAATCGTCGAGGGGCGCAGGGTCTCGGCGAGGGTGCAGGCGATGGTCGTGCCGGGCTCCGGCCTCGTCAAGGCGCAGGCCGAGACCGAGGGGCTCGACGCGATCTTCAAGGCGGCGGGCTTCGAGTGGCGCGAGCCGGGCTGCTCGATGTGCCTGGCGATGAACCCCGACAAGCTCGCCCCCGGCGAGCGCTGCGCCTCGACCTCGAACCGCAATTTCGAGGGCCGCCAAGGCTACAAGGGCCGCACCCACCTCGTCTCGCCCGTGATGGCGGCGGCGGCGGCGATCGCGGGGCGGTTCGTCGATGTGCGGGAGTGGCGGTGAGCGTGCGGCTCTTAAGCTCGACGAGGACTCCTCCGATGAAAATCGGCGCCCTTCACATCGACGAGGGCGACATCGTCGAGAATTTCGTGCGCGCCTCCGGACCAGGCGGCCAGAACGTCAACAAGGTCTCGACCGCCGTCGAGCTGCGCTTCAATGCGCGCCGCGCCTCGATGCCGGACGATGTCGGCGCGCGGCTCACGCGCCTGGCCGGCTCGCGCATGACCAATGACGGGATCATCGTCATTTTCGCGCAGCGCTTCTCCAGCCAGATCCGCAATCGCGAGGACGCGCGGGACCGGCTGAAGGCGCTTCTTCTCGCCGCGCAGGAGAAGCCCAAGCCGCGCCGCGCGACGCGGCCGACGCTCGCCTCCAGGACGCGGCGGCTCGACGGCAAGGGCCGGCGCGGCGCGGTCAAGAGCCTGCGAAGACCTGGATCGGAAGAGGAATAGCCCGCACGGCGGGCCTCGTGTATTGTCCGCCATCCCATTTCGTCCGGGGGGCAAGCGCGCGATGAGCAGCAAATATCTGTTTCTCTATTCCGGCGGCGAGATGCCGCAGAGCGAAGCGGCGGGCAAGGCGATGATGGCGGCGTGGATGGCCTGGTTCGGCAAGGCCGGCAGCGCGATCGTCGACGGCGGCGCGCCGTTCGCGGCGGGCTCGCGGCGCTTCGGCAAGGCGACGGCCAGCGGCGCGACGGGCTACAGCATCGTTCAGGCCGAAAGCGCAGCGGCGGCGGCGGCGCTGACCGAAGGCCACCCGCATCTGGCGCATGGCGGCGGGATCGAAATCTTCGAGCTGGCAAAAATTCCCGGCATGTAAGACCCGGGCGCCGCAGTCCGGGGTGAAATCGCAGGTCCGACCCGGCGGCGACGAGCGCAGCCGTCCGGGCGTTCAGCCTACCGCGTCGGCACCGGATGCTCGCCGCGATAGTCGTAGAAGCCGCGCTGGGTCTTGCGGCCGAGCCAGCCCGCCTCGACATATTTCACCAGCAGCGGGCACGGGCGGTATTTGGAATCGGCGAGCCCTTCGTGCAGCACCTGCATGATCGCCAGGCAGACGTCGAGGCCGATGAAGTCGGCGAGCTGGAGCGGGCCCATCGGGTGGTTGGCGCCGAGCCGCATCGCCGTGTCGATCGCGTCGACCGAGCCGACGCCCTCGTAGAGCGTGTAGATCGCCTCGTTGATCATCGGCAACAGGATGCGGTTGACGATGAAGGCGGGAAAGTCCTCCGACATCGTGGTCGTCTTGCCGAGCCGGGTGACGAAGGCCTTGGCCGCCTCGAAGGTGTCGTCCTGCGTCGCGATGCCGCGGATCAGCTCGACGAGCTGCATTTTCGGCACCGGGTTCATGAAATGGATGCCGATGAACCGCTCGGGGCGCTCGGTGCCGGAGGCGAGCCTTGTGATCGAGATCGAGGATGTGTTGGAGGCGACGACCGCCTCCGGCTTGAGATAGGGGCGCAGGCCGGCGAAGATCCTGCGCTTGATCTCCTCGTTTTCCGAGGCGGCCTCGATGACGAGGTCGCAATCGGCGAGCTGGTCGGGGCCGGAGGCGGTCGCGATGCGCCCGAGCGTCGCGACGCGCTCGGACTCGTTCATCTGACCCTTGGCGACCTGGCGCGCCAGCAGGCCATTGATGGTGGCGAGGCCGGCCTGGAGCCGCTCCTCGGCGACGTCGTTCAGCACGACGTCCATCCCGGCCTGGGCGCAGACCTGCGCGATCCCGTTGCCCATTTGCCCGGCGCCGATGACGCCAACCTTGTTGATCACGAACGTCATTTGATCACCCGGCGGCGATTTGCCGCCGGTCCCGGGCGCCCGAAGCGCCCGGCCGTCGAAGGCGCCGCATCCGCATCCATAGCCGATTGACGCGCTGCAACAAAGGCCTATCGACCGATTTTGCCCAGCTCTTGCGCGAGTTCGGGCAGCGCCGTGAACAGGTCGGCGACGAGGCCGTAGTCGGCGACCTGGAAGATCGGCGCCTCCTCGTCCTTGTTGATCGCGACGATGACCTTGGAATCCTTCATGCCGGCGAGGTGCTGGATCGCCCCCGATATGCCGACCGCGATATAGAGGTCGGGCGCCACGACCTTGCCGGTCTGGCCGACCTGCCAGTCGTTGGGCGCAAAGCCGGCGTCGACCGCGGCGCGCGAGGCGCCCATCGCCGCCCCGAGCTTGTCGGCGACCGGCTCGATATAGGTCTTGAAATTCTCTGCGTTCTTCATCGCCCGGCCGCCCGAGATGATGATCCTGGCCGAGGTCAGTTCGGGCCGGTCGGACTTGGCGAGCGCCTCGCCCTTGAACGACGACAGGCCCGGATCGCCTGCCGCGCTCACGGGCTCGATCGGCGCCGGGCCGCCGGCGCCGGTCGCGGCGAAGGACGCGGTGCGCACGGTGACGATCCGCTTCGGGTCGCTCGACTGCACGGTCTGGATCGCATTGCCGGCGTAGATCGGCCGCTCGAACGTGTCGGGCGCGAGGACCCTGGTGATGTCGGAGACCTGCATGACGTCGAGCAGCGCGGCGACGCGCGGCAGCACGTTCTTGGTATAGGCGCTGGACCCCGCGACGATCGCGTCGTACTGCCCGGCGAGACCGACCAGCAGCGCGGCGAGCGGTTCGGCGAGGCCGTGCGCATAGAGCGCGTCCTCGGCGACGCGGACGCGCGCGACGCCTTCGAGCGCCGCGGCGGCCTGCGCGGCGCCCGAGAGGTCTCGTCCGGCGATCAGCACGTCGACCGGGGCGCCCAATTGCAGCGCGGCGGTCAGCGCCTTGGCGGTGATGTCGGCGAGATGGCCATTGGCGACTTCGGCGAACAGGAGGGTCGCCATCTCAGATCACTCCCGCTTCGTCCTTGAGCCTGGCGACGAGTTCGGCGACCGTCTTGACCTTGACGCCCGCCTTGCGGCCGCCCGGCTCGGTCGTCTTCAGCACCTTGAGCCGCGGCGCGACGTCGACGCCGAAATCGGCGGGGGTCTTCTCGTCGATCGGCTTCTTCTTCGCCTTCATGATGTTGGGCAGCGAGGCGTAGCGCGGCTCGTTGAGCCGAAGATCGGTGGTGACGATCGCCGGCAGCTTCAATTCCACCGTCTGCAGCCCGCCATCGACCTCGCGCGTCACCTCGACCGCGCCGTCGCCGATGACGACCTTGGAGGCGAAGGCGCCCTGGCCCCAGCCGGTCAGCGCGGCGAGCATCTGGCCGGTCTGGTTGCAGTCGTCGTCGATCGCCTGCTTGCCGAGAATGACGAGACCGGGCTGTTCGGCGGCGATCACGCCCTTGAGGATCTTGGCGACTGCGAGCGGCTCGATCTGCCCCTCGGTCTTGACCAGGATGCCGCGGTCGGCGCCCATCGAAAGGCCGGTGCGCAGCGTCTCGCTCGCCTGCGCGGGGCCGATCGAGACGACGATCACTTCGGTCGCCTTGCCCGCCTCCTTCTGGCGCAGCGCCTCCTCGACGGCGATTTCGTCGAACGGGTTCATCGACATCTTGACGTTGGCGAGCTCGACGCCCGAACCGTCCGACCGCACGCGAATCTTGACGTTGTAGTCGACCACCCTCTTCACGGGCACGAGGATCTTCATGGTTCGCGCTGGCTCCCCTCGAGACGCCGGGGCTCGGCAGGCGCCCGGCCGGCAAGGCCGCAACCCCTAATCGGCGCGACCGGCCGAGTCAACGCGCGGGGCGCCGCCGCGCCGGCCCGATCCGCAGACCGGCCGACGCCGGACGCCGGCGCCCGCCGCCTTGGGCCGTCCGTCGGCTGCGCGGCTGGATCGCGCTCGGGAATTTGAACTCAACCACGGCGCAATTTCGTCCTATGCTGCGCCAACGCCGCGACTCGCCGCGACCGGCCCGGCGAGAGGCAGTCTGCGCCGCCCGGTTCGGAAACCGGCGCGCTGGAACATGGAGCGATGGACGAACGCGAGCCGCACGACGCGAGATCGACGGAAGGCGCGATCTCGCGCCGGGGTCTGCTCGCCGGCGCGGCCGCGCTGGGGATCGCCTGCGCGTTCGGCGAAGCCCCGGCGTCCGCCTTCGCGGCGCCGGCGGCCGATACGCCCCGGAAGGGCGGGCTGCTGCGCCTCGGTCTGGCCGGCGGCGCGCCCGGCGACGGGCTCGATCCCGGCGCCGCGGTCGATTCCGTGATGATCGTTGTCGGCCGCGGCCTCTATGACGGGCTCGTCGAACTCGGCGCCGACGGCAGGCCGGCGCCCGAGCTCGCGAGCGCCTGGGAGGCGCGGCCCGGCGCCGCCGAATGGGTGTTCACCCTCCGCAAGGGCGTGCGCTTCTCGAGCGGGCAGGAGTTCACCGCCGACGACGCGATCCATTCGCTGAACCTGCGGCGCGGCGACGGCTCGGCGGGCGCCGGCCGCCTGCTGCGCGCGGTCAGGGACATCCGCAAGCTCGACCGCCATCAGATCCAGATCGGGCTCGCCGGCCCCGACGCCGATTTTCCCGCCGCGCTGACCGACCATCGCCTGCCGATGGTCCCCGAGCTCTTTTCGGACTGGTCCAAACCGGTCGGCACCGGCGCGTTCGCGCTCGAGGCGTTCGAGCCCGGCGTCCGCGTCGCGCTGAAGCGCGCGGGCGACTACTGGAAGGACGGCCGCGGCCATCTCGACGCCGCCGAGATCACGGTGATCGGCGACTGGTCGGAGCGGCTCGACGCGCTGGTCTCCGGCCGGGTCGACATCATCAACCGCGTCGATCCGCGCGCCGCCGGCCTGCTCGCCAAAGCCGCCCGCACGGAGATCGTTCGGGCGGCCGGCGGCTGGCACGCCGTGATGGCGATGGCGGTCGACCGGCCGCCCTACGACAATCCCGACCTGCGGCTGGCGCTGAAATATGCGATCGACCGCGAGCAGATCGTCAGGGCGCTGCTCAACGGCTACGGCGCCGCCGGCAACGACCATCCGATTCCGGCGGGCGATCCCTATTTCAACAAGGACCTGCCGCAGCGCAAACGCGATCCCGACCGCGCGGCCTACCATCTGCGGCGCGCCGGCCTCGACCCGGCGATCGCGCTTCAGGCCTCCGAAGCGGCCTTCGCGGGCGCCGTCGATGTCGCGCTGCAGTTCCAGGCGAGCGCGGCGAAGGCCGGGCTGAAGTTCGACGTCCGCAAGGAGCCGGTCGAGGGCTTCTGGGAGCGGATCTGGCTGAAGGGCCCGTTCGTCGAGAGCTGCTGGGCCGGGCGCGCCGCCGCGACCCAGATCCTGGCGGACGTCTATCGCGCCGGCGCGCCGCTCAACGAGACGCGCTGGAGCAGCGAGAAGTTCGAGGGCCTGCTCGCGATCGCCCTCGTCGAGACCGACGAGGCCAAGCGCCGGAGCGCGATCGCCGACATGCAGACGCTGCTGCATGACGAGGGCGGCGCGATCATTCCGGTGTTTCGTGACTGGCTCGACGCGCGGCACGATTTGGTCGGCGGCGTCGCGCCGCACGGCGGGTTCGAACTCGGCGGCGGCGCCATTCTCGAAAAGGCCTTCCTGAAGGCCTGATCCGGACCGCGCCCTTGCCGCGCGCGCCGTTCATTGGCTATACGGCTCGGAACGGATCGGCCCGGGTTGCGGATATCCGGGGAAGCGTTAAGCATCGCGTGTGGGGAGTCACGGCGACATCCGATCGCGGCGATCGGATCGCGCATCCAGGGGGCGCTCTTGAATTTCCGGCCCTGGCCGGAAGCGATCGGCGGAACAGGACAGGGAACATCCATGCGTGGCCCCGGCGGACCGCGTCTTCTGTTGCGGCGGCTCCGCGAGGTGATGGCGGAGCCCGTCACCGCGCAGGCGCGGCTCGACCGAATCGTCGTCCTGATCGCCTCCAACATGGTGGCCGAGGTCTGCTCGCTCTACGTCTCGCGCGCCGACGGTCCGCTCGAGCTGTTCGCCACCGAAGGTCTCAAGCGCGAGGCCGTCCACATGACGACCATGCGCCCCGACGAGGGCCTCGTCGGCCTGATCGCGGCGAGCGCCGAGCCGCTCGCCCTGTCCGACGCGCAGAACCACCCGGCTTTCTCCTACCGGCCGGAGACCGGCGAGGAAATCTACCAGTCCTTCCTCGGCGTGCCGGTGCTGCGCGGCGGCAACACGCTCGGCGTGCTGGTCGTGCAGAACCGGGCGCGGCGCAGCTATTCCGAAGAGGAAATCGAGGCGCTGCAGACCACCGCCATGCTGCTCGCCGAGTTGATCGCCTCGGGCGAATTGCAGTCGGTCGCCGGCGCCGGCGCCGAAATCGCGCTGCGCCGCCCATTGTCGCTGCAGGGCGCGCCGATCGCCGAGGGGCTCGGGCTCGGCCATGTCGTGCTGCACCAGCCCAGGATCATCGTCACCCGGCTGGTCGCCGACGACGTCGACAGCGAGATCGCCCGGCTCGACACCGCGATCCAGGCGATGCGCGCCTCGGTCGACGAGCTGATCGAGCGCTCCGACGACGCCGGGCCCGGCGAGCACGTCGAGGTGCTCGAGGCGTTCCGGATGATCGCGCACGACCGTGGCTGGCTGCGCCGGCTGCGCGAGGCGGTCAGCAGCGGGCTCACCGCCGAGGCGGCGGTCGAGCGGGTCCAGAACGACGCGCGCGCCAAGCTGCAGCGCCAGACCGACCCCTATCTGCGCGACCGGCTGCACGACCTCAACGATCTCGCCAACCGGCTGCTGCACCAGCTCGCCGGCCAGAGCTTGACGCTGCTGCCGAGCGCCCTGCCCGAGAACGCGATCCTGGTCGCGCGCTCGATGGGTCCCGCCGCCCTGCTCGACTACGACCGCTCGCGGCTGCGCGGGCTCGTCCTCGAGGAGGCGGGCGAGTCGAGCCATATCGCGATCGTCGCGCGCGCGCTGTCGATCCCGGCGGTCAGCGGCGTGCCCAACATTTCCGAGATCGTCGAGCACGGCGATGCGATCATCGTCGACGGCGTGACCGGCGAGGTGCAGCTGCGCCCGCAGCCCGACGTCGAGGAATCCTATCGCGAGAAGGCGCGCCTGCGCGCGCGCCGGCAGGACCAGTACCGGGCGCTGCGCCACACGGCTTCGGTGACCCGCGACGGCGTCGCGATCGGCCTCCACATGAACGCCGGCCTGGTCGTCGACCTGCCGCATCTCGACGAGAGCGGCGCGCAGTCGATCGGCCTGTTCCGCACCGAACTGCAGTTCATGCTCGCGCTGCGCTTCCCGCGGCTCGCCGCCCAGGAGCAGCTCTACGGCGCGGTGCTCGACGCGGCGGGGTCGCGGCCGGTGACGTTCCGCACGCTCGACATCGGCGGCGACAAGGTGCTGCCCTACATGCGCGGCCCGGAGGAGGAGAATCCGGCGCTCGGCTGGCGCGCAATCCGGATCGGGCTCGACAAGCCGGCGCTGCTGCGCACCCAGCTGCGCGCGATGCTGCGCGCGGGCGCCGGGCGGACCCTGCGCATCATGCTGCCGATGGTGTCGAGCGTCGACGAATTCATCGCCGCGCGCGCGCTGCTCGAGCGCGAACTGAGCTTCGCCGACCGCTGCGGGCGCGCCCGCCCGGCCAGCCTCGAGGTCGGCGTGATGGTCGAGGTGCCCGCCCTGCTCTGGCAGCTCGACGAGATCGCCGCGCGCGCCGATTTCCTGTCGGTCGGCTCGAACGACCTCATGCAATATCTCTATGCCGCCGACCGCGATAACGAGCGGGTCGCCAACCGCTTCGATTCGCTTTCGGCGGGCTTCCTGCGCGCGCTGAAGGCGATCGCCGACGCCGGCCGCAAGCACGGCAAGGCGGTGACGCTGTGCGGCGAGATCGGCGGGCGGCCGCTCGAGGCGATGACGCTGGTCGCGCTCGGCTATCGCGGCCTGTCGATGTCGGCGGCGGCGATCGGCCCGGTCAAGGCGATGGTGCTGTCGCTCGACGCCGGCGCCGCGGCGCAGGAGGTCGAGGCGCTGCTGGCGCGCGGCGGCGACGCCGCCTCGCTGCGCGAACCGTTGCGCGCGCTCGCCGAACGGCTCGCGGTCCGGCTGTAGCGACCGCGCTCCCGATCCGCCGCGCCGGCCGCCGAACCCTCCGAGCCATCGACATGAATCCCAACGCCAATCTCGACCTGATCCTGCGCCGCCATCGGGAAATCGACGCCCGGCTGGCGGAGGGCGGCGGCGCCGACTACGCGCGGCTGGCGCGCGAACTGGCCGAACTCGCCCCCGTCGTCGGCGCGATCGAGGCCTTGCGCGCCAAGGAGCGCGAGCGCGCCGAACTCGCTGCGCTCGCCGAGGATCCGGCGAGCGAGGCCGAAATGCGCGCGCTCGCGCGCGCCGAGCTGGAAGTCGCCGGGGACGAGGCGGCCGCGATGCGGCGCGCGCTGCAGCTCTCGCTGCTGCCCAGGGACGCCGCCGACGAGGGCAACGTCATCCTCGAGGTGCGCGCGGGGACCGGCGGCGACGAGGCCGCGCTGTTCGCCGGCGACCTGTTCCGCATGTATCTGAAATACGCGGAATCGAAGCGCTGGACGGTCGAGGTGCTGTCGGCGAGCGAGGGCGCGGCGGGCGGCTACAAGGAGATCGTCGCCGAAATCGCCGGCCGCGGCGCCTTCGCGCGTCTCAAATACGAGAGCGGCGTCCATCGCGTCCAGCGCGTGCCGGCGACCGAGACGCAAGGGCGCGTCCACACCTCGGCGGCGACGGTCGCCGTGCTGCCGGAGGCGCAGGAGATCGACCTCGTCATCGACGAGGCCGATCTCAAGATCGACACGATGCGCTCCAGCGGCGCCGGCGGCCAGCACGTCAACAAGACGGAATCGGCGATCCGCATCACCCATCTGCCGACCGGCGTCGTCGTCGCGATGCAGGAGGAGCGCTCGCAGCACCGCAACCGCGCCAAGGCGATGGCGGTGCTGCGCTCGCGCATCCTCGACGCCCAGAACCAGCGCGCCGATTCCGAGCGCGCCGCCGACCGCAGGGCCCAGGTCGGCTCCGGCGACCGCTCCCAGCGCATCCGCACCTACAATTTCCCCCAGGACCGGATCACCGACCACCGCATCAACCTGACGCTCTACACGCTCGACCGGGTGATCGAGGGCGACGGCCTCGACGAGATCATCGACGCGCTGACGGCGGAGCGGCAGGCGGAGCTGCTGGCGGCGCAGGGGGCGTTGTGAGGATGACCCGGCAATTCATCCCTGCGAGGAGGCCGGGAGTGGCATTACAGCGACAGGCATTACAGCGACAGGCATTACAGCGACAGGATACCGATTGCACCATTTGACGCGAGCGACCGGCCAGGCCGCGCTCCCGCGCGCGCGACATGCGCCCGGCCGCTGGCGGCGCGGACGTGTTTCGCAAACGCCCGGCGTCGCGGAGCCACGCCGCCGTCGCCCCGTCGAGTCAGGGCGATTGCAAGCAATCGCCCGAGGCCAAGAGGCCGCTGCTCCGCCGCGCTCCGCCCCTCCCGGCGATCGCCTCGGGGTGACTGCGCGTCGTCGGCGCGGCAATTGGCGGCCGGGGCCGGGCGCGCGGGTCAATGTTCGCGCAGCGCCTCTTGGCAATTCAGGGACAGGATACAGATTTGACTATTTCAAATGAGCCGCTTCCACCTTCGCCCGGCCCGTCCAGCCGAGAGCCGCCCGGCGCGCGGGGGTCGTGTCCCCCCTGGTGGTGTAGCAAATGAGCAAGCCGCTCGCGAAGCGCGCCCCTCAAAGGCGCCGTAGCGAGCGAGCGGCTTGCGGCGGTCATCGCTGATTCTCCGCTAGAGCTGGGTTGCGGGACTGGTCGAGCCCGGCTTCGAACGCGACCGGCGGTATGTAGCCGAGCGCCGGGTGCAGGCGCTGGGTGTTGCGGACGTCCTCGATGAAGGCGCCGATGGCGCGGCGCGCCTGCTCCGGGGTGGCGCAGGCCTTGCCGTTCACCTCCTCCGCTTCAGCGTCTTCATCAAGCTCTCGGCCTTGGCGTTGTCGGTGGGATTGCCGACCCGGCTCCTGCTGAGGGCGGCGGCGCAGGGCGCGCTGCCTGCAACCGTCGACGCGACCTGGCGCTCCGTCTGCGCCGCGGGGGCGTCTGTAAAAGAGAATTTTGCAAAACCACTTCCGATATTCCAAAAGATCGGCTATGCTGTTAATTCGCGCCCCCAGAGGAGCCCCGCCATGTCCGACCCCGCCGTCCCCCCGCCCCGCCCGCCGCCCGCCTCAGCGCGATCACGCGGGAAGTCCGCCGGCAGCGCATCATGGAGCGCGCGCTGCGCCGATGGCGCTGCGACGACCGCGTCCGCACGGCCGCCGACAACAGGCCGGCCGCCGCGGCGCGCGGGGAGCCGGACGGCGGCGCCACCGGGCCCCCGCGCGGGCGCAACTGCCGAGGCGCCCCCGCTTTCAACGTCGAAGCGCCCGCCGAGGCGGTCCCAGCAATTGCCGGCGTTGGTTCGTTCGGGGCGCCGTTCGGCCCTGTCCCGACGCTTGCCGCCGCCGGGGCCTTCGAGCGCCCGGAAAGCGCGGGCGCCGCGGGGCCGCAAGGAGCTTTCCACGCGCCCGCAAGCCGTTGGAGTCCCATACATTTCATGCGCTCGCAATACACCATTGCCAAAACTTTCAAAACGCCTTCAAAGAGCTTCAAGAACGCTTCAAACCACTTCCAAACGCTTCCAAAAGTTTCAAAAAGCTTCAAAAACTTTCCGGGCCTCGGCGACGCGCAGGGATGACGGGCCGACCGAGCGATCGGCCGGGCCGCGCCAGTCGGCTTTGTCGCGTCAGACGGCGCGGCCCGCACGTTTCGCCGCGACGGGAATCGCGCCTGAGCAAGAGGGCAAGGCGATGAGCTGCCGACCGGAGGGACGCGAACGACCGACGCCGCGGAGCCACGCCGCCGTCGCGCCGTCAAGCGGCCAAGAGGCCGCTGCTTCGCTT